>NZ_CP131914.1:195000-540000 GCF_040529045.1 Xanthomonas indica | reverse complement strand
AAGAACCCCGGAGAGGGGAGTGAAATAGATCCTGAAACCGTGTGCGTACAAGCAGTAGGAGCTCGCAAGAGTGACTGCGTACCTTTTGTATAATGGGTCAGCGACTTACTGTTCGTGGCAAGCTTAACCGTATAGGGGAGGCGAAGGGAAACCGAGTCTGATAAGGGCGCATAGTCGCGGGCAGTAGACCCGAAACCGGGTGATCTAGTCATGCCCAGGGTGAAGGTCAGGTAACACTGACTGGAGGCCCGAACCCACTCCCGTTGCAAAGGTAGGGGATGAGGTGTGATTAGGAGTGAAAAGCTAATCGAACCCGGAGATAGCTGGTTCTCCTCGAAAGCTATTTAGGTAGCGCCTCATATGTATCCTCTCGGGGGTAGAGCACTGTTATGGCTAGGGGGTCATCGCGACTTACCAAACCATTGCAAACTCCGAATACCGAGACGGACTGTATGGGAGACACACGGCGGGTGCTAACGTCCGTCGTGAAAAGGGAAACAACCCAGACCCACAGCTAAGGTCCCAAATTCACTGCTAAGTGGAAAACGATGTGGAAAGGCATAGACAGCCAGGAGGTTGGCTTAGAAGCAGCCACCCTTTAAAGAAAGCGTAATAGCTCACTGGTCGAGTCGGTCTGCGCGGAAGATTTAACGGGGCTAAGCAGTGAACCGAAGCTTGGGGTGCATCGCGATAAGCGATGCGCGGTAGAGGAGCGTTCCGTAAGCCTGCGAAGGTGGATTGAGAAGTCTGCTGGAGGTATCGGAAGTGCGAATGCTGACATGAGTAACGACAATGCGGGTGAAAAACCCGCACGCCGAAAGCCCAAGGTTTCCTTGCGCAACGTTAATCGGCGCAGGGTGAGTCGGCCCCTAAGGCGAGGGCGAAAGCCGTAGTCGATGGGAAGCAGGTTAATATTCCTGCACCTCGCGTAAGTGCGATGGAGGGACGGAGAAGGTTAGGTGTACCGGGCGTTGGTTGTCCCGGGGAAAGGCGGTAGGTTTGGATCTTTGGCAAATCCGGGATCCTTTAAGACCGAGCACCGAGACGAGTCTTTTAGACGAAGTCACTGATACCACGCTTCCAGGAAAAGCTCCTAAGCTTCAGCTTACGCAGACCGTACCGTAAACCGACACAGGTGGGTAGGATGAGAATTCTCAGGCGCTTGAGAGAACTCGGGTGAAGGAACTAGGCAACATGGCACCGTAACTTCGGGAGAAGGTGCACCCTTTTTGGTGGCTCGTGCGAGCTATAGCTGAAGAGGGTCGCAGAAACCAGGCCGCTGCGACTGTTTATCAAAAACACAGCACTCTGCAAACACGAAAGTGGACGTATAGGGTGTGACGCCTGCCCGGTGCTGGAAGGTTAATTGATGGGGTCAGCCGCAAGGCGAAGCTCTTGATCGAAGCCCCAGTAAACGGCGGCCGTAACTATAACGGTCCTAAGGTAGCGAAATTCCTTGTCGGGTAAGTTCCGACCTGCACGAATGGCGTAACGACAGCGGCGCTGTCTCCACCCGAGACTCAGTGAAATTGAAATCGCTGTGAAGATGCAGCGTTCCCGTGGCAAGACGGAAAGACCCCGTGAACCTTTACTATAGCTTTACACTGAACGTTGAGTTCGTCTGTGTAGGATAGGTGGGAGGCTATGAAACTGTGGCGCTAGCTGCAGTGGAGCCATCCTTGAAATACCACCCTGTCGTGCTTGACGTTCTAACCTAGGTCCGTAATCCGGATCGGGGACCGTGTATGGTGGGTAGTTTGACTGGGGCGGTCTCCTCCTAAAGAGTAACGGAGGAGCACGAAGGTACGCTCAGCGCGGTCGGACATCGCGCACTGTGTGCAAAGGCATAAGCGTGCTTGACTGCAAGATCGACGGATCAAGCAGGTACGAAAGTAGGTCTTAGTGATCCGGTGGTTCTGTATGGAAGGGCCATCGCTCAACGGATAAAAGGTACTCCGGGGATAACAGGCTGATACCGCCCAAGAGTTCATATCGACGGCGGTGTTTGGCACCTCGATGTCGGCTCATCACATCCTGGGGCTGTAGTCGGTCCCAAGGGTATGGCTGTTCGCCATTTAAAGTGGTACGCGAGCTGGGTTCAGAACGTCGTGAGACAGTTCGGTCCCTATCTGCCATGGGCGTTGGAGATTTGAGAGGGGCTGCTCCTAGTACGAGAGGACCGGAGTGGACGAACCTCTGGTGTTCCGGTTGTCACGCCAGTGGCATTGCCGGGTAGCTATGTTCGGAAGCGATAACCGCTGAAAGCATCTAAGCGGGAAGCGCGCCTCAAGATGAGATCTCCCGGGACACAAGTCCCCTAAAGGAACCATGTAGACTACGTGGTTGATAGGTCAGGTGTGTAAGTGCAGCAATGCATTGAGCTAACTGATACTAATGATCCGTGCGGCTTGACCATATAACCTCAAGATGCTTCCTCAGAAGCATCCCTTAGCGCGACACACGTCGATCGCTCTCACTCGCTCGCTACATCACACCCTATGAGAGGCTGGCGCCCTGCCGTCCTCGGTCCAACAACCGAGAACACGCACGTGGCGACACTCCAACCGTCTCCCTGGTGAAATTAGCGCTGTGGAACCACCCGATCCCATCCCGAACTCGGAAGTGAAACGCAGCTGCGCCGATGGTAGTGTGGCTCAAGCCATGCGAGAGTAGGTCATCGCCAGGGGCTTTACCCCAAATCCCCGTCCGAAAGGACGGGGATTTTTTATTGCGCGGGAAAAAACAGCGCGACGCGAGCTGGCGATGGAAGTACGGCCGAAACCTCGCAATGGCGGATCGGCGAGGCGCTGCCCGCCCCGTACCCTCACCCCCCCCCTCTCCCGGCGGAAGAGGGGCTCGGTTCTCCCTTCTCCCGTCGCGAGAAGGTGCCCCGATGGGGCGGATGAGGCCAAACCGCTCGACCACCTCCCGCGCCGCTGTGCCGCGCGATGAGATGCGCAATGGCGCGCATCGAGACGTGTCGCATCGCAGCCCTGCGCGATGCCATGGCTGAGCGCCGGCGTTCCGATGCCGGCAGGTGTGGCGGGACTAGCGCGGTGAGTCGGGCAATGTGCTGATCGCCAGGCGCCAGGGCGGCGTGCCGTGGCCGAGCTGTTGGGCCAGGCGGGCGCAGGCGGGGGCGTAGGCTGCGGCAAGCACCAGCAGCGACTCCGCGCCCTCCGCTGCGTACGGCGTGCCGATCACGTGACCGGCTTCGCCGTTGTCCGAGCGTGCCTTGTCGAACGGCACCTGGCTGCCGACGAACTCGGCGTGGCTGCGTTCGCCGCGCAGATACGGCAGCAGCCAGTCGACGCTGCGCGCCAGCGACGCGCCGTTGGGTGCGCGCCAGTGGTAGAGGTCCTCGCCGCGTTCGGAGAACAGCAATGCCAGCGTCACCAGCGGGCGCAGGTCGTAGACGTGATAGGACAACGCATCGCGTTCGACGAAATCGATGCTGCGTCCGTCGGGCAACAGGTTGTCGGCAATCTGCTGGCGAAAGCCGGTACGGGCGTAGTCCAGCAACCGGGTGTCGTCGAGCGCGGCGCCGATCATGCCCACGGTCTTCAGGCGATGGCTATGCCAGTTGTTGGTGGCGGTCTTGCGTTTGAGATCGCGCGAGCCGATTTCGGCGTCGGCGATGCGTCGCATCCACGCATCGATGGCGCGCCGCTGTGCGTCGGGCAGGGCCGGGCGGACGATGCGGTAGGCGAAGATCGCCGGTTCCAGCCCGGTTTCGTCGATCGGGTTGCCGTTGGGCACATTGCGCGCGGCCCATTGCGCGAGCTGGTCGCCGGCCGCCAGCGCGTCCGCGCGCTCGCCGTCCAGGGCGTAGCGCAGTGCCAGCGCCTGGATCCGCGGCATGTCGCCGAGGCTGGCTTCGGTCGCCGCCTTCACCGGATCGCCGTGCAGGCGGCCGCCGGTGCTCAGGGTGTCGAGCGGATGCGCGCCCTGCGCACGCGCCGCATCGGCCAGCCGGGCCTGCGCCGCCTCGACCTGGCGCCAGGCCGGGTCGGTGGTGGCCGACGCGTGCAGTTGTTGCCATTGGTCCGCGGTCGGCCACAGCCGCTGCACTGCGGCGGCGGGCGCGCTGTGCGCCAGCGCGAGTCCGGCGAGCATCACGCCAAGAAGGGCGTGCGATGGACGAGACATGGCGATCTCCGGAGCCAGGTGGGCGAGCGTTGTCGGGCGACTGTAGGCGCGGTGCGGTGAACGGGGGATGGCCTGATTGCCAGCGTGCGCTCCGGTTTCCATATGACGAATGGACGGATCGGCGCCAGCGCGGCGTCATTCGCGACAGGCTGGTTTAGGTGAGGTGCGCCGAGTCGTTGTAGCAACGATATGCGTGTCGCCGCGAGGAGCGGGAACATGGGAGTAGCAGCGGCTTCAGCCGAGACCTGCATTCCCTGCAAGGACCGCCTGCGGTCGTGGCCACGACAGGCGTGTCTAAATCAGGCATTCCGATGGCCTTCGCGGCAGACCCATCCACGTCGCGCTTGATCACCACGTCGCTTGCGGGAGGTCGCAGCACTAGAACGGTGGCCATCGAAAACCGTGGCGATCGAATGCCTGCCGAAGCGCCAAGTCGTGCATCGTCCGCCGGAAGGGGCGCTTCGCGCTCCGGACCCTCACCCCAACCCCTCTCCCGATGGGAGAGGGGCTTTGGTCTTTCCTTTTCCCCTAGAGGTCATGGCCCTTTTCGGGGAAAGGTGTCCCAAGGGGCGGATGAGGGTACGGGCGATGTCTCATTGCGTCGGTGTGCACAACCGGCTGCGTCCACCCTGCAACGCACTGCCTTATCGCGCCCGATCCAGCAACCAGAGTTCGACGCGCTCGTTGCGGGCCTTGGCCGCGGCGTCTTCGCCGCCGACCAGCGGACGCAGTGCGCCGAGGCCGCGCACCCGTTCCACGGCGACGCCGCGTTGCACCAGGTACGCGGCGACCACGTCGGCGCGGTCGTTGCTGGCGATGGTCGGGTACAGGCGGTTGGCACTGTCCGGCGTGGCGAAGCCGATCACCGCCAGGGCGCGGCCGCGCATCGCCGGCTGCTGCATGAAGGCGACCAGTCGGTCCAGGTCCTGGGCGCTGCGCGCCTCGTACATCCCGTTGAGCGAGTGCAGGCTGAAACGCAGCGTGGTGGTCAGACGCCGGGCGCCGGCGACGGCCTGGACGTAGGCCGCGTCGGTGCGGACAGCGGCGCTCCCGCTTGGCGGTGTGCTGGGGGCGACGTCGATCGTCATGGCGATCGGACCGAGCCGGCGCACCAGTTGCTGCGCCGGCGGGCCGATCGCATACAGGGCCAGGCTGCGGCCGAGCGCCGACATCATCTGCCCGCCGTACAGGCTGTAGCGCTGGACCAACGGATAGTCCTCGCCGCGCACTGCCGCCGCGGTCGGGGCGACGGCGAGGCCGCCATCGGCGATGGCCAGGGCGCGCGTGCCGGCCGGCACCGGTGTGGTCAGCCCGACGATCGCCAAGGCGTCGGGATGGCCGACGATGGCGCGCGCGGACTCCGCCTGGTCGGCATGCAGGATTTCCGCCGACGCGTGCAGCGCCGGCAGCGCCAGGCGCTCGCGCAGGAAATCGTCGAGTCCGCCATGCACGGCGCTGCGATGGAGTGCGATCGGCAGGTCCGCACCGCCGAGTTGCGACCAGCGGGTCACTCGCCCGCTGAGGATGTCGCGCAACTGACCCACGCTCAGCATCGCGATGGGGTTGTCGGCGGCCACCAGGATCCGCGCACCGTCCAGGGCCACGACGAACTGCTGGTCCGGCGAGGCCAGGTCGCCGAGCTGCCAGGCGGCCTCGCGTTCGCGCGCGTCGGGCTGGCGCGCCAGCATCGCCAGTTCGGCCTCGCCATGCACCAGGTCGGCGAGGCCGGCGGTCGAGCCGGTGCCGGCGATCTCGACCACCAGCGGCGCATCGTCGCGCACCGCGGCGATTTCCAGCGTTGTCGCATCGACGCGACGCCGTTGCAGTTGCCGGTAGCCCATGCTCTGCAGCCACGATTCCACTAGCGCGGGCATCAGCCGCGCGCCGAGGCTGTTGGAACCGTGCACGCGCAGGCGCTCGGCCGGCTGCGCAGACGCGGACGGCAGCGCGCACAGCACTGCTGCGCCGAGCAGCAGCAGGCGCAGGATGAAACGCAACATGGGATCCCCCCTGGGATCTGGACAGGCGCGGCAGTGTTGGCGATCGGCGTGACATCGCAGTGACTGTGCGTACGGTCACGCACGCCAGCGCAGCGTCGCGGCGCGCCCTGTCTGCTGTCCACGCGCGACGCGATCGCGCGCGATGACCGCGCGCGTCAGTCCGGGGCGATACGGCGTGCGGCGGCCTGTGCCCAGCGCGCGGCGATCACCGGCGAGGTGATGCACACGGCGCTGTCGGTGACCGTGGTCACTGCGCGTTCCAGCAACTGGATGTCGGCCTCGTGCTGGCGCGCGACATGCGGATCCTCGAAGAAGATCGCGCGGTGGCAGCGCCGCTCCAGCACGCGATCGGCGATCTGCGCGTCGCCGCCCATCGGGCCGCTCTGGTAGCGGTGCACCCACTCCTGGCCCTGCGGCCAGCCGCGGCTCCAGGCCAGTTCGTTGAGCCGCTGGCCAGTGGTGCCGGTGGCCACGCGTTCGGCGAAGCGCGACAGCAGGTCGAAATGCGCGCTGGCGAACGCCAGCATCTGCGGCTTCATCGCGTCGTGGGCGATCAGCGCCAGGGTCTGCCGCTGCAGCGCGTACAGATCGTCGGCGCCACGGTCCGGCGGCAGCGCGGCGTGGATGCGCTCCATCTCCACCCAGTCGCGGGCGCTGGCCACGGTCGAAATGAACGGCTTGCCGTGGATCACGCACTGGCGCTTGAGCGCGATCGCCTCGGGAAAGATCGAGGACGGGTCGACCGGATCGATCAGGTAGACGGCGCCGTCGAGGGTGCGTTCGGCGCCTTCCAGGCCCACGACTTCGGCCACCAGCTTCATCAGTCCGCCTTCGCGGCCGAACGGGTAGCGCCTGAGGCCGGCATAGCCGTTCAACAACCCGACGCGCACGATCGCCTCGTGGGTGCGGCCGACCGCATGCAGGCCGAGCTGCAGCTCGCGGATGCCGGCTTCGCTGGCGCGCAGCCAGCGGAACAGCGCGGCATCCTTGCCCTGGTGGTGCAATCGGTTGGCGGCCAGGCCCAGGCGCATGCGTCGATCCGTGCGGGAAAGGTGCGACAGTCTGCGCCCGTCGCGGGGCCGACTCAATCGCTGCGCGATCGCCGTGCCGTCGCCGCGGACCCCGGCCTTGCCGCGGTCATTGCGTGACCTGCTGCGCGCGTACCGCCAGCACGTCCATCTGCGGCTTGTCGGCCCCGCTCTTGTCCGGTTGCAGGTTGAACGCGTAGTCGCTGCGCCACCACGCACCGCCGGCCCAGGCGGTCCAGCCCAGCCAGACGTCGCCGTTGGCGTGGACGTAGTCGAGCATGGTGTCGAGCGCGGCCAGGCAGGTGGCGTCGCTGCTGCCACCGAACTCGCCGAGGAAGCCGCGATAGCCGTTGGCGCGCAGCCATTGGGTGAACCCTTGCAGCCGCTCCGTGCCGATGGTCGTGCTGACGCAGGCGGCGCTGGTGCCGGAGGAGTCCGGATCCAGGTACTGATGCACCTCGAACGCCAGGTTGCCGGCGGGATCGTGGACCGTCAGCAACCCCTGCGCGTTGGACACGCCGTACCAGGTGCTGTTCCAGCTGTGCGCGCCGCTGAAGGCGGTGCCGGGCACCAGGATCAGATTGTCGGCGCCGGTGCCGCGGATCGCGTCGATCGCCGCCTGCGCGATGGCCGCCCAGTCGCCCGATGCCAGGCCGTTCGGCTCGTTCATCAGCCCGAACACCACGCTGCTGTCGTTGCCGAACACCAGCGCCAGGCGCCGCCACAGATCGGCCAGCGCCGCCGCCGGCACCGCGTCGCCGCCGATGCGCACGCCGTTGTACTTGGCGTAGTTGTGCACGTCCAGGATCAGCTGCAGGTCGTAGCGCTTGGCGCGCGCGACGGCGGTGCGCAGGGCGTCGAGCTGCGCGGTGTCCAGCGGGCCGTTGGCCTGCGGCTGCAGCCGCTCCCACAGGAACGGCAGGCGCACGATGTTCATGCCCTGCGCCGCGGTGTACGCATAGTCGGCGTCGGTGGGATACACATAGTCCTTGAACAGCACGCCGGGCTTCTTCGCCGAGTTGAACTCGGCACCGGCCAGGTTGATGCCGGCATAGCGCAGCGTTTGCTGCGCTTGGGCGAACGGCACGCAGACGGCCAGGAGCAGGCACAGCGCGGCGCGCTGCCGCCATTGCGGGGAGCGGAAAAAACGGGAATTGCGTGGCATGACGGATCCTTCGTGGGGAAAGAGCGGCAGGCGCCGCCGCGATGCGGCGTGCGCGGCCGTGCACCACGCTGCAACCGCCATGCCAGAGCGATCGTGGTCATCGCAAATGTGCGACGCATTGCACGTCGCAGGTCACGCGGGCGGCTCTACTCGCCCGCGTGCGCACAATCCGCTGGATGCAGCTTGCCCTGTGGGAGCGGCGCAGCCGCGACGACGCGTTCGCGGTAAAGCCCGCCTCGGCTGATCTCGCAAGAAAGCGTGAGCGCCGCTCACGGAACACGTCCCGACGTGACGCACGATGCCTATGTGTCGGCGCGCGCCACGGTGTTGTTCCGCATGGCGTCGCGCGCGTGTACCGCTTCCGGCAGCGCCACGCTCAGCGCGTGATGCGCTGCGCCCAGGGCGCGAGGATCGCCATCTGCGGACGGTCGTGGCCGTCGGCGTCGGGCTGCACGTTGAACGGATAGTCGGCGCGCCACCAGGCGCCGCCGGCCCAGTAGCTCCAGCCCAGCCACAGCGTCGGATGCTGCGCGATGTCGGCGAGCATGCCATCGAGCGCGCGCCGGCAGACCGGATTGTCGGCGGCGCCGAATTCACCGAGGAAGCCGAGGTGGCCGGTCTCCTGCAACCATCCGGTGAACGCGCGCAGGCGTTCGGCGCCGATGTCGTCGCTGACGCAGACCGGGCTGGTGCCGCTGGAATCGGCATCGAGGTATTGGTGCACTTCGAGCGCCACGCGCTGCAGCGGATCGTGCAGCGTGGCCAACGCGCTGGCGTTCGAGGTGCCGTCCACCGGCGTGTACCAGCTATGCGCGCCGGTCCACAGCGCGCCCGGCACCAGGATCAGGTTGCTGGCGCCGGTGGCGCGGATCGCATCGACCGTGGCTTGCGCGGCGTCGGCCCAGGCGGCGGGGCTGATGCCGTGCGGCTCGTTCATCAGCCCGAATACCACCGCGTTGTCGCTGCCGTAGGCGCGCGCCAGACGCTGCCACAGGTCGACGAAGGCGGCGACCGGCAGGCCGGCGCTGCCGATGAGGCGGCCGTCGTAACGCGCGTAGTTGTGGATGTCCACGATCACGTACATGCCCTGCGCCTTGGCTTGCTGCACGGCGTCGTCGATCAGCGCCAGTTGCGCCGCGTCGAGCGGACCGCGCGGCTGCGGTTGCAGGCGTTCCCAGCGCACCGGCAGGCGCAGCAGGTTGATGCCCTTGCCGGCGAAATAGGTGTAGTCGCTGCTGCGCGGATAGGTGTAGTCGACGCCGAGGACGCCGGGAATCTTCGACGGCGTGATTTCGGCGCCGGACAGGTTGACGCCGGCCAAACGCAGCGCCTCTTGCGCCTGCAGCGACGGCAATGGAACGGACAGGCACAGCAGCAGCGCCGCACGCCATGCGTGCCGCGACCGCCGACGCAAGGTGCGCGCGATCATGGTGGGTCTCCTTCGGCATCAAGGGGGAACCCGGCCGATGGAACTGCAGGCCGGGCTGATGACAACGGTGTGTGGACACCGTAGTGCATTGCCGAGGACGAGGCGATGCGTCGCAGGCACGCATGCATGGATCTGTGCCGCGATTGGCAGCGCGAACCGGTACTGGATCGCGCTGCATGCGCTGTGCCAGGCGTGCGTGTCGTGCACGCTGCACGCGTCGTGTGGTGATCGGCGAGGCGTTGCCGGCGCGCAACGCCGGCAACGGCGGCTCACTTCTTGCCGGTGATCTGACGGGCGTACTTGGACAGGATCGGCATCTGCGGCTTCTCGCTGCCGTCCTTGCCGGGCTGCACGTTGAACGGATAGTCGGGCTTCCACCATGCACCGGCCGCCCACCAGGTCCAACCGAGAATCACGTCGTCGTTCTTCTGCATGTAGCTGAGCATGTTCTCCAGCGCTTGGTTGCAGGTGGGCGTGTTGGCGGTGGCAAACTCGCCGATGAAGCCGACCTTCTTGTTCTCGCGCAACCAGCTGACGAACCCGGCCAGCTTCTCGGCACCGGCGGTGGCGCTGACGCACTCGCCCTTGGTGCCGCTGCTGTCGCGGTCCAGGTACTGGTGCGCTTCGAACGCCATGCGGTTGCGCGGATCCTTCAGCGGCTGCAGCGCCACCGCGTTGGGCGTGCCGTAGGCGGTGCTGCGCCAGCTGTGCGCGCCGGTGTAGGCGGTGCCTGGCACCAGGATCAGGTTGTTGGCACCGGCCTTGCGGATGGCGTCGATCGCAGCCTGCGCCGCGCTGGCCCAGTCGGTCGAGGACACCGCGTTGGGCTCGTTCATCAGCCCGAAGATGACGTTGTCGTCGCCCTTGAACTCCTTGGCCAGGCGCCGCCACAGATCGGCGAACACGTCGTCGGGGGCGCCCTCGCTGCCGACCAGCGCGCCGTTGTACTTGGCGTAGTTGTGCGGATCCAGGATCAGGTACATGCGGTTGGCCTTGGCCTGCTCCACCGCCTTCTTCAACAGCGCCAGTTGCGCCGGATCGAACTCGCCCTTGGCGGTGGGTTGCAGGCGTTCCCACAGGAACGGCAGGCGGATGGTGTTCATGCCCTTGCTGGCGAAGTAGGCAAAGTCGCTGGCGGCCGGGTAGGTGTAGTCCTTGTACAGCACGCCGGGCTTCTTGCCGGAGTTGAACTCGGCGCCGGACAGGTTGACGCCGGCGTACTTGAGCACGCTGCGGCTTTCGGCGGCAGCGTTGCAGGCGACGGTGGCGAGCAGCAGCGCCAGCGGCAGGGAACGCCAGCGCGGGGAACACGACGAGGAAAGCGACATGGGGGAGCTTCCTTGGGTGAGGGGAGGCGCCGACCGCGTCGGGGGAGTGCGGACGGCAGGCGCAAGCGTGCAAGGATCGCCCCCGGGATCGCCAGCCTGCACGCACCCGTGTTAGCCCGGCATTCACCTGGCGCGGACGGGGGGTGCGCGGACGTCTCCGGCGTCACCGCGCGCGCGTGGTTCAACTGCCAACAGCGGCGTGACCGTTGTCGCGTTCGCGCGTTGTTGTTGCAGCCGTCCGCGTCAGGTCGGGCGCATCGCGAGGTCGCGCAAACGGATGCGCGCACCGGATGCGCCGCTCGAGCCGCGGAGCTCGGCGAAGACATGGATCATGCGGTCTGGCGCTGCACTTTGGGCACGCAGTCATCCGCTTCGCCGACGTTGCCGTTGCCGAAGCCTGTGCCCCGGCAGCGCCGCTCAGGCGGCCGCCTGGGTCGTCACCGGCAGGCGGTTGCCGATCCACGCGGCGATGCTGGCCGCGGCATCGCGGCCTTCGGCCACCGCGGTCACCACCAGATCGGCGCCGCGGACCGCGTCGCCGCCGGCGAACAACTTGGGGTTGGTGGTCTGGTACGGCAGGCGGCCGCTGCCGTCGGACTCGCTGCCGCCGGCGAGGATGCGGCCGTTGGCGGTGCCTTCCACGCCCTGCGCCGCCAGCCACTCGGGCACGCTCGGCGAGAAGCCGAAGGCGATGATCACCACGTCCGCGTCCAGCAGCGATTCGCTGCCTTCCACCGGCACCGCGGCCTGGCGTCCGCGCGCGTCCGGCTCGCCGAGCCGGGTCTGCACCACGCGCACGCCGGCCAGGTTGCCGTCGGCGTCGGCTTCCACCGCCAGCGGCTGGCGGTTGAACAGGAAGCGCACGCCTTCCTCGCGCGCATTGGCCACCTCGCGCGCCGAGCCGGGCATGTTGGCCTCGTCGCGGCGGTAGGCGCAGGTGACCTTGGCCGCACCCAGGCGGATCGCGCTGCGCACGCAATCCATGCCGGTGTCGCCGCCGCCCAGCACCACCACGCGCTTGCCGCTCAGGTCGGGCAGCGCGATCTTGTCTTCCCAGCCGGCGATCGGCCGGCCCCAGGGATCGTTGCCGCCGACGATGCGGCTGTTCTGCACCAGGAACGGCAGCGCCGGCAGCACGCCGGGCAGGTCCTGGCCGGGCAGGCCGCCGTCGGTGTAGCGGTAGGCGCCGGTGCCCAGGAACACCGCGTCGTACTCGCCAAGCAGTTGTTCCAGGCTCACGTCGCGGCCGATCTCCACGCCCAGGCGGAACTGCACGCCCATGCCTTCGAGCACCTCGCGGCGCTTGCCGATCACGCTCTTGTCCAGCTTGAAGCTGGGGATGCCGAACTGCAGCAGGCCGCCGATCTGCTCGTAGCGGTCGTACACCACCGCCTGGATGCCGGCGCGGGCCAGGCGGTCGGCGCAGCTGAGCCCGGCCGGACCGGCGCCGATCACCGCCACGCGCTTGCCGGTGGGCTCGACCTGGCTCAGGTCCGGGCGCCAGCCGTTGTTGAGCGCGGTATCGACGATGTACTTCTCGACCGCGCCGATGGTGACCGCGCCGAACTCCTCCAGCGTGCAGCTGCCTTCGCACAGGCGGTCCTGCGGGCATACCCGGCCGCACACTTCCGGCAGCGGGTTGGTGCTGTGGCACAGCGCCGCGGCTTCCTCGATGCGGTTCTCCTGCACCAGTTGCAACCACTGCGGGATGGCGTTGTGCACCGGGCACTTCCAGCTGCAGTACGGGTTGCCGCAATCCAGGCAGCGCCCGGCCTGGTACTGCGCATCGGCCTTGTCGAACTTGCCGTACAGCTCGTTCCAGTCGCCGGAGGTGCGCAGTTCCACCGGAATGCGCTGCGGCATCTGTCGCGGCAGGTCGAGGAACTGGAAGGCGTGCTTGCGGCTCATAAGGCTGGGAATCGCGAATGGGGAATGGGGAATGGCAAAAGCCAATCTGCGTGCACGGTAGGAAACGGGGAGAACCGGGCCTTTACCATTCCCGATTCTCCATTCCCGATTCCCGGCGCCGCCATCAGGCGGCGCGGCGCAGCGACTCGGTCAACGACTCGATGCTCGCCGCCTTCGGTTTGACCAGCCAGAACTTGCCGACGTAGTCGCGGAATTCGTCGAGGATCTGCTGCGCCCAGATGCTGCCGGTCAGTTCGCGGTGGCGGCTGATCAGCTTGTGCAGGTGCTGGCGGTGGCTTTCGAAGCCTTCGGCGGAGATGCGGTGGATGTCGATCAGTTCGTGGTTGTAGCGGTCGACGAAGTCGCGGTCCACGTCGAGCACGTAGGCCAGGCCGCCGGTGAAGCCGGCGCCGAAGTTCAGCCCGACCTTGCCCAGCACCAGCACGATGCCGTCGGTCATGTACTCGCAGCAGTGGTCGCCGGCGCCCTCGATCACCGCCAGCGCGCCGGAGTTGCGCACCGCGAAGCGCTCGCCGGCGCGGCCGGCCGCGTACAGTTCGCCACCGGTGGCGCCGTACAGGCAGGTATTGCCGATGATCGCCGTGCTGCGCGCCTCGAAGCGCGCGCCGCGCGGCGGACGCACCACCAGGCGGCCGCCGGCCATGCCCTTGCCGACGTAGTCGTTGGCCTCGCCTTCCAGTTCCAGGTGCAGGCCGCCGGCGTTGAACGCGCCGAAGCTCTGCCCGGCCGAACCCCGGAAGCGCAGGGTCAGCGGCGCATCGTCCATGCCGTGGTTGCCGTGGACGCGGGCGATGGTGCCGGACAGGCGCGCGCCGATCGAACGGTCGGTGTTGTGGATCAGGAAGCGATGGTCGCCGCCGCGCTTGTGCGCGATGGCGTCGGCGAGCAGGCCGTCCATCTGCGTGGCCAGGCTGTCCGGCGATTCGTACAGGCGCTGCGCGGCGCAGTGGCCGCCGTCGTGGCGCACGTCCTTGAGCAGCCGCGACAGGTCCACGCGCACGCCTTCGCGCGGCGAGATGTCCAACTGCTGCAGCAGTTCGGTGCGGCCGACGATCTCGTCCAGCGAACGCACGCCCAGGTACGACAGCCATTGCCGCACTTCCTCGGCCAGCAGGCGGAAGAAGTTCTCCACGCGCTCGGGCAGGCCGACGAAGTGGTTGGCACGCAGGCGCTCGTCCTGGGTGGCCACGCCGGTGGCGCAGTTGTTGAGGTGGCAGATGCGCAGGTACTTGCAGCCGAGCACGATCATCGGCCCGGTGCCGAAGCCGAAGCTGTCCGCGCCCAGGATCGCCGCCTTGACCACGTCCAGGCCGGTCTTCAGGCCGCCGTCGGTCTGCAGGATGGTGCGCGCGCGCAGGTCGTTGGCGACCAGCGCCTGGTGCGACTCGGCCACGCCCAGTTCCCACGGCACGCCGGCATAGCGGATCGAGCTGACCGGGCTGGCACCGGTGCCGCCATCGTGGCCGGACACGGTGATCAGGTCGGCGCCGGCCTTGACCACGCCGGCGGCGATGGTGCCCACGCCGGCATGGCTGACCAGCTTCACCGACACCAGCGCGCTGGGATTGACCTGCTTGAGGTCGTAGATCAGCTGCGCGAGGTCTTCGATCGAGTAGATGTCGTGGTGCGGCGGCGGCGAGATCAGGCCGATGCCGGGCTTGGCGTAGCGCAGCCGCGCGATCAGTTCGTTGACCTTGTGGCCGGGCAGCTGGCCGCCTTCGCCGGGCTTGGCGCCCTGCGCAACCTTGATCTGCAGCACCTCGGCGTTGACCAGGTACTCGGGGGTGACGCCGAAGCGGCCGGAGGCCACCTGCTTGATCTTGGAGCGCTTCTCGGTGCCGTAGCGCGCCGGGTCTTCGCCGCCTTCGCCGGAATTGCTGCGCCCGCCGAGGCGGTTCATCGCGATCGCCAGCGCCTCGTGCGCCTCCGGCGACAGCGCGCCGAGACTGATCGCGGCGGTGTCGAAACGGCGCAGCAGGTCCTCGGCCGGGGCCACCTCGTCCAGCGGCGTCGGCGTAGCGGCGCGCTTGAGCTGCAGCAGGTCGCGCAGGGCGGAGGCCGGGCGCCCGTGCACCGCGGCGGCGTAGGCGTCCCAGTCGGCCTGCAGGCCGCTGCGCGTGGCGCGCTGCAGGGTCAGCACCACGTCCGGGTTGTACATGTGGTACTCGCCGCCGTGCACGTACTTGAGCAGGCCGCCCACTTCCGGCTTGAGCAGGTCGTTCCAGGCGCGCGCGGCCAGTTGCCGCGCCTCGGTGTCCAGCCGCGCCAGGCCGACGCCGCCGATGCGCGCGGCGGTGTCCGGGAAGCACAGCGCCACCACGTCCGGATCCAGCCCGACGATCTCGAACAACTGCGCGCCGCGGTAGCTGGCGATGGTGCAGATGCCCATCTTGGAGATGATCTTGGACAGGCCCTTGTAGATGCCCTTGCGGTACTTGCGGCCGATCTGGGTCTGCTCGCCGCCGCTCTTGAGCAGCAGGATGCCGCGCCGGCCCAGGTCGAACAGGGTCTGGTAGGCCAGGTACGGGTACACCGCGGTGGCGCCGAAGCCGAGCAGGCAGGCCATGTGGTGCGGATCGCGCGCGGTGCCGGTCTCGATGATCAGGTTGACGTCGCAGCGCAGGCCGACCCGCGAGAGGTGGTGATGCACCGCGCCGGTGGCCAGCAGCGCATGCGCCATCGGCCGCTCCGGCACCGGGTAGCGATCGGTCAGCAGCAGCATGACCTTGCCGTCGCGCGCGGCCTGTTCGGCCTCGGCGCAGATGCGCCTGAGCCCGGCCTCCAGGCCTTCCTCGACGCTGTAGGACAGGTCGATCTGCGCGTTGCGGGTCTGGTACTGCTCCATCTTCAGCAACTGCCGCAGCTTGCGCTGGCTGAGCACCGGCGAGTTGAGGATGACGTGGTTCACCGTCTCCGGGCCGGCATGGAAGATGTTGGTCTCCTTGCCGAGCTGGGTGGTCAGCGACATCACGCAGTCTTCCCGCAACGGGTCGATCGGCGGGTTGGTGACCTGCGCGAAGGCCTGGCGGAAGTAGTCGTACAGCGGCCGGGTGTGGCGGCTGAGCACCGCCATCGGGGTGTCGTCGCCCATCGAGCCGGTGGCTTCCTGCTCGGTCTCGGCCAGCGGCCGCAGCACCTGCTCCACTTCCTCGGTGCTGAGCTGGAACAGCTTGTGGTAGCTGCGCAGGGTGCGCTCGTCGAACGGCTCCTCGACCAGCGAGGGGTCGATCAGCTCGGTCTGCAGGTAGGTCACGCCCTGCTGCAGCCACTGCTTGTACGGGGCGCGGCCGCGGTTGATGCGGTCGATGGCGTCGGAATCGAGCAGGTCGCCGCGCTTGAGGTCGATGGCCATCATCTCGCCGGGGCCGAGCTTGCCCTTGCGGGTGACGCGCTCGGCCGGCAGTTCCCACACGCCGGCTTCGGAGGCGACCAGGAAGTGCCGGTCGGAGGTCAGCATCCAGCGCGCCGGGCGCAGGCCGTTGCGGTCGAGCATGCACGCGGCGTAGCGGCCGTCGCAGGCGACGATGCCGGCCGGGCCGTCCCACGGCTCGGTGTTGAGCCCGTAGAACTCGTAGAACGCGGCCAGGTCGGCGTCCTTGAACTCCAGCGACTGGGTGGCCGGCGGCACCAGGATGCGCAGCGCCTGCAGCAGGTCCATGCCGCCGGCGACCAGCAGCTCGAGCATGTTGTCCAGGCTCTGCGAATCGGAGCCGTGCATGGAGATCACCGGGTCGAACTCGGCGATGTCGAAGCGCGGGGTCTTCCACACCTTGCTGCGCGCCTGCGCCCAGTGCCGGTTGCCCTCGATGGTGTTGATCTCGCCGTTGTGGGCGAGCAGGCGGAACGGGTGCGCCAGCGGCCAGCGCGGCAGCGTGTTGGTGGAGAAGCGCTGGTGGAACACGATGGCGCTGGAAGCCAGGTCGTTGCGCTGCAGGTCCGGGTAGAAGGTGCTGAGCTTGTCCGGCAGCACCATGCCCTTGTAGCTGATGCCGTTGGGCGAGAGCGTGGTGACGTAGAAATCGGCGACCTCGCGCAGGCGCTGCTCGGCGCGGCGGCGCGCCAGGAACAGGGCCAGGGCGAAGGCGTCCTCGCCCTGCTCGGCGCCGGCATCGACGAACACCTGCTCGATGCGCGGCAGGGTGTCCTTGGCCAGCTGTCCGCACACCGCATCGTCGGTGGGGGTGAGGCGCCAGCCGCACGGCTGCACGTCGACGCGGCGCAGTTCCTCTTCCAGCACCTGGCGGCAGCGCGCGGCATCGTCCGCGTCGCGCGGCAGGAACACGTTGCCGGCGGCGAAGCGCGCGCCGACGCTCAGGCCGGCCTCGCGCGCCAGCGCGCGCAGGAACGGCTCGGGTTTGCGGATCAGCAGGCCGCAACCGTCGCCGGTGAGGCCGTCGGCGGCGACGCCGCCGCGATGGGTCATGCGCGACAGGGCGGCGATGGCGGTATCCACCAGCGCCCGCGAAGGTTGGTCGTCGAGTTGCGCGACCATGCCGAAACCACAGGCATCGCGCTCGTCTTGGGGGTCGTAGAGCCCGTGGCGGTTGCGGGGGGCCATGTCTGCCTCTGAAAGCGATCCGAAGGAACGCGGCGACACTCGCCCCCGCTCTCTCCTGGAGCGCTTCTTGAGGTCACCGGAATCTCGACTAAAACATAGTTGGTGCGGTGCCGCAATACACCGTTACACCTGCAACTTCAGCGCTGGCGGCGGCCGTGTCGCCGCCGCCGCGCCGGGGTCTTGGCCGAGCGCTTAGCCGCAGCGCACGCCGGTGATCTGGTTCTTCTCGTCGACCTCGATATTGAGCCGTTCGCCGTTGAACTCCATGGTCACCGCCTGGTTCGGCTTGAGCACGCGCACGCTCTTGGCGCCGGTGTCGCTGCGCGCCTGGTCCAGCAGCGCCTGTTCGGCAGCCTGGCCGACCAGCCCCTGTGCCTGCGAGGCATCGCAGGTTCCGACCGGCGGCGCGTCCGGGGCATTGGCCGGGTCCGGCGCGGCGGCCTGCTGCGCGGCGGCCTGGGCCTTGGCGGTCACCTGTTCCTGCTCGTCCGGCGGCGGCGCGCCGCAGGCGGCCAGGGCCAGCGCCAGGCAGGCCGTGCCGAGCAGGCCGACACGCGTGGACGCACGGGAGGAAAGGGGTGTGCTCATCGGGGCTCCTGATGGATGGAGGGAGGATGGGTGCAGCATAGAGCGTGTGATGCCCGTGAGACGAGTGCGGAGCGCTTGCGATGTGGTGCGAAGGCGTGCGCCCTGGCACCGCCCTGGGCCGCACCCCGCAGACCACCCCGCTCCGCATCGCGCACAGGCACCGCCTCTTGCCTCCACGTCCATGACACGCACCAGAACGTGCGCCGCGCTTTGAGACCGGCTGCGGTCATCGGCGGCGAACGGCACCGCCGATGCGCCCACGGCCGTTGTGGTGTCTGCCGGCGCGACGCACGTCCAACACCACCAGCATCGGACATGGCGCGTTCGCCACACGTTAAGCGGTGCAACGGCCCGGCATCACGCGCCGTAGCCGTTGCGCTGTCGACAATCCAGGCTCGTGGAACCGACGGCGCGGGCCGCGGTTCCGGCTTCCGGAGGTCCGATGTCCAACCCGTCCCGTTCCACCGCCGCGGCCGAGGCGGCGCGTGCCCGGCAGTCCCGCCAGGCCGCCAGCAGCGCGGGCCTGGTCTACGTCAGCGACCAGGAGCCAGGCATCGTCCGTCGCCGTGCCGGCAAGGGCTTCGGCTATCGCATGCCCGACGGCAGTGCGGTGCGCGACGCCGCCACCCTGCAGCGCATCCGCCAGCTGGCGATCCCGCCGGCCTATACCGAGGTGTGGATCTGCACGCGCGACAACGGTCACCTGCAGGCCACCGGCCGCGACGCGCGCCGGCGCAAGCAATACCGCTACCACGCCGACTGGGCGCAGGTGCGCGGCGACGGCAAGTTCGAGCGCATCGTCGCCTTCGGCCAGGCCTTGCCACGGCTGCGTCGGCGCCTGCGCCGCGACATGGCGCTGCCCGGCTACCCACGCGACAAGGTGTTGGCGATGGTGGTGGCGCTGATGGCCGAGACCCTGGTGCGCGTGGGCAACGCCGAATACGCGCGCAGCAACCGCTCCTATGGCCTGACCACGCTGCGCAACCGCCACCTGGCTTTCGTCAAGGGCGGCCGCGCGCGGCTGCAGTTCCGCGGCAAGGGCGGCCAGGAGCACGACATCGAGGTCGACGACGTGCACCTGGTCAAGCTGATCCGCGGCTGCCAGCAACTGCCCGGGCAGGCCCTGTTCCAGTACCGCGACGACGACGGCCAGCTGCAGCCGGTGGATTCGGGCGAGGTCAACGACTACCTGCGCGAGGCGATGGGCGACAGCTTCACCGCCAAGGACTTCCGCACCTGGGGCGGCACCCGCGCCGCGCTGCAGCGGCTGGCCGCGCTGCCGCTGCCGGACACGGGCGGCGAGCGCGCGCTGGCGCAGGCGCAGAACGCGGTGATCCGGGAAGTGTCCGAGGCGCTGGGCAATACCCCGGCGGTGTGCCGCAAGGCCTATATCGATCCGTGCGTGTTCGACGGCTGGCGCTGCGGTCGCCTGCACGGGCTGTGCGAGGGCGTGCGCGGCGAGCGGCAGTGGGATCTGATCACACTGAAGTATCTGGGGCGGGCACGCACCGCGGCACGCAAGGCGGCCAAGGCTACCGGCCGCACCGCGGCGAAGGCGCCGCCGCTGCGCAAGGTTGCTCGGGCCACGCGCAAGGGCGCGGCGGCGAGCGCGCAGGGCAGCGGTCATCGCGGCAAGCGCAAGGCCGCGCCCGGGGCCCGCAAGCGCGCTTGAGCGGCTGACGCTGCGTCAGCCGCGGCGCGCCGGCCCGGCGACGCGGATCAGCCGCAATAGACGGTGGTGATGTTGTTGGTCGGGCCGATCTCGACCGTCAGGCGGTCGCCGCCGGTTTCGCGGGCGCCACGGTTGGCGCTGTCCACGCCGCTGGAGGTGGCGCCGTTGTCGGTGACGCTGCTCTTGACCACCTGCACCTTGAGGCTGTCGCTGTCGACGCGGGCGCGTTCGACGGTCATGCGCGAGGCGGCCAGGCCGACCGCGCCGCGTACCTTGTCGATATGGCATTGGCCGGAGATGACGCCGTCGATCGGCTGCACCTGCGCCACCTGAGTGGTACTGCAGGCGCCGAGCAGCAGCACGGCGGCGAACGGGGCAAGGCGGGCGAGCGGGTAACGGATCATGGGGCATCTCCTTCGATCGATGGCGCGAGCCTGTCGCGGCGCATGTTTGCGCGGCATGAAGAGATCGCCCCGGTGGTTTCACCGGTCGTGGCCGCCGGCGGGGCCAGACTCGGGGTTCCCCCAGCAACCGGAGCCGATCATGGCCACCTGCGATGTCTGCGGAAACGACTACGACCAGGCCTTCACCCTGACCCAGGGCGCGCGCAGCGGCACCTTCGATTCGTTCGAGTGCGCCATCCATGCTTTCGCCCCACGCTGCAGCCACTGCGATTGCCGCATCGTCGGCCACGGCGTGCAGGCCGGCGAGCGCATGTTCTGCTGCGCACACTGCGCCCAGCACGCCGGCGTCAGCGGTCTCGCCGACCGCGCCTGAGCGACGCCTCTTCCTTCCCTTCGAGGAGGGCTGCGCCACCGCGTCCTCCTCCCGCATCCGGAGTATTGCCGATGGCCTCCCGTAAGCGTCCTGCCGCCACCCCGTCCGCCCCGTCCAAGCGCAGCAGCGCCGCATCCTCGTCCAGCGCCAAGACCGCGCAGCAGCAGCGCGCGCTGCAGCGTGCGGTCGATGCCGGCGACGCCAAGCCCAAGCCCAAGCGCGCCAAGCCGGGCGACGCCGGGCAGGCCGGGCCGCGCAAGCAGCCGCAACGCATGCCCAAGCAGCACCTGGCCAAGCCGGGCAACGAGCACGAACTGGCGCTGCAGCCGCGTTTCGAGGCGCCGGAGTACGTGGGCAGCGGCAAGCTGCGCGGCATGAGCGCGATCGTGACCGGTGCCGACTCGGGCATCGGCCGCGCAGTGGCGGTGCTGTTCGCGCGCGAGGGCGCAGATGTGGCGGTGCTGTACCTGGACGAACACGAGGATGCGCAGGTCACCCGCCAGCACGTCGAGAACGAAGGCCGCCGCTGCATCACCATCGCCGGCGACGTGAAGGATCCGGCGTTCTGCGAGGACGCGGTGGCGCAGACCGTGCGCGCCTTCGGCGGGCTCGACGTGCTGGTCAACAACGCCGCCTTCCAGTTGCATTGCGATGCGCTGGAGGACCTGAGCGAGGAACATCTGCAGGAGACGCTGCAGACCAACATCGCCGGCTATTTCCATATGGCGCGCGCGGCGCTGCCGCATCTCAAGCGCGGCGCGGCGATCGTCAACAGCGGCTCGGAAACCGGGTTGTTCGGCAGCAAGTCGCTGCTGGACTATTCGGCGACCAAGGGCGCGATCCATGCCTTCACCATGGCCCTGGCCAGCCAGTTGCAGCCGCGCGGCATCCGCGTCAACGCGGTCGCCCCGGGGCCGGTGTGGACGCCGCTCAATCCGGCCGACAAGCCCGCCGAGGATGTGGCCGAGTTCGGCAAGCAGAACCCGATGGGGCGCCCGGCGCAGCCGGAGGAACTGTCGCCGGCCTATGTGTTCCTGGCGTCGCCGATTACTGCCAGCTACATCAATGGCGCGATCCTGCCGGTGATGGGTGGGCCGACGGGGTAGTTGCGGGGTGGGATGGTGGCCAGTGCGTTGGCTAGCGGTCGGCCCCTCACCCCAACCCCTCTCCCGGTGGGAGAGGGGCTTGTGACTCCCTTCTCCCGCTGGGAGAAGGTGCCCCGAAGGGGCGGATGAGGGTGCGGGTCGCTCGTGTCATTCCGGCAGTCCGGACATCTGCCATGCTCAGTCCGACTGCACGAGGCTGCGCCCGTACCCTCACCCCAACCCCTCTCCCGGAGGGAGAGGGGCTTCACTTCTCCGCTTTGGCCCAGCGCGCAAGGTTCTGCTTCAACGCGTCGATCCCGGCCCAGGGATCCTTGCGTCGCCGTTTCAGCTTGCCCGGCACGTCGCGCAGTTTGAAGGCGTCGGCGCGGTGCAGCTTGGGCAGGTCGCTCCAGGCCAGCGGCATCGCCACCGGCGCGCCGGCGCGCGCGCGTAGCGAGTACGAGGCCACCGCGGTGGCGCCGCGGCCGTTGCGCAGGTAGTCGACGAAGATGCGCTGGTTGCGCAGGCGCTTGCTGGCGGTGGCGAGGAAGCGCTCGGGTTGCGACTGCGCCAGGGCGTCGGCGAAACCATGGGCGAAGCGCTTGGTCAGGTCCCAGTCGCAGCCCGGCGCCAGCGGCACCACCACGTGCAGGCCCTTGCCGCCGGACACGCGCAGGAACGACTCCAGCTCCAGTTGGGCGAGCAGCTTGCGGATGTCGGTGGCCGCGCGCTTGACCTCGGCGAACGGCACGTCCGGCCCCGGGTCCAGGTCGAACACCACGCGGTCGGCCACGTCCGGGCGCTGCGCATGCGCGCCCCAGGGGTGGAACTCCAAGGCGTTGAACTGCACCAGTTCCAGCAGCCCGGCCGCATCCTCGACCACCAGATACTCGGCCTGGATGCCGCTCTCCTCCTTCAAGCGCACCGACGACACCAGCTCCAGCCCGGCGGTGTGGTGCTTCTGGAAGAAGCACGCGCGTTCGGCGCCGGCCGGGCAGCGGATGATCGACAGCGGGCGTCCGGCAATCTCCGGCAGCAGGTGGTCCATCACCGCGTTGTAGTAGTCCCAGACCTCGCGCTTGGTCGCGCCGATGTCGGGGAACACGACCCGGCCCGGGCTGGACAGCGGCGGCGGCGTGCGCGCGCTGTCGACCGCTGCGGCGCCGCGTTTGGCGCTGGCGGCCTTCGCGCCGACCGCCTTTGCTGCCTTGGTCGCCTTGGTCGCCTTGGCCGTTTTGCCCGTCTTGGCCTTCCTGGCCGGCGGTGTTGCGCGCGCGGCCGCCGCGCGCGGCGCCGGTGCGTCGCGATCGCCCAGGTCGGCGATGTCCTTGTCCGGGCGCACCGCCTTCAGCGAGGCCTGGCGCAGCAATTGTTGCCCGCCGATGCCGCGGTAGAACACTTCCACCACGAAGCGCGGCGCGAACCAGCGCGCGCTGCGCAGGTCGGTCTCGGTGGTCGGCACGTGCACGCTGGGCGTGGCGCTGCCGGCCTTGCCGATCAGTGCGGTCACCTCGCGCAGCAAGGCGTCGGAGAAGCCGGAGCCCACGCGTCCCACGTACAGCCAGCCGTGCTCGGCATCCGGCCGCGCCAGCAGCAGCGAGCCGAAGCCGCTGCGGCTGCCCTTGGGCGCGGTGTAGCCGACCACCGCGAATTCCTCCGAGCGCAGTTGCTTGGTCTTGCGCCAGTCGTCACTGCGGCCGCCGTGGTAGCCGCGGTCGGCGCGCTTGGAGACGATGCCTTCGAAGTGCTGCGCGCCGGCGAGCTGGAACGCCGCGTCGCCATCGCCGTCGATGTGCGAACTGAAGGCCAGGTGCGCATCGGCGCCCTGCAGCAGCCGCTGCAGCAATGCCTTGCGCTCGGACAGCGGGGCGGCGGCGATGTCGATCCCGTCCAGGTGCAACAGGTCGAACAGGGCGAGCGCCAGCTTGCCCTGGCGCTCGCCGGACAGCACCGCCTGCAGCAGGTTGAAGTCCTCCTTGGTCCCCTTGCCGGCGATCAGTTCGCCGTCCAGCGCCGCCGAACGCAGGCCCAGTGCGGCGATGGCGTCGCGGATCTCGGGAATCTTGTCGGTCCACTCGATCGCATTGCGCGACCACAACCGCACCACGCCATCGGCGACGGTGGCCAGGATCCGGTAGCCGTCCCACTTGATCTCGTGGATCCAGTGTTCGCCCTGCGGCGGCGCGTCGCCGAGCCGGGCGAGTTGCGCGGCGAAGGGCCCGTCCGGTGCGGCGGCCGGCACAGCCGCCGGCAGCGCCTGGGCGAGCTTGGCCCAGTTCGTGCGGCGGCCCTTGCGGACCGGTGCGGCGACGACCGTGGCCTTGCGTTTGTCGGGTTTGCCGGCGCCGGCGCGCTTGACGTCCTGCGCCGGCGCCGCGGTGACATCGGCTAGCAGGTCGTCCGCTTCCAGATCGCTGGCGAAGGCGTCGTCCTCCTTGAACAGCAGCCACTGCGGCTGCCGCGCCGGCTTGCCCGAGCGCACCAGATGCCAGCCGCCCTTGAGCTTGTCGCCGAACAACTCGAAGCGCAGATGGCCCTTGGCCAGTTGCGCTTCCGGGTCGTGCGCGCTGCTCCACACGCCGTGATCGAACTGGGCGACGTGGCCGCCGCCGTATTCGCCCTGGGGGATCTCGCCCTCGAACGTGGCGTAGTCCAGTGGATGGTCTTCCACTTCCACCGCCATCCGCTTGACCTTGGGGTCGTAGCTCGGCCCCTTGGGCACTGCCCAGCTCTTCAGCGCATCGCCGACCTGCAGGCGGAAATCGTAATGGCGGCGGCTGGCGTGATGCAGCTGCACGACGAAGATCGGCCGCTGCCCCGCCGGCACCGGCTTGCCCGGCTCCGGTTCGCGGGTCTTGTCGAAGCGGCGTTTGCGGCGGTAGTCGGCGAGGCTCATGGCGCGGGCCCGGCCCGCGTCACTTGTGCAGGTGCGCGCGGACCGCCGCGGCACTGCTACCCACGGCCTGCACCGCGGCGCGCAACTCGTCGGCGGACACGCCCAGCGCCTGCGTCCAGTAGCGCACTTCGTAGTCTTCGTGGAGGTTGATGCGGTCGCGGTCGGGCGAACCGGTGTTGCGGGGATCGTCGCTCATGCCGATGTCCTGCTGTCCAGAAGCCGCTGCGGTCGCGGGGCGCCACGGGTGGCGGCGAGTGCCGACGGACGCGGCATGCGTCGGCGGACCGGTGCGGAAACTTCTAGTCGCGCCGGCGTGGCATCGCCGTGAACGCCGTGTCAGCCCGATGCATGCGCGCCGCTGGCGTGCACGCGCGTGCCGCTCCCTCAGAACGCCAGGGACGTACTGAACAGCAGTTGCCGCGGCGCGCTGCGCTGCAGCGTCTGGTAGTCGCCGGCGAATGCCGAGCCGGCGATGTTGGCGGTGCCGATGTTGTGGCGATCGAGCAGGTTGCTCACGTCCAGGCGCAGCTCCAGGCCGGGCAGCGGGCTGTCGGGGCCCAGCGTGTAGGCCGTATACGCGTTGACCTGCCAGAACGCCGGCACGCGCAGGTCGTTCTCGTAGGTGAAGGGTTGATGCAGGTACTCGGTGCTGGTGGCACCGAGACGCCAGTGGCGCAGGTGCGCCGACAGGTCGCTGACCAGCGACAGTTGCGGATAGCCTGGCTGCGCCTTGCCCTGGGTCGGGTAGACGCTGCCGTCGACGACGACATCGCGGTCGTACACCGAGCGCGCCAATGCCACGCCCTGGTAGAACTGCAGGTGCGGCGTCAAGTCGGCGGTCACGCCCAGGTCGGCGCCGAACGTGTGCATCTTCGGCATCACCTGCACCGTGTTGACCTGCGCGAACTGGGTGCCGACCGCGGCGGACAGCAGGCGGTGGCGGATGTCGCCGTAGAACACGTCCGCGGTGACGGTGGCGCGGTCGAGGCGATGGGTGCCGCCGACGGTAAGGTTCCAGTCCTGCTCCGGCTGCAGGTGGCGGGCGAGACGGTCGAACGTGGCCTGGTCGGGGACGGTCCAGGCCGAGGCGGTATAGCCGATGTTGCCGCGCTGGGCGACGCGGAAGCCGTTCATGGTGCTGCCCAGGTCGATGAAGCCATCGGTCTGCGTGGTCGGGCTCCAGAACAGCGACAGGTGCGGCAGGAACGCGCGCCTGGCGCGCAGCGTGCCGGACGCAGGCCGGTCCGGTGCATCGCCGACACCGCCACCGCGGGTGCGGAAATCCACTGCCTTGGCGCCCACGCCCAGCACCAGCGTGTCGCTCAGTGCGATGTCGTCGTGCACGTACGCCTGGCGCGCGCGGGTGGTCCAGTGCGAGGCGTTGTCGGTCTTGAACGCCGGGCCGTACGTGTCCCACGGCCCGATGGTGCGCAGCGGCGCGCCTTGCCCCAGCAGCGGCTCGGTGTACCAGAACGTCGCCGCGTCGGCGGTGGAGCGCTCGTCCCAGAGGCCGGCGCTGAGGGTGTGGCGGCCGAGCAGGTAGGTCAGGGTGAGCAGGGCGCCGCTGCGCTGCAGGTGCGGCACCTGCACCTGCTCGGAGAACGGCGCGCCATTGGGCGAAGGCGTGGTCGGATCGCTCAGCGTGGCGTGGGTGCGGCTGCGCGCGCTGTAGACCTGCACGCGCCCGCTGAGCGCGTCGGAGACATGGAAGTCGTGCGCGAGCGAGGCGATGCGGTCGTCGGTGACCTGGCCGGTGTCGTACGGCAGCAGCCCGGCCAGGACGCCGCAGCTATAGGCGCCACAGGACGCGCCGGCGTTCTGCGGCAGGGCGACCGCATAGGCCTTGGCGTAGTCGGGATAGACGCTGTCGGCGTGCCAACCGAGCTTGTCGAGCATGTCGAAGGACAGGTTGTTGTAGCCCCACATCGCCGCGTGGCTGGCGGACAGGAACATGGTGAACGTGCCCCAGGCCACGTCCTGCGTCGCCTTCAGGTCGCCGCGCAGGAAGCGTTGGGTGCCGCCGCCCTGGTATTTGTCCGCGCCCAGCCGTTGCAGGTCGACCTGCACCTTCGGGCCGGTATCGCCGAGTTGCCCGCTCTGCGCCGAGACCGTGGTGACCCGGGTCGCGTCGCTGCCCACCCCCTGCTTGAGGCGCAGGCCGGGCGTGTCCTTCGGTTCGCCCAGGCGATACTCCAGCGCGCCGCCGTTGGCGCTGCTGGAGAACACGCTCACCGGCGCCGCACCGGGGCTGACGGTGATGGAGCCGATGGCATCCGGCACGCCGACGTTGACCACGCTGTTCCCGGTCAGCGACAGAAAACCGCTGTCGTTCAACGGCACGCCTTCGAAGGTGATGCCCATTTCGTTCATGCGGAACCCGCGCACGAACAGGCTGGTGGCGGAGACGTCCAGGCCCAGGCCATCGGTGGCGGTATAGCTGGCGCCTGGCACGGTCTTCAGCCGCGCCAGGCCGTTGCTGCCGGCGAGGTCGGCGTCCATGTCGCCGGCATTGATGACATAGCGGTTCGGGCCCACCACCTGGGTGGGCGCCACCGCGGCCGCATGCGGCGAGGCCACCACGTCCAGCGCGGACAGCGTGGTGGGGGTGGTGCCGGGATCGGCGCTGGTGGCCGCCTCTGCGGCATGCGCCGCCGACGCGGCGAGGCAGGCGCCCAGCGCCGCGGACAGCACCGACGGCGTGCCGGGCCGAATGCCGCGATGCGGTGCGGGCAGCGGTAGAACGGCGACACGAAGATGGGAGGAAGTCACGTGCATGGCGGGTCCAGCGTGCAGGGGGAAGCGGTGGCGCAGGCGCGCACCCAGCGCTGGGCGGCGGCCTCGCGGCGGCCCGGCTGGCTGTGCGTTTGCGATGGGAGGGCGCCGGCGGTGCGGGGCGCGGACCAGGGATGTCGCGCGCGGCAGTTGCGGCGGCTCGCTCCGGATCGGTGGAGACGAACGGCGCATCCGCGCGACAGCGCACTTCCCGAGGTGAATGCAGCGGCGTGAAGCGATGCGGAGCATTCTTGCATCGCATGTGCGCTCGCACCATTGCGCGTTGGTACAGCCCTGGCTGCCCTGCGTATGTGGGGCGATACCTGGGTATAGGGCGCTCTCGTCCCTGCACGAACGCGGCGGATCGCGACGGACTTCTGCGGCGAACGCGTGCATTGGCGGCGGTGGATGCCGACCCGTCCCGCACGCCTGCGTGACGCGTGGACGACCGTTAGCCAAGGACCGACGCGACATCCGCCGGCATGCGATGTGGCACCACTGGGGCCTCCCCGACGGACGCCATCGCCAGCCTGCAGTCGACCGCCCGCCCATGACCTGCGACCTATTGACGACAGTTGTCGTCATGGGTAGCTTTGCCGACACGTGTAGTCACCGGAGTGGGCGGATGCGCCGCAAATCGATCGGGGACCAGGAACTGGCCCTGCTGCAGTACATCGCCGAGCACGGCGATGCCAGCGTCGGCGAGGTCGCCGCCGGGTTCGGCGAGGCCCGCGGGCTGGCGCGCTCGACGGTGCTGACCATGATGGAGCGGCTGCGCGCCAAGGCCTATCTGCGCCGCCGCCAGGTGCAGGGGGTGTACCGCTACGCCGCCACCAGCGGCCAGGACGACGTGGTGCGCAGTGCGGTCGGCAGCTTCGTCGAGAAGACCCTGCAGGGTTCGGTGTCGCCGTTCGTGGCGTGGATGTCGCAGCGCGCCGAGGTCAGCGACACGGAACTGGCCGAACTGGAGGCCCTCGTGGCCAAACTGCAATCGCAACGGCGAGAGGACTGAGCCATGCACAGCCTGTTGGGGACGGACGTGTTCGAGACTCTGCTGTCGCGGCTGCTGGCGACCAGTGTGCAGACGGTGGTGCTGGTCGCACTGATCTGGGCGCTATGCCGCTGGCTGCCGACCCTGCCGGCGGCGACGCGTTGCCGGCTGTGGTGGCTGGTGGCCGCGCAGAGCGTGCTGGGCCTGCTGTGGGCCGGGGCGGTGCAGTTGCCGGTGCTGCCGGCCGCGCCGGCGCAGGTGGCCGCACCGACGGCTATCGCCACGGCGCCGGCAATGCAGGCACGCGCGGCGACGCCGCCCGTGTCGATGTCGGCGGCCACGCCCATGCAGCTCAATGTCAATGCCACCGCCAAGGTGAGCGCCGGGACGCTCGCCTCCCCGCCGGCATCGGCCGCCGCGGCGGCCTGGCCGTGGGCGCAGGCGCTGGCGGCGTTGTGGCTGGCCGGCGTGCTGGTCTGCGCCGCGCACAGCGTGCTGGCCTACCGCCGCAGCCGCCAGCGCGCGCGCACGGCGGCGCCGTGCACCGACGCCGCTCTGCTCGGCGCGCTGCGCCTGGCCGCCGAGGCGCACGGCCTGCGCCAGCCGCCGCAGCTGCGGCTGTGCGCGCACATCGATTCGCCGCAGCTGATCGGGCCGTGGCAGCCGGTGCTGCTGCTGCCGGCGCGGCGCATGGCCAGCCTGCGCGCCGATGATCTGGACATGGCGCTGACCCACGAGCTGGTGCACCTGCAGCGCCGCGACCTGTGGTGGGGCCTGCTGCCGGCGGTGGCGCAGCACCTGTTCTTCTTCCATCCGCTGGTGCACCTGGCCAACCGCGAGTACGCCCTGGCCCGCGAGGCGGCCTGCGATGCGGCCGTGGTCGCCGGCCACCGTCATTGCCGTCACGACTACGCACGGCTGCTGGTGCAGCTGGGTGTGGCGCCGCGGCCCAGCGCCGGCCTGGCCAGCGCTTCGCCGACCTTCCTGAGCCTGAAACGGAGATTGCTGATGCTGCAGACCACGTCCGCTTTTCCGCGCCTGGGCGCGGCCCTGATCCTGACCGCAGTGACCGTGCTTGGCGTGGCGCCGTTGCGCCTGGTGGCCCAGCCCGGCCATTCCGTCGCGCCTGCCAGCAAGTCGGGTTCCGCTCATGCAGCGGCACCGACCGCCGCCGAGGCCGACGCCGCAGCCGAGGCGGCCGATGCGGCTGCCGAGGCCGCCGAGGCCGCTGCCGATGCAGCCGCCGAAGCAGCGGAGAAGGCGGCCGACGCCGCCGATGATGCGGACACGGACAACGACACGGCCATGGATGACGGCGCCGCTGCCCGTGCCGCCAACGTGCCCGGGACGCCGCTGCCGCCGCGTGCGGCGACCTCGGCGATGTCTGCCACCTCCGCCACTTCTGCGACGACCTCGCGTCGCGCGCCGCCGCCGGCCGCACCGTTGCCGCCGCCCGCGCCGCTTGCGCCCCCGGCACCGGCCGTCCCGGCTGCCCCGCCGGCCATCGGCTCGCGGATCAGCACGCGGTCGATGCAGAAAACCCACAACGGCCAAATCGAACAGTCGTATGTCCGGGTCAAGGGCAACCATTCGACGATGAGCGGCAGCAGCGACGAACTCGCCAGCATGAAGCGCGAGACCCAGGGCGATGGCCTGTGGTTCCGCCGCGGCGGCAAGCGTTATGTGGTGCACGATCCTGCGCTGCTGGCCCGCTTCGACGCGCTGTTCGAGCCGATCGGCAAGCTGGGCGCGCAGCAGGGCGAACTCGGCAAGCGCCAGGGGGCACTGGGACGCGAGCAGGGCGAGCTGGGCCGGGAACAAGGCAAGCTGGCGCAGGAGGCCGCGGCGCGGGCGCTGGACCGCATCGACATGGACGCCGTCGCTGCCAAGGCGCAGGCGAATGCCCAGGCGGCGCTTGCGCAGCGTCAGGACGCGCTGGCGGCGAAGATGCGCGCGCTCGGCGAACAGCAGGCCGCGCTGGGCCGGCAGCAGGGCGAACTGGGCGCACGGCAGGGCGAATTGAGCGCGCAGGTCGATCGCGAGGTCGACCGCCTGCTCGATGCGGCCATCGCTGCGGGCAGCGCGCAGCGGCTGGAGTGATCCGCCGGCGGCGTGCAGCGACTACGCCGATGCCGCCGCCAGCGCGCGTTCCTCGGCCTCGGCGGCGACCAGGCGCTGCAGCAGTAGCGCCAGCGTGACCACGTCCTGGTGGTTGTGCGCGGCGACGCGGCGCAGATTGCGCGCATTGCCGCCGCGCAGGTAGCCCAGCCACGCCGCCGGGGCTTCGGACCCCGGCAGGTCGTCCTCGCGGACCACCCGCAGCAACTGCCGCTCGATGGTGGCCAGCTTGCAGTTCTCCCAGGTGCCGCGGTAACGGCGGCGGGTGGGATGCAGCAGGTCCACGTGGTCCAGCGCCGACAGCGGATCGGCGCAGCGCGCCAGCCGGTAGCGGGTCTTCAGCAGCGGCGCGTCGTAGCAGCGGCCGTTGTAGCTGGACAGCACCGTGCCCGGCCGCAGCCAGGCGCGGAACGCTTCCAGCATCGCCTTCTCCGCGCCCATCGTGGCCATCAGCAACTGGCGGATGCGCAGGCCCGGGCCGTCGGCCGGATGCACGGTCCAGTCGGCCGCGCCGATCATGAAGGCGCGGGTGCCGGTACCGCCGGCCAGGCCGGTGGTCTCGGTATCGAAGAACAGCAGGTCGGTGGGCTCCACCGCGTCCTCGCGGCGGGCGAAGGCCAGCGACAGCGACGTCGCGGGAATCGGCTGCGGCAGGAACGCCTCGATCAGGTGCAGCCCCGGCGCGATCTCCACGCCGGGAAGATGCCGGTCCGGTGCCGCGGCCGGCCTGCGTGCGGCCGCCGCCGCGGCGGGCGCGACGGCACGCTCGCGCAGGCCGAGCAGGCGCCGCAGCGCGGACACATCGGTGCCACCGCGGTCGAACGGGGCGATGGCGATGGGTGGGGCCACCGCTGTATCGGTGCCGCTGCCGCGCGCGGGAACGGGCTGGCTGCGTGCTGTCGGTGGCACCGCTGCGTGCGATGTGCCGTCGCGCGTCGCTGCCGATGCCTGCATCGGCGCCTGTGTGGACGTCGCCGCGGCGGCGCCTGCGCGTGACGCGGGGGGCGCGTCGGTCGTGGTGCGGCTACCGGAGGACGCCGACGCGCGCTCGGCGCTGGCATCGCCGGCCTGCCGGCGCAGCGCGCGCAGGCGCTCCAGGCTGATGCTCATGCGCTCCACTCCGGCAGCGCGTCGGCATCGGCATCGATGGCGATCGTGGTCGCACCGTGCGCGTCCAGCGCCGCGTCGTCCTCGCCGTCGAGCAGCAAGCGCAGCACGCGCAGCGCCAGCGCCCGGGGCGTGGTCGCGCTGGCTTCCTGCGCGGCCAGCACCGGACCGACGCAGGCCGGGCAGCCGGCCACGCAGTCGCAGCCCTGCACCAGTTCGCGCGCGCGCTGCACCAGCTCGGCCTGGCGCCGATACAGCGGCTCGCTCAGGCCGACGCCGCCGGGGAAGTTGTCGTACAGGTACACGGTGGGCACGAACTGCTGCAGTTCGATGCTGGCCGGCTCGCCGGTGTCGCCGCCACGCAGCTGGCCGCGGCCCTTGGCGTCGGCCACCGCGAACCAGGCGCCGTCGCCGTCGCCCACCGCCTGCTGCAGGTCGCGCGCGTCGGCCATCACCGCCACCGTGGCCACCACGTGCAGCGCATAGGCGGCGCCCAGGAAACCATCCAGCGCATCCTGTTTGCTGCCGAACGCCTTGAGCAGGGTGGCCTGCGGCAACTGCCACCACACCGCGGTGGTGTGCAGTTCCTGGTCGGGCAGGTTGACCGGGCCGTAGCCGATGTTCTCGTGGGTGTAGTAGCGGATCTTCTTGTAGCCGGCCACGCGCCGCACCACGTGCACCTCGCCGTGGTGCGCGTCGCCGCGGCCGGCCGCGCCGCCGTCGAACCGGTCCAGCACCTTGAGCTTGGTGAAGTCGATGCTGTCGGTGTAGTAGTCGACGTGGGTGCGGGTGACGTAGGCCTTGCGCCCTTCCCAGTCCAGCTTCTCCACCTGGTAGGGCGTGCTCTGCACCATGTGGATGGCGCCTTCGTACAGGGTCAGCGCGGCGGCGGAATAGTCCACCTCGGCGATGATCTGCTGCTTGCCGTCGGTCTTGTCCACCACCACGAAGTTGCCGTCGGCCACCGAGCGCAGGCTCACCGCATTGGCCGGGTAGCTGTCGGCGATCCATTCCCAGCGGTCGCCTTCCTGGTGCACCACCTCGCTCTCGGCCAGCGCCTCCAGGAACACCGCCGGGTCCACCGGACCGAACGCCTCGCCGGTGACGAAGGTCAGCTCGAACGCGGCGCAGCGGATGTGGTCGAACAGGATCAGCGGCTGGTCCGGGGCGATGCGGGCGTGTTCGGGCGAGGCGTCGGCGAAGAAGTCCGGGTGCCGCACCACGTACTGGTCCAGCGGCTGCGAACTGGCCACCAGCACGCCCAGCGCCGGCTGCTGGCGGCGCCCGGCACGACCGAAGCGCTGCCAGGTGGCGGCGACGCTGCCCGGGTAGCCATTGAGCACCACCACGTCCAGCGCGCCGATGTCCACGCCCAGCTCCAGCGCCGAGGTGGAGACGATGCCGTCGATGCTGCCGGCGCGCATCGCCCGCTCGGCCTCGCGGCGCTCGCTGGGCAGGTAGCCGCCGCGGTAGGCGCGGATGCGCGGCGGCTTGCGCGGGTCGTGGTCGAAGATGTCCTTCAGGTACTTGGTCAGCACCTCCACCATCAACCGCGTCTGCGCGAACACCAGGGTCTTGAGCCCGGACTTGATCGCGATGCGGGCGATGCGGTTGCTCTGCGAGCGTGCCGAGGCGCGCAGGCCCAGGTCGGCATTGACCACCGGCGGGTTCCACAGCAGCACGTGCTTGTCGCCGCTGGGCGCGCCGGAGTCGGTGATGGCGTGCACGCGCTGCTCGATCAGCGCCTCGGCATGCGCGCGCGGGTTGCCGATGGTGGCCGAGCACAGGATGAACTGCGGCGTGGCGCCATAGAACGCGCAGATGCGCTTGAGCCGGCGCAGCACGTTGGCGACGTGGCTGCCGAACACGCCGCGGTAGGTGTGGATCTCGTCGATCACCACGTAGCGCAGGTTCTCGAAGAACTGCGCCCACTTGGTGTGATGCGGCAGGATCGCCTGGTGCAGCATGTCCGGGTTGCTGACCACGATGTCGCCGTGCAGGCGGATCGCCTGGCGCGCATCGCCGGGGGTGTCGCCGTCGAAGGTGAAGGCCTTCACCCCGAGGTCGCCGGCGCGGTTGAGGTCCAGCAGCTCGGCCACCTGGTCCTGCGCCAGCGCCTTGGTCGGGAACAGGTACAGCGCCTTGGCCTGCGCGGTCATCGCCGCGGCCACCACCGGCAGCGTGTAGCACAGCGACTTGCCCGAGGCGGTGGGGGTGACGATGGCCACGTGCTCGCCGCGCTGCGCCGCGTCCCAGGCCTCGGCCTGGTGGCTGTACAGCTGCGCGATGCCGCGTTCGCGCAGTGCGGCGGCCAGCGCCGGCGGCACGTCGTCCGGGATCGGCGCATAGCGGCCGGCCTGGCCGGGGATGGTGAAGCTGCCGGTGATGCGGTCGTGGTAACGGCGCTCCAGCCGCGCGCTGAGCAGGGCGCCATCGCGCGAGGGCACCCCGTCGGTGGTGGACAGGGCGCGCTCGGCGTCCTCGGTGCGCGGGGCTAGGGCGTGGGCGGGCATCGGCACGGCTCTCAAAGCGGAACAGGGAAGCGAAATCGCGTCTCAGGGTATGAGACGGCGCCAGCCGAGGCGAGAAAGGCAGGCTGAGCGGATTCAGGCGGGGGGCTTGCGCGAGTGCGGTTGGCCGCCTTGGTGCTGTGTTGTCGGGCGACGCTGCCGCTGTCGTGTGGCGCGCGTTGTCGCCACCGACAGGTATCCTGTCGTCCCCCCTCGGCAACGACGGCTCCTGTCGTCTACTTCCCTTGCCCGTGTCCGCTCCCCCGATTCCCCCGCACTACCGCACCGCCGCCGCCCGCCGCGCCGATCTGCTCGTGCATGCCGCCGGCCTGCTGCTGGCCGTGGTCGGCGGCGCGCTGCTGGTCTGGCGCGCCCATGCCAACGACGCGCTGATCCTGGCCACCAGCATCTACGCGCTGGGGCTGCTGACCATGTTCGCCTGCTCGGCGGCGTACAACTTCGCCCCGCCGCAGCGCCAGCCGGTGCTGCGCAAGCTCGACCATGCGGGCATCTTCGTGATGATCGCCGGCTCCTACACGCCGTTCTTCGTGCTGGCGCTGTCCGGCGCCTGGGTCTGGTCGATGACCCTGGCGGTGTGGGGCGTGGCGCTCTTCGGCGTATTCGCCAAGCTGTTCCTGCCGGGCATCGCCAAGGGCTTCTGGGTGGCGATCTACCTGCTGCTGGGCTGGGCCGGGATGGCCGCAGTCAAGCCGATCATGGCCGGGCTGGACACGCCGGTGCTGTGGCTGATCGCCGCCGGTGGCGCGATCTACACGGTGGGCGTGGCGTTCTACGTGCGCAAGTCGATGCTCTACAACCGCGCCATTTGGCATGCGCACGTATTGGGCGGCGCGCTGGCGCACTGGTGCGCGATCTGGCTGTGCCTGCGCCCGCTGTCGCCGACGTGAACGGCGGTGGCGACGCGCTAGAGAAGGCCGCGCCGCGTCCGTAAGCTCGGGCGCCATGGACAGCGTGGACACAACGGATCCGATCGGCCGGCGCCTGCGGGCCTTGCTGGCCGTCGCATTGCTGGCGGCGTGCGCACAGGCGCAGGCGCAACAGGCCGCGCCCGCGACCGATGCCGTTGCGCCGGCGGCGGCATCCATTGCAACGCCGCCAGCCAGCAACGCTGCCAAAGACGACATCCAGACGCTCGGCGAAGTCCGCGCGCTGCCGCCGGACGAGGGCGAGCCGCTGGATCTGTACCGCTTCAAGAATCCGGTGACCCCACCGCCCAACCGCTTCGACAAGGATTGGCGGCCGCCGCCCTCGGTGGAGCAGGTCAGCCAGAGCGGCGGCTACATCGCGCTGGGCGTCTACTACCTGGCCGGCAAGGCGGCCAAGGGCCTGCACGCGCTGACCGGCGGCCCCGACCAGGTCCAGGCCGCCGTCGCGCGGCCGCCCCCGCAGCTGAGCGAGGCCGAGCTGCAACGCGCCATGAAGCTGTGCGTGGAACAGGGCGGGGGTTGTGCCTCGGGGCAGTGAAATGCGCCGCCGCACAAGCGTCGCCCGGCTCGGCGACCTCAGTCGCAGGCCCAGTCCAATCGCAGGCCCTGGATGTCCAGTTGCGCGATGCCGCCGCCGAAGTTGTAGCCGCCGAAGGCCTCGTCGAACTCGATGTAGTACGGGCTGAAGTCGGGGATGCCCTGTATCGGGCGCATCGTGCCGCCGAGGTGGTTGATGGCGTGGCCGGCGGCCCAGTCGTGTTCGCGGTAGTGCTCGCGGCTGACCACGCCGTCCTGCCAGTAGTAGAACGGCTGGTAGCCGCCGGGATCGGGCGCGTCGCCGAACGTTTCGCGCGGCGGCACCCCGGCATTGGGATCGTGCTCGCGCAGGCGCAGCCGCAGCGGACGATGCAGGGCGAAACGGTCCGGCGCCTGCGGCAGCGGCGCGCTGCGCGCGTCCCACGCCTCGCATACTGTCGCGCTTCCCACCTGCAGCCATTCCGGCGGCGGCGTCCGCTGCAGCAACGGGCTGTCCACCAGCGGCGGCGGCCGGCATGGCGCGCCATCCACCTCTTCCTGCCGCAGCAGGATCAGCGCATAGGCGCAGTCCAGAAGGTCCTGCATGCGCCGCAGCCTGGGGTGGGCCTGCAGCGCGCGGTCGCGGAACGGTTGCAGTGCCGGGTCGGCCAGCGCCTGCGCGGGCGTGGCGATCGCGGCGTGCATCCCGTCCACTGTTCCGGCCGGGCCGCCGTCGTTATGGTCCGGCGCGGTGGCGAAGAACGACACCGCGACGATGTCCGGGCCGTGCACGCGGTAGTCCGGTGGCAGCCGCAGGGTGAAGCCGTGCTGCATCGGATAGCCGCTCCACGGATCCAGCGGCCATTGCGCCGCGGCGATGCCCGGCGGCAGGCCGAAGCACCAGCCGTCGCTGTCGGGAACGGGCGCGCCGCCGTGCCAGTCTCCGAGTTCGATGTCGTAGGCGTGCATCGGAACGTTCTCCAAGGTTTCGTGAGGCTGCAGGGTCCAATGTCGCGACGCCATCGGCGGGTGCCGTGTCAGCCCATGCCTTTGCCTTGTGCCTGGCGCAGCTGCGCGTCGCGCTGTTGCTCGCCCAGCTCGGCCTGCAAGCTGGCTTGGCGTTGCTGCTCCGATTGCGCCAAGGCGCCGAAGGACACCTCCACTGGTGTACTGATCGCCTGATCGGTCGGCATGTGCGCGCGCAGGCTGGCGGGATTGCGTGGATCGCCTTCGACGACGAAGACGTACTGCCCCGGCTCGGCCTGACGGCCGCGCTCGCTGAGCAGCACATGATCGACCCGGGTCAGGCCGTTGCGCGTGGCCAACTCGGTCAGGCTGGCCTTCATGCATGTGCTCGCGGTGTCGGACGCGCGGCCGAGTTGCCGGTCCAGCGCGTCGACGCCGTTGGAGCAGTCCTGATACAGCGAGCTGTGCATGACCGCAGGCGCCGCTGGCGTCGGTGCCTGGCCTCGCCGCTGATCGGGTGATGGCTCCTGCGTTGCAGGTGCAGATGGAGCGGGTTGCGCCGGTGCCTGCTGGCGGGTCTGATACTCGGCCCTGGTGTACGGCGGCGGTTGTGGCGGCCAATTCTCCGGACGGTCGAATTCGGTGGTCGGCGCTAGATGCTGGCTCACCGCGAACGCATTCAACTGTCGCCGCGTCTCCGTATCGGCGCGTCCGGTCTCCTGCAGTCCATTCGCCTTCTGGAACGCGCGGACGCCGGCTTCCATATGCTCGTCGTAGAGGCGGTCGCCGTTCCAGTTCGGAGGCGCATTCTGGATGTAGCCCAGGCCCTGCAACTGCCGGCGCAGTTCATAGACAGGTTCTCCTTTCTCGCCTCGGCGGAGCTCTCCGTCCTTCAAGGGGCCGTACAGGTCCGTCATCGTCTGGCGCTTGAATTGCGGCTGCGCCTGCAGCGTATCGGCACGCAGTTCGGCCAGCATTGCGGCATCGACGCGGCCAGTTGGCTCTGCGATACCTTTACCGTGCTCATATTGTTTGACCGCATGCTCGGTGCCAGCACCAAAATCACCATCGGGTGAGATGGCCTTGCCCTTGGCATCGGTCATTCCCAAAGCGGCCAGATACTGCTGCGCTTCGAACACGGTTTGATTCGCGTCGCCCTTGCCGACGGATGCTGGTGCATTGGGCGCGGCCGGTGGCTGCGCAGGCGTCACGCCTTCACGTTGGACACGCTCTACCAGCGCCGGTACGGCAGCTTCCCACGTGCGCGCATAGCCGGCGATGGTTTGCACGCTTGCCGCATCCCGGGGATTGATGATCGCGCGTGCGCCGGCATGGTCCTGCTTGTCGGCGTTGATATGGGCGGCCAGGGTCTGTCCCGGCACGAAGTCGCCATCGCGCATGCCGGCGACGAGGATCTTCGTCGCAATGGCAGGTTCCGCGGCCCGGCCTGGCGATTGCACGAGTTCGCGGCCTAGCCCGGCCTTCTCGCCAAGCTTTTCGTACAACTCGACATGGGTGAGATGCGCATAGCCGCGGCCGTAATAGGCTTCGCCACCGTGATAGGACAGCGTCACGGCCTGCTTTCGCCCCCATTCCTCTTCAGGGGCCTGGAAGTCTTTGGATTCGTGCTGTGCTGTGGCCAGCACATACGCGATCTGCCGGGTGTCGGTGACACCGTGATCCAGGCAGCTGCGGACGATCAGGTCGACCGATTGTTCGCGTGTCAGTCCGAATCCCGCGTTTTGCTTGCCGTATCCGTCGCTCATGGGAGGTCCTTGTCTCTCTGTGTCGTGCGAGGGGGGCGCCGCACCGGCTTGGCTACTTGCAGGAATCGATGGTCTTGCTGGAATGCCGCGTCGGTATCGTTCCATGCAATGCAAGCGACACCACGGTGCGCTTGCATTGTCCTGCTTCCGACCAAAGGTGCAGCGTCGTGCCGCTGATGCCGGAGAGTGTGAGGCCGCGTGTCGCCTGTGCGAGCTTCTCGCTCCTCACGAAGCGTTTGGCCTTTGGATCGAATAGATAATAGGTATAGGCGGGCGCGCCGAGGCGGCCGGAAAAGTCGGTCCACAACAGCAGATCGTCGTAGCCGTCACCATTGATGTCCGAGACGATCGCGGTATAGCGCAAGCCCTCGCTCCCTTCGCCCTGTTGCGCGATGGGGCCGCGATAGGCGGCGACATAGTCCTGTTGATCCGCTGTGTTGCTCAAAAAGACCAGCGACGGGACGGGGATGGACTGTTCACCCGCCGGACGCTGCACCACGACCGTCGCGGGCGCGCAGCGCAGGAGTAGCCCACCGGTGTCGTGGCAATGCGCGTCTACGACCTGCAGGCTTAGGTCCCCCAGGGAGAACGCGACCTGTCCCGTTGCATCCGGCAGCCCAGTCGCAGTGAACACCTTCGCCACCGGGCTTGCATCGGGCGACGGCGCTATCGGCTTGGCGGCACTGATCGACGCGACGAACTGCGGATCGTTCAGTTGGCGCAGCCGGCCGATCGTCGTGGCCAGCCTGCATTGCTTGGCATCCAGGCGCATTGCCGGGTTTGCCTGCTCCGGCAGCTTGCAACGATTCTGGTAGATCTGCGCGATCCACTGGCGCTGTGCGGCTTGCAACGCCGATCGCTCTTTCGCGGAGGGCAGGGCCGCCATGCGGGCGCGGTAGACCCGGTTCAACTCGCCGTCCTGGTAGGCGAACTCCTCGTCCACGCAGCGTTCCGGCGTCTCCTGCTGCATTGCCTTGGCGAGACACCGCGCATATGTCGGACGTAGCGCGTCCTTCTGCAACGCCAACAATTCCGCGCCCGACGGCAAGGACGGCACCGCTGCGATTGCGCCACTTAGCGCTATAGCGGGCAAGGCCCCGAGGCACAGGGTGCCGAACCAGCGCGCGTGCACCCATTTGAGCGATGCGACAAGGCCACGGTGCGGCAGCTGTGGTGACGTGCTCCGCTTGCGAATCTGGTCCCGTTGTTCCATGCCTGCCATCTCCGGCCTCCGTGCAACGCCTTTGAAAGACCTCAACTGTGCCCTGCTGCCGGGGACAATCGCCCGCGCAGCACCGCAACACGCTGCTGCGTATCGTCCGACAGCTTGCCTGTAGCTGCCCTCAACGCCCGCCGCGTGTATAGCCTTCCAGTTCGTCGGCGCGGGAGCTGATCCGGCGCAAGGTGGCTTCGGCGCTTTGCAGGGCGGCTTCCTGGCCACGGGCGCCGAGCGCCCGGTCCAGGTTTGCGGCCTGTTCGTTGGACTGCTGCCAGGTGTACTGCGCGTCCATCAGCCGGGAGCGGTCCATGCCGCTGAGGCGGTAGCGCAGTCTGTCGTAGGCGCGGTCCAGGCGTTCCTGCTGCACGCGCTGTTCGCGCTGGATGCAGCGGCGGCTCTCGTCCAGGCCCTGCGCCTGCCTGCGGCAGTCGTGGTAGGTGGCGGACAGGCCATCGCTCGGTGCGCCCGCCGCGTCCGCACCGGGACCGGTTGGCGGCATCTGCTGCAGTTGCTGCTGCATCTGCTGGATCTGCTCGGCCTGCTGCTGCAGCAGGCGCTGCTGTTGCTGCAGTTGCGCATCGCGCGGGTCGATCTGTTGCGCGGCGGCGTTGCCGCACACGCCGGCGACCACTGCGGCGATCAGCCACGCGCGCAGCCGGCGCTGGCCCTGGGTTCCCTGGTGCTGGTGCATCGTCCTTCTCCTTCGATCGGCAGCCGATCCTGCCGCGCGCCGCATCGCCGGTGCGCGGTCGAGGTGGCGCCAAGCATACGGGAAGGGCGGTGATGGCTTCATGGCACGGCGATGGGCGCGCTCAGCGGGGAGACACCGCGCTCGTCGAAGGCTTCGACGGCGAACACGTAGTCCTGGCCGACGTTGAGCGCGCGGAGTTCCAGGTCGGTGCCGCGGTCGGCGAACACCTGGTAGGTGAGGGTGAGGCGATCGGCGCGCAGGCCCCAGCGCACGTTGTAGCCGACGGCGCCGGGCACGGCCTGCCAGTGCACGCGGGCGTTGCGGCGGTCATCCTCGCGGCGCACGGTGACACCGGTCGGCGCCGGCGGTGGGGCACCGTCGGCGTTGCCGAACACGCGCAGCTCGCTGATCGCCAGGTGGGCGGCGCCGACGTGGCCGTGCACGTAGCGGATGTAGCGGGTGCGCACCGGCGCGGGCAGTTGCAGGTAGGCGTTGGGCCGGTCGCGCCGGTCGGCGCCGTCGCCGACCTCGGCCAGCGGCAGCCAGTGGCGGCCGTCGCGCGAGTGCTGCAGCCGGAACGCGGTGTAGATGTCCGGCGCATCGCCATAGCGGCCGGCACGGTAGTCGGCGAAGTTGACCTGCACCGCGCGCACGCTGCGCTCCCCGCCCAGGTCGACGGTGAGGGTCTCGCCGGGCGCGTTGCGCGCGGCCACCCAGTCGCTGCGCGGGTCCTCGTCGGTGGCGCGGCCGGCGGCGAAACCGTCCAGGGTGGACGAGGCGGTGGCCGGCTTGCGGTAGGACAGCAGCATCCAGCCGGTGAACAGCGTCTCCGGGTCGGCCACCGGGCCTTCCGGCATCCAGTGCGGGAAATCGCCGAAACGGGTGGACACGCGCATCTGCCCATCGGCGGCGAACGCGGCGGGGAACAGCACGATGCGCCGTTCGAAGGTCCAGTTGGCGCCGATCCAGGCGGTGCCGCTGTTCCACCAGTTGCCGTGCGCGTCCTGGAACGTGGAGCCGTGGCCGGCGCCCTGCATGAAGCCGCCGGGCTTGTACGCCACCGGGTTGTACGCCGCATAGACGAACGGGCCGAGCGGGTGCTCGCCAACGTACACGCCGGTGGCATAGGCGTTGTACTCGCTGCCCGGCGCGCCGTACTGCAGGTAGTAGCGGCCGCCGGTCTTGGTCATCCATGCGCCTTCCAGGAAGCTGCCGATCGGGCTGCCGTCGGGGAAGCGGGCGCCGCGGTGGTCGGGGCCGAAGCGCTCCCAGCCATGCTGCGCCGGATCCAGCGTGAGCAGTGGCGTCGGCACGCCGCGGAAGGCGACTCCGTGCGCGCTGCGGTCCATGGCGATGCCGTACAGCGGGTAGCGGTCCGAGGAGCCCCAGTACAGGTACCTCTGGCCGTCGTCGTCGATGAACAGGTCCGGGTCCCAGGGGCCGGGCGGCACGTCGCTGAGCGGCCGGCCCTTCATCTCGGTGCCGATCGGCTGGGCGCGCGGCAGCTTCGGCAGCAGCCGGGTCAGGAAGTCGAGCGTGCCGCTGGCCGGGTCGCGGGTCTGCAGCAGCGGGCGCGGTTCGAAGGCCGACTGCATGATCACCAGGCGGTCGCCGTCGGCGACCACCGCCGGCGCGACGATGCTCTCGAACGGCCAGCGGCTGGGCGTGACGAACTGCCAGTCGAGCAGGTTGCTGGAGCGCCAGTAGCCGTCGGCCAGGGTCTGGAACAGGTAGTAGGCATCGCCAAAGCGCACGAACACCGGGTCGGCGCCGGTGCGATAGGAGATGCCGTCGTTGAGTTGTTCGAAGTTGTAGCGGTAGTCCAGGTCGATCGGGTTGGCGTAGCTGCGTGCGCCCGGCGTCTGCGCCGCGGCCAGCCCGGCGGACGCCAGCAGCGCCAGCGGTGCGAATGCTCTGAACATGACGATGGCCTTCCCCCGTGGCGGCGCCGGCTACCGTAGCAAAGGGGGTGGCGAGATGCGATGCGGCCGCCCGTGTCGCCGCGGTTACCATGGCGCCCGCCCAGTGCCCAGTGCCGCGGCCGCGGCGCCCGTCTCGCCAACCGCCGACTGCCATGATCGCCAACGTCTCGCCGCGCCGCCTGTTGCCCCTGCTGCTGTCGCCCTTGCTGTTTGCCGCTGCCGCCTTCGCCAACGACAGCAGCATCGGCGACGCCAATGGCTCCATCGAACTGATCCGCCAGCCGGACATCCGCATGAGCAAGGAAGACCTGTTCATCAGCGAGGACCGGGTGCAGGTGGACTACGTGTTCACCAACACCAGCACGCGCGACCTGCTGGTGCCGATCGCCTTCCCGATGCCGCCGATGTACTTCGGCATGGCCGACCACAGCGCGCTCACCGACTTCACGCTGTGGGTGGACGGCAAGCCGGTGCGCACCGAGCGCCGGCTGGTGGCGAAGCTGGACGGCAACGACATCTCCCGCGCGTGGGCGGCCAGCGGCTGGACGCCGGACGACCTGGCCGAGTACGTCGAGGGCGGCACCGTCCCGGCCGGCCGCAAGCCGCTGCCCGCACGCTGGTTCGACGCGGACGGGCAGCCCCGCTTCACCCTCAGCGAGTACTTCGTCTGGCAGCAGCGCTTCCCTGCCGGCGGCGCGGTGGCGATCCGCCACCGCTACGTGCCCAGCGTCGCCACCGGCGTGCCGATGCCGGCCAGCGACCTGATCGGCGAGTACGCCAAAAGCACCTGCCTGGACGCTGCCATGCAGCAGCGCATGCGCCGCCGTGCCGGCGCCGACGGCCTGCAGTGGAGCAACCTGCGCTACGTGCTGCGCACCGGCGCCAACTGGAAGGGGCCGATCCAGGATTTCCACGTGACCCTGAAGAAGCGTGCGCCGGGCGACCTGCTCAGCCTGTGCTTCGACGGTGAGCTGCAGCGCACCGATGCCCTGACGTTCGAGTTCCGCCAGCGCGACTTCGTGCCCGACCGCGACCTGGACATCCTGTTCCTGCGCTGAGCGGCGGCCAGCGCCCGCAGCAGCCGGACGCGCCGAAGCCGACATCCCGCTGAACGCCGACGCGGCGCGGTCGGCAGTTTTCGCCCGACGCGGTGGCGCGCGTGCCGCTGGATCGGGCAGCATGCGCCGGCGCGTTTCCTCCCCCCAGGACCTGCCCGCATGCGCGATGCCGCCGTTGCCGCTTCCGATCCCGTCGCCCTGGTCGCGGCGCGCCTGGAACGCCTGCCGCCGACCCGGAGCCTGTGGCGGCTGGTCGCGCTGCTGGCGCTGGGCGGTTTCTTCGAACTGTTCGATCTGTTCCAGACCGCCTACCTCAGCCCCGGCCTGCTGCGCGAGGGCGTGTTCGCCGAGGGCGCGGCCGGCGTGTTCGGCATCGCCGACCAGGCCGCGTTCGCCGCGGCGACGTTCCTGGGCCTGTTCCTCGGCGCGAGCCTGCTCAGCCCGCTGGTCGATCGTTTCGGGCGCCGTGCGGTGTTCTCCTTCGCCCTGCTCTGGTACAGCGTGGCCACGGTGGCGATGGGCCTGCAGCACAGCGCGCTGGGAGTGATCCTGTGGCGCGGGGTGGTCGGCATCGGCCTGGGCGTGGAACTGGTCACCATCGACACCTACCTGTCGGAAATGGTGCCGCGGCAGATGCGCGGCGCGGCGTTCGCGCTGGCGTTCTGCGTGCAGTTCCTGGCGGTGCCGGCGGTGGCGTTGAGCGCCTGGGCGCTGGTGCCGCATGCGCCGTTGGGCCTGAGCGGCTGGCGCTGGGTGGCGTTGCTCAGCGGCGGCTTCGCGCTGGCGGTGTGGTGGCTGCGCAGCCGCCTGCCGGAGTCGCCGCGCTGGCTGGCCACGCAGGGCCGGCATGCCGAGGCCGACGCGGTGCTGCAGCGGCTGGAGGCGCGCTGCGCCGCCGACCTGGGGCAGCCGTTGCCGGCACCGGCGCCGACATCGGCAACGCCAGTGCCGACGCCGCAGCTGTCGGCGCTGTGGCAGCCTCCGTACCGGCGGCGCATGGCGATGCTGGTGAGCTTCCACATCTTCCAGGCGATCGGTTTCTTCGGCTTCGGCAACTGGCTGCCGGCGCTGCTGGCGCGGCAGGGCGCCGACAGCGTGCACGGGCTCGGCTACGCCTTCGCCATCTCGCTGGCCTATCCGCTGGCGCCGCTGTTGCTGATGGGCGTGGCGCAGCGCTGGGAGAACAAGTGGCAGGTGGTGGTGTCGGCCCTGGGCGCGGTGCTGTTCGGCCTGCTGTTCGCCTGGCAGCAGCAGCCGCTGCTGCTGATCGCCTGCGGCGCGGCGGTGACCTTCTGCAATGCCTGGATGAGCTTCGCCTACCACGGGTACCAGGCCGAATTGTTCCCCACCGCGCTGCGCGCCCGCGCGGTGGGCTTCTGCTATTCCTTCAGCCGCCTGTCCACCGCCGCCAGCAGCCTGCTGATCGGCGTGCTGCTGGACCGCACCGGCCACCGCGGCGTGCTCGGTTTCATCGCCGCCAGCCTGGTGCTGGCCGCCGCGGTGGTGGGGCGGTTCGGGCCGCGCACCCACCAGCGCGCGCTGGAGCGGATCTAGGGTCTGTTAGCACCTCCTGCGCAGGCACGGCCGGTTCCTGAACGTCCCGCACCGGTCATCGGGCCTCGACACCATGCCGCCGCGGCCCGGTGCATGCTGTCGCCTCCTTCGCCACGAGCTTCGGCCATGACCTCGCTATTGCCCGTCCCCGTGATGGATGCCGCCGACCACCGCGACCTGGCCCAGGCGCGCGCGCTGCTGGAACACCCGGGCCTGGCGGCGAAGATCGCCAATGCGGTGGGCGCACCGATCGAGGCGTTGATCAGCAAGCGCCTGCCGAAGATGCTGTCCTCGCGCCTCGATGCGGTCAGCCAGCGTGCGCTGCGGATGGCGCTGCGCTCGGCGCTGCTGACCCTGCGTGGGCAGGCGCCGGACCGGGCGCGGCCGCGCCTGCACGGCGCCGCGGTGGCGGCGACCGGCGCCGCCGGCGGCTTCTTCGGCCTGCCCGGGCTGGTGGTGGAACTGCCGTTGACCACCACCCTGATGCTGCGCTCCATCGCCGACATCGCCCGCGCCGAGGGCGAGCGCCTGGACGACCCGGCCACCGCGCTGGCCTGCCTGGAGGTGCTGGCGCACGGCGGCCGCAGCCAGCGCGACGATGGCAGCGAATCGGGCTACTTCGCGGTGCGTGCGGCGATGGCGCAGCAACTCAGCGCTGCCGCGCAGTACATCGCCGCGCATGGCCTGGGCAGCAAGGGCGCACCGGTGCTGGTGTCGCTGCTGTCGCGCATCGCCGCCAAGTTCTCGGTCACGGTCAGCGAGAAGCTGGCGGCGCAGGCGGTGCCGCTGGTCGGCGCGGCCAGCGGCGCGCTGCTCAACACCGTGTTCATCGCCCATTTCCAGGCGATGGCGCGCGGCCACTTCACCGTGCGCCGGCTGGAACGCCGCTACGGCGAGGCCGCGGTGCGCCAGGCCTACGAGGCGTTGCCCGCGTCGCGCTAGTCGCATCGGCCAAGCGGCGGGATCGTGCAAAGTCGCGCGTGCGCCGCCCCGCTATCCTCGGCGATCGATCGATGCCGTGGAGGGCACCTGGACGTGATGGGAGCGATGTACAGACAAGGGGTGCGCCTGCTGGCGCTGATCGCGGGCGTGACCCCGCTGGCGTCGCGGGCCACGGACGCCGCACCGCCGCACGATGGCGTGCGGCACATGCCGACGTTCGATCTGCCGTTGTCGCCCTTCCTCAGTCCGCAGGCGCAGGCGGCCGCGCGCAAGGACATGGCGCAGGGCGACCCGCTGGCGAAGATGGACAACGCCACGCTGCGCCGCGAACTGCCGCGCATCCGTGCGGAAACCGAGGCCTGGGCCAAGACCGTGGTGGACCCGCTGCGCGAGCGCTACGGGGTGACGTTGCAGCGGACCACCTGGGACGGCGTGCCGGTGACCCTGGTGCAGCCACGCGATGCCTCGCCGGCGCAGCGCCAGCGGCTGCTGATCGAACTGCATGGCGGTGCCTTCGTCATGGGCAGCGCGGCCTCGTTCGGCATGATGGAGGCGATCCCGGTGGCGGCGATGACCGGCGTCACCGTGGTCAGCGTCGACTACCGGCAAGGCCCGGAACACCGCTTCCCTGCGGCCAGCGAAGACGTGGCCACGGTCTATCGCGCCGCGCTCAAGCGCTACGCGCCGCAGCACATCGGCCTGTTCGGCTGCTCGGCCGGTGGCGTGCTGACCGGCGAGTCGCTGGCCTGGTTCGCCAAAGAGAAACTGCCGATGCCGGCGGCGGCCGGCATGTTCTGCGCCGGCGGCGATGCGCGCTACCGCGGCGATTCGCGCTACGTGGTGGCGGCGGTGAACGACGCACCGCTGCCCGATGCGCAGGGTGCGCTGCCGATCATGGAAGACCTGTACTACGGCGAGGGCGTGGACTTCCACGATCCGCTGGTGTCGCCGGTGTTCTCAGACGCGGTGCTGGCGCAGTTCCCGCCGCTGCTGTTCATCACCGGCACGCGCGCGGCGGAACTGAGCAATGTCGCCTACACCCACACACGGCTGGTCGATCTGGGCCGCGAGGCGGACCTGCACGTGTGGGACGGCATGGGCCACGCGTTCCATCTGAACACCGAGTTGCCGGAAAGCCAGCAGGCGCTGCGGGTGATCGCGCGCTTCTTCCGCCGGCATCTGGATCTGCCACCGTTGCCGGCAGCGGCGCCGGTGGCCGCGGCGCAGGACTGAGCGGCGCTGCTTCGCGACTGGCCGTCGCGGCGTGGCGGTGGCACAGTGGCGGCCGCTGCCCTGCGGCCGCCTTCAACCCCGTTTCCTGCCAGGTGCTTTGCCATGAAAACCCGCCACCGTTCCGACAGCGACGACGACCAGCCGCGGCTGGCGGTGCTGATCGACGCCGACAATGCGCAGCCGTCGGTGATCGAAGGCCTGCTTGCCGAGGTCGCCAAGTACGGCGTGGCCAGCGTCAAGCGCATCTACGGCGATTTCACCAGCACGCGCATGACCCAGTGGAAGCAGGCCCTGCTGAAGCACTCGATCAGCCCGGTGCAGCAGTTCGCCTACACCAGCGGCAAGAACGCCACCGACAGCTCGCTGATCATCGACGCGATGGACCTGCTCTACACCGGTCGCTTCGACGGCTTCTGCCTGGTCTCCAGCGACAGCGACTTCACCCGCCTGGCGCAGCGCCTGCGCGAGGAGGGGCCGACGGTGTATGGGTTCGGCGAGCGCAAGACCCCGGATGCGTTCGTGCAGGCCTGCGACAAGTTCATCTACACCGAAGTGCTGCGCAGCGAGGCCAGTGCCGCCGAGCCGGCCAAGCCCGCTGCCGCGGCCGCCAAGCCGGCGGCCAAGGGCCGCAAGAAGCCCGCCACGACGCCGGCCAAACCCGAGCCGGCGCCCGTGCCGACCGAGACCAAGGCCGCGGCGCCACTGACCCTGCTGCGGCAGGCGATCGAGGAAGCCTCCGACGACCAGGGCTGGGCCGGACTCGGCAGCGTCGGCAGCTATCTGAACAAGGTGCGGCCGGATTTCGATCCGCGCCTGTACGGCCACAAGAAGCTCAGCGACCTGCTGCGCCGGCTGTCGTCGCACTTCGAACTGGAGGAGCGCGGCAACGAAGGTGGCGGCAAGCGCATCTTCGTGCGCTCGCGCGGATGAGCCGCCTGTCGCTACCGCACGCGCCGCGGTGTGGCGTCGCGGCACTGCCCGGCGCACCCAGGTGCACGACACGATGAGCGATCGACCCTACGCCCCCTCCTGCGACCGCAACCGCGATCCGATCCTGCAGGTGCTGCAGCGCCAGTTCGCCGACCGCCGCCGCGTGCTGGAGATCGGCAGCGGCACCGGCCAGCATGCGGTGCATTTCGCCGCGGCGCTGCCGCATTTGAGTTGGCAATGCAGCGAGCGCGCCGAGCACCTGCCCGGCATCGCGCAGTGGCTGGAAGCGGCGGCGCTGCCGAACACGCCGCCGGTGCTGGCGCTGGACGTGCGTGAAGGGCCATGGCCGCGCGGCGGCTACGATGCGGTGTTCACCGCGAACACCTTGCACATCATGGGTTGGGACGCGGTGCAGGCGTTCTTCGCCGGGGTCGGCTCGTTGTTGGCGAACAGCAGCGACGCTTTGCTGGCCGTGTACGGCCCATTCAATTACGGGCACCTTCACCAGCGACAGCAATCGCGACTTCGATGCGTGGCTGAAGGCGCGCGACCCGGCCAGCGGCATCCGCGATGCCGAGGCGGTGGATGCGCTGGCGCAGGCACAGGGGCTGGTGCTGCAGGACGACGTGGCGATGCCGGCCAACAATCGCTGCCTGGTCTGGCGCCGCGGCTAGGCGTGGCTGATCACCGCGTGCGATCGATCCGTCGGCCGCGCGTTGCTTCCAGGTGACGAAGACGCACCATTGCCCTCATGGCGGGTTCACCGTGGTGCCACGATGGATTCACCGCGCGCTTGCGACTGTGCGCAGACACCTGCCGCCGCCGAACGGGCCTGCGGCCGGTGCTTCCTTCCTTCGCCACGGAGCGTTCCCATGGACAACAACGACAAAGCCCGCGATCTCAATCGCGACCCGATTTCTGGCACCCCGGGTTCGCATCCGGTCGGCGTCGGCATCGGCGGCACCGCCGGCGGCGTGGCCGCGGGCGCACTGGCCGGCACCGTATTCGGGCCGCTCGGCACCCTGATCGGCGCAGCGGTGGGCGTGGTCGCCGGCGCGGCCGCGGGCAAGGGCGTGGCCGAGCGCATCGACCCCACCGGCGAGGACGCCTACTGGCGCGAGGAGTACCGCAACCGCGACTACGCCAAGGCCGATTACGACTACGACCGCGACTATGCCGCGGCCTACGGCCTGGGCCTGCAGGCGCGCGAGCAGTATCCCTCGCGCACCTGGGACGAACACGAGCGCGAACTGTCGCATGACTGGGGCACGCGCCGCGGCGACTCGCGCCTGGAGTGGGACGAGGCGCGACTGGCCGCGCGCGACTCCTGGGAGCGCGCCGACGCCACCTACCGCACCTACGAGGACAGCGACCGCTACTACGCCGAGCGCTTCGACACCGTGGACTACCGCGGCACCGACAGCAGCTACGACGACTACCGCCCGGCCTACCGCTATGGCGTGCAGGCGCGCAGCCGCTACCGCGATCGCGTCTGGGACGACCGCCTGGAATCGGATCTGGAAAGCGGCTGGGAGCGCGTCAAGGACCGCTCGCGGCTGAGCTGGGCGCAGGCCAAGGCCGCCGTGCGCGAAGCCTTCGATTCGGATCGCTACGATCGCCCTGGCCGCGGCAATCCGCCCGATCCGCGGGTCTGACGTCGACACGCGTTCGATCGGGTTGCCGCCAGCGGCGCCCGATTGAATTGCGCCTTCCGTCGGCGCAGCGGCCGGATATGCGCGGCCGCTGCGCCGTATGCGGGAGTGTTTTCTGTGGGAGGGACTTCAGTCCCGACGCGCAGTGCTTCCGGTACCCGAGAATCAGGGCCACGCTACGACCCTGCCACACGGGCAGTGGTCCAAAGATGTTCCCCGGAAGTCATTCGGCAGTCCGGCGCGATGACGACATCCGAGGTCGCGGCTGAAGCCGCTCCTACGCAAAGCGGATAATGGTGTTGTAGGAGCGGCTTCAGCCGCGACGCTATTTACGCCGCACACCAAGCATCCCGCGGCCTGCGTCATCGCCACGACCGGCACCGCCACCCACGGCGATGCCGACGTGACTGGCTGCCTCAGGCCGCCTGCACGATATGCAGCGCCTTGGGATTGCGCCAGGTCGCCAACAGCCGCGCTTCGCGCTGCTTGGCGTCGTGCAGGTGCGCTTCCTTGACGTGGCCGTAGCCGCGGATATGTTCCGGGATGCTGGCGATCTGCACCGCCAGCGCCAGGTTGTCCGCCTGCAGCCGCTGCAGCAGTTCGTCCACGGTGGCGACGTAGTCGGCGATCAACTGCCGTTCGCCGCGCCGCTCGGCGCTGTAGCCGAACACGTCGAAGGCACCGCCGCGCAGCCGCCGCAGCTTGGCCAGCCACTTGAACGCGGTGAACATCCACGGGCCGTATTCGCGCTTGCGCAGCCGGCCGTGTTCGTCCTTCTTCGCAAACAGCGGCGGCGCCAGGTGGAAGCGCAGCCGGTAGTCGCCCTCGAACTGTGCCTGCACCTGCTGCGCGAACGCGCCGCTGGTGTACAGCCGCGCCACTTCGTACTCGTCCTTGTAGGCCATCAGCTTGAACGCATAACGCGCCACCGCTTCGGTCAGCGCGGTCGAGGCCGGGGCCACGCGCTGCTCGGCGGCGCGCACGCGCTCCACCAGCGCGGTGTAGCGTGTGGCGTAGGCGGCGTCCTGGTAGTCGACCAGGAAGGCATGGCGGCGCGCGACCAGTTCGTGCAGCGAGCGCGACAGGCGGCTGTCGTCCAGCGGCGCGTGGCCGGTGTCGCCGCTGTCGGCGGCGGCCGGCAGCTCGCGTGCCGGACGCGGATTGGGCGGATTGCGCGGCGCGGCGCTGGCGCCCGCCTCGTGGCCCTCCCACTCGCCCGGCGGCAGCTGCTGCAGGCCCAGCGCCTGGCGTTCGCCCTCATCCGCGGTCGGATCGGCGAGACCCGCCGCGCGTCGCACCGCCGGCAGGTCCAGCGCCGCCAGGCGGCCCCAGGCGAACGCCTGCTGGTTCATCGCCACCGCTGCGCCGTTGAGTTCGATCGCGCGCATCAGCGCCGCGTGCGACAGCGGCACCAGGCCTTGCTGCCAGGCGTAGCCGAGCATGAACAGGTTGCTGGCAATGGCGTCGCCGAGCAGCGCGGTGGCCAGTTGCGTGGCGTCGAGCAGCAGCGGGTCGCGCCCGCCCAGCGCCAGGCGCACGCCGGCAATGATCTCGGCGGCGGGGAACCGCATGTCCGGATGCGTGGTGAAGGTGCCGGGCATCGCCTCGTAGCTGTTGAGCACCACCTGCGAGCGATCGCCACGCACCTTGGACAGCGCCCAGTAGTCGTTGACCACCACCATGTCGCAGCCCAGCACCAGGTCGGCCTCGCCGGCGGCGATGCGCACCGCGTGCAGGTCCTCCGGCTGCCGCGCGATGCGGATATGCGTGGTGACGGCGCCGCCCTTCTGCGCCAGGCCGGTCTGGTCGAGCACGCTGGCGCCCTTGCCCTCCAGGTGTCCGGCCATGCCCAGCAGCGCGCCGATGGTGACCACGCCGGTGCCGCCGACGCCGGTGATGAGGATGTTCCAGGGCTGGCGCAGGTCGCTGCGGAAGCTCGGCGCCGGCAGCTGCTCCAGCAGCGCCGCGGCCTCGGCCTTGCGGCCCTTGCGCGGCTGCCCGCCGTGCACGGTGACGAAGCTGGGGCAGAACCCGGACACGCAGGAATAGTCCTTGTTGCAGCTGGACTGGTCGATCTGGCGCTTGCGCCCGTACTCGGTCTCCTTCGGCAGCACCGACACGCAGAAGCTCTTCTCGCCGCAGTCGCCGCAGCCTTCGCAGACCAGCGAGTTGACCAGCACGCGCTTGGGCGGATCGGGCAGCTTGCCGCGCTTGCGCCGGCGCCGCTTCTCGGTGGCGCAGGTCTGGTCGTAGATCAGCACGCTGGTGCCCTTGACCTCGCGCAGGCGCCGCTGCACCGCGTCCAGCTCGCTGCGGTCGTGGAAGTCCACGTCGCTGGGGAACAGCTCGCGGCGCCGCGTCCACTTGCCGATGTCGTCGCTGACCAGGGCGATGGTGTGCACGCCTTCGGCACGCATCTGTCGGGCGATGTCGGGCACGCTGAGGGTGCCGTCCACCGGCTGCCCGCCGGTCATCGCCACCGCGTCGTTGTAGAGGATCTTGTAGGTGATGTTGACGCCAGCGGCGATCGACTGGCGGATCGCCAGCGAGCCGCTGTGGAAATAGGTGCCGTCGCCCAGGTTCTGGAACACGTGCGGGGTGTCGGTGAACGGCGCCTGCCCGGCCCAGGTGACGCCTTCGCCGCCCATGTGGGTGAAGGTGTCGGTGGCGCGGTCCATCCACGTCACCATGTAGTGGCAGCCGATGCCGGCCATCGCCCGCGATCCCTCCGGCACCACCGTGGAGGTGTTGTGCGGGCAGCCGGAGCAGTAGTGCGGCACACGCGGGAAGTTGGCGCGCGGCAGCGCCATTTCCGCTTCCTTGGCCTCCATCCAGCGCAGCCGCTGCTCGATCGACGCGGTGTCGAGCGCAGCGGACTGCGGCAGGCGCAGGATGCGCTTGCCGATCACCCCGGCGATGGTGGCCGGGGTCAGTTCGCCGGTGGACGGCAGGATCCATTCGCCGGCCTCGTCGTACTTGCCGACGACGCTCGGGCGCGGGCCGGCGCTGGCCGGCCAGTTGTAGAACTGCTCCTTCATCTGCCGCTCGATGAAGGCCTTCTTCTCCTCCACCACGACGATGTCCTGCAGCCCGCGCGCGAACGCGGCGATGCCCAGCGGCTCCAGCGGCCAGGTCATGCCCACCTTGTACACGCGGATGCCGATGCGCGCGCAGGCGTCGGCGTCCAGGCCCAGGTATTCCAGCGCCTGCAGCACGTCCAGGTAGCTCTTGCCGGTGGTGACGATGCCCAGCCGCGCCTGCGGCGCATCCATCACCGTCCGGTCGATGCCGTTGGCGCGGGCGAAGGCCTGCGCGGCGCGCACGGCGTAGCGGTGCAGGCGCATCTCCTGGTCCAGCGGCGGATCCGGCCAGCGGATGTTGAGGCCGCCCGGCGGCAGTTCGAAATCCTCCGGCAGCACGATCTGCCGCGCGAACGGATCCACCTGCACCGAGGCCGAGGATTCCACCGTCTCGGCGATGGTCTTGAAGCCGATCCAGCGCCCGGTGTAGCGGCTCATCGCCCAGCCGAGCAGGCCCATGTCGAGGATGTCCTGCACGCCGGCCGGATTGAGCACCGGCATCATCGCGCTGACGAACTCGTCCTCCGAGCCGTGCGGCAGGGTCGAGCTGCGGCAGGCATGGTCGTCGGCGGCCAGCGCCAGCACGCCGCCGTGGCGCGAGGTGCCGGCGGCGTTGCCGTGCTTGAACACGTCGCCGCAGCGGTCTACGCCCGGGCCCTTGCCGTACCACATGGCGTACACGCCATCCACGCGCGCGCCGGGGAAGAGATTGGTCTGCTGCGTGCCCCAGACCATGGTCGCGCCCAGGTCCTCGTTGAGCCCGGGCTTGAACACCACCTTGGCCGCGTCCAGGTGCTTGCGCGCGCGCCACAGTTCCAGGTCGAACCCGCCCAGCGGGCTGCCGCGGTAGCCGCTGACGAAGCCGCCGGTGTTCAGCCCGGCGGCGCGGTCGCGCAGCTGCTGCATCAGCGGCAGTCGCACCAGCGCCTGCACGCCGGACAGATAGATGCGGCCATCGGTGCGGGTGTACTTGTCTTCCAGCGTATAGCCGGTATCCACGCCGTCGGCAGCCGCTGCGGCGAGGGAGGACGACGGACGCGGATCGGCGATGCGGTTCATGGCTTGCCCGGAAATGGAAGGCTGGCGGGCGCGCAGCGCCTGCCGCGCGCGATCGCCCCGATTGTATCAGCGGCGATTTTTGCGCTCGTTCTCGTCCACGGCGGCGCGGGCACGGTAGGATGGGACCTGGGTGAGGGGATCACTCCAGGGGATTGCAGCAGTGAAGGCATACACATACGCAGTGGCCGCGATGCTGGCCTGCATCGGTCTGGCCACCGCGGCCAGCGTGCGGGCGCAGGCATTGCCGGCACCGAAAGAGTTCTATTTCGACGAAGACCGCAGCACCACGCGTCCGGTGACCGCCATCGCCGGCAGCGGCGAGGCCCTGGTCGATCGCCTGGCCAGCACCGTGCAGCGCAACCCCGACGCCAACGAGGCACGGGCGCAACTGGCCGGCATCGCCATGGCCGGTGGCCGCCGGGAACTGGGCGAACAGTTGTACCAGGCGGCGCTGCATGGCCTGCCCGCCGGCATGCAGCGGCGCCAGGTGCAGTGGAACTACGGCTGGGACCTGCTGCGCGCCGGCGACCCGGGGCGCGCGTTGAACGAGTGGAGCGCCCTGGTCAACGGCCGCCCGGCGGCACCGGACTGGATCCCGCCGACCCTGGCGCTGGCACTGTGGCGGTTGCAGCGCAAGGACGAGGCGGTGAAGTGGTACGCCGCGGCGGCACGCACCTGGCCGGACAAGTGGGGCGCCGGCGCCGATTTCGCCGCGCTGCTGCCGACCTGGCGCGACGACGAGCGCGCCACCCTGGCCGAGGTGCAGGCCGCCTGGAAGGCCGCGCCGCCCGCCTGGCCCTGAGCCGGCGCGCAGCGCGCCCGCCGCGGCAGGGCAGGGCAGGGCGCGCGTCGAGGCCTGCGTCGAAGGCGATGCGGCTGTCGCCTTCGCGTTTCCTGCCGTTTGAGGCGCAACGCCAACGCGTCGCACCGTGCGTGGTGCGGCCCGCGCAGGCGCTGCCGACGCGGCGCTGGTGGGCCGGCATGCCCCGCGCGTGGCGGATCACGATCGCCATCGTTGATCTGCCACGCGCCGGCACGTCGGCGCGGCCGCGGCGGCCGCGCCTCCATCGCGTCCACACAGCGCATGCGATGATGCGGGCCGATTCTCGTCGAGTTGCGTTGTCGCGATGGCCTTCGATGCCTTTGCCCTGATTCTGGCCATGCTGGCGCTCGGCAAGCTGTTCGCGCGCCTGCGCGTATTGCCGGCCAACACCACCGAAGTGCTCAACGGCGTGGTGCTGTACCTGTGCCTGCCCGCCTCGGTGCTGATCTACGTGCCGCGCCTGCAGTTCAACCTGGACCTGCTCGGGCTGATGCTGACCCCATGGCTGCTGACCGGCGTGAGCGTGCTGGCGATGCTGGCCTTGCGCGGGCCGCTGCGGCTGCGCCGCGAGCAGCAGGCGGTGCTGCTGCTGTGCGTGGCGCTGGCCAATTCCAGCTTCATCGGCTACCCGATGGTGCGCGCACTGCTCGGCGAAGCGGCCTTGCCGTATGCGGTCGTCTATGACCAGTTCGGCACCTTCGTGCTGCTGTCCAGCTTCGGCCTGTACGTGCTGGCGCGCTACAGCGGCGAGGCGCCGCCGTCGCCGCGGCAGACCTTGTTACGCATGGCGCGTTTCCCGCCGCTGTGGGCGCTGGCGTTCGCGCTGACCCTGATGCCGGCGCAGCCGCCGGCCTGGATCGCCTCCGGCCTGCAGCACCTGGCCGACGCGATGCTGCCGCTGGTGATGCTAGCGGTGGGCTTCTCGATCCAGTTGCGGCTGCCGCGCGAGGAACTGGCGCCGCTCGCCGCTGGCCTGGTCTTGAAGCTGCTGCTGTTGCCCGCCCTGGCCTGGCCGCTGTCGTTGGCGCTGGGCCTGCGCGGGCAGGCGCTGCAGGCCAACGTGCTGGAGTCGGCGATGCCGACCATGATCACCGCCGCGCTGCTGGCGATCTCGCATCGCCTCGCCCCGCGCCTGGCCGCGGCCCTGGTCGGCTACGGCATCCTGCTGTCGCTGGTCACCTTGCCGGCCTGGGCGTGGGTGTTGGGGGCGTTGCGGTAGTGGCGGCGCGACGCCTGGCGTCGCGCGGCATGGCGTCGGGGCGGAAGGGCGGCGCCTCGTCGGCATTGCGTGCGCATCCGTACCCTCATCCGCCCCTGCGGGGCACCTTCTCCCGATGGGAGAAGGGAGAAGCCGCTAGCCCCTCTCCCCCGGGAGAGGGGGTGGGGTGAGGGTCGGGCGCAGCCTCATGAAAACAGGAGCAGTCGCAACCGACACCGGAAGCGACAGATAGCGCCTGGTCGCGGCTGAAGCCGCTCCTACACAGCCTCACCACGCCGCAACTGAAACGCCCGCCGCTAATCCGCCGGCACCGTCCGCCCGCTGGCCCAACTGCGCAGCGCCTGCACCTGTTCGGCCATCAGCACCGACAGCGGCCGCGTACCGCGGATTTCCTGCATCAGCAGCTCGGTGTCCAGCGGCCGCTGTTCGGCGTGGGCGGCGTACAGCCCGGAGACGATCGCCTGTTCGATCTCCGCACCGGAAAACCCGTCCGCCGCCGCGGCCAGCGCCGACAGCGCGAACGCATCCGCGTGCAGTTGCCGCCGGGTCAGGTGCAGGCGCAACAGCTCCACCCGGGCCTGCGGATCGGGCAGGTCGACGAAGAAGATCTCGTCGAAGCGGCCCTTGCGCAGCAGTTCCGCCGGCAGCTCGTGCACCTGGTTGGCGGTGGCGACGATGAACACCCCGGCGCTGCCGTCGGCGTTGCCGCGTTCGGCCATCCAGGTCAGCAGCGTGCCGAGCACGCGCCGCGACACGCCGCCGTCCTCGCCGCCGCTGGCCAGGCCCTTCTCGATCTCGTCCATCCACAGCACGCACGGCGCCAGTTGCTCGACCGCGGCCAGCGCGTCGCGCAGGTTCTTCTCGGTCTCGCCGTGGTACTTGGCGTACAGCGCGCCCATGTCCAGGCGCAGCAGCGGCACGCCGAACCCGGCCGCGGTGGCCTTGGCCAGCATCGACTTGCCGCAGCCCTGCACACCGAGCAGCAGCACGCCCTTGGGCGGGTCCAACCCCGGCGGTGCGGTGCCGGCGAACACCGCGCGGCGCTGCGCGATCCACTGCTTGAGCCGGCGCGCACCGGCCACGTCCTCGAAGCGCGTGGCATCGTTGTCGTACTGCAGGTGGCCGCTGCGGTTGAGCAGTTCGAACTTGAGCTTGGCCAGTTGCGGCAGGTCGGATGCGGTGAGCGCGCCATCGGCGTAGATCAGTTGCCGGGCGATGCGCCGCGCGTCGATCAGGCTGAGCCCGCGCAGGTTGCGCAGGATCTGCTTGACCGCCTCGCCGTCGACCTCGACCCGGCGTCCGCCGAACTCGCGTGCGTAGCCCTGCGCTTCCTCCTGCACCATCTTCAGCAGCGCGTTGGCATCGGGCAGGCGCGGATTGAAGCGGGTGGCCAGCGCCTCGAGTTCGGGCGGCAGTTCGATGCGCGTGCCGATCAGTACCAGCACGTGCGGCTGGCAATGGCGGCGCTCGACGATGTCGCGCAGCAGGCGCTGGTGGCTGGCATAGCCCAGGTACGGAGTGACGTCGAGCAACAGGTAGATGCCGCGCTGATCGGCCTGCTTGATCGCCTGCAGCACCGCGCTGGCGTCCGGCGGCCCGCTCGGCGGGTCCTCGCGGTCCAGGTCGATGCGGCGCAGGCCCTCGGTGATCGACCAGCGGTGCAGGGCGCGCCAGACCTGCATCAAGGCCTGCCGGAACAGGTCGACGATGCGCGCCTCTTCCTGCGTCTCGATCACGATCAGGGGCGTGTTGGCGCGGATCAGCGCGACCAGGTCCTGCAATTCGCTCATGGCATTGGAAGCCGAAGGGGGCCGCCACGATAGCAAGCCCGGCGGCGGGCGGCGTGCTGCGCGTTGACTACCGGCTGACGTAGGGCCGGTGTACGCTCCGGCTTCTTCCCCCGGAAGCGAGGCGTGCATGAAGACGATCCTGGTGGCCGGCTCCAAGGGCGGCGTGGGCAAGACCACGGTCGCCACGCACCTGGCGGCGTCCTACGCGCTGGCCGGCAAGCGCACGGTGCTGGCCGATGCCGATCCGCAGGGCTCCTCGACCCGCTGGGCCGAACGCCGCGCCGGGCTGGACAGCGCGGTGCTGCCGATCGACGCCAGCCGCAAGCGCAGCTGGCGCGCGGCCCTGCCCGACGATGCGCAGCGGGTGATCGTCGACGCCGCCGCCGGCGCCATGGCCGAGGATCTGGGCCACTTCCTCGAGGAGGCCGACGCGGTGGTGGTGCCGGTGATGCCGTCGGCGCTGGACATCGACGCCACCGTCGGCTTCCTCAACACCCTGGCCAAGGTGCCGCGGGTGCATCAGCGCAAGCTGCCGGTCGGGCTGGTGCTCAACCGCAGCAAGCCCTGGACCAATGCCACCCAGCAGGCGCTGCAGATGCTCGCCGACTGGCCCTACCCGGTGGTGGCGCAACTGCGCGACAGCCAGGCCTACGTGGTGCTGGTGGGGCTGGGCCGCAGCCTGTTCGATTACCACTCCGTCCAGGTCCGCGACCATCAGCAGGACTGGGAACCGTTGCTCAAGTGGCTCAAGAAGGCCTGACCGATGACCATCGTTTTGCGAGAAGTGATCCTGCTGCGCCATGCCCACGCCGAACCGGCCGACACCGGCCAGGCCGATTTCGACCGGCCGCTGTCCCCGCACGGCCTGGCCGAGGCCGAAGCGGCCGGGCGCTGGCTGCTGGAGCAGCGGTTGGTGCCGGACCGGGTGCTGTGTTCGCCGGCGCGGCGCGCGCGCGAAACCCTGGAGGCGGTGCTGGGCCTGACCGGCTACGTCGAGCAGCGCCTGGAGCCGCGCATCTACGAGGCCACCTCGGGCACCCTGGCCGATCTGCTGGATGGCCACCGCGACGTCGAGCGGCTGCTGCTGGTCGGCCACAACCCGGGCCTGGAGCGGCTGGCGGCGCTGATGCACAGCGGCCAGTCCGGCGACTACCGCGGCATGCCCACCGCCAGCGTCGCCGTGCTCGGGGTGCCGCACGACGCGGCGATCGAGCCGGGCGTGGCGCGGTTGACCGCGTTCTGGTGGCCCTGAGCGCGCTGCGCAGGTCCCTGCGGCCGGCGCTGTGCGCCGCGCTGCTGCCGTTGTGTCTGTGGTGCGCCACCGTCCATGCGCAGGTGACGCCTGCGCCGCTGGCGCCCGGCGAGTATGGCCTGGACCCGGCGCAGTCGCGCTTCGGGTTCGAGATCCGGACCCGCTTCGGCCAACGCATCGAAGGCTTCTTCCCGCGCTACGAGGGCACCGTGCACGTGCTGCCCGATGGGCGCCACCAGGTGCACCTGCGCCTGTTCACCGCCTACGTGGAGATTCCCGGCAAGCCGCGCTACACCGGCTGGATGCGCGGCGAGGATTTCTTCGACGCGCCACGCTACCCCACCGTGTCCTTCGACTCGCAGCCGTTCTCGCCGCAGGTGCTGGGCAAGGGCGGGCCGGTGCCCGGCACGTTGAGCATCCGCGGGATCAGCCACGCCGAGACGCTGACCGTCATGCCGGCCGCATGCACCCGCCCAGGCTATGATTGCGATGTCATCAGCCGCGGTACGGTATTGCGTGGACGTTACGGAATGGACAAGTGGGATCTGGCCTTGAGCGACCGGGTCACGTTCGTGCTGCGCGCACGCCTGACCGAGGCGGCCCCTCGGTGACATCGCGGCTGATGCGGGTGCTGGTGGTGGTGGCGCTGCTGCTCGGCAGCGGCTGCGCGAGCCTGTCGCAGGCGCAGCACGGCCGTGCCGTGGCGATCGCCGAGGCCGCGCGCGACCGCCAGGTCGACTGCACGCGCGGGGACCACTGCGCGCTGGCCTCGCCGCTGCGCGGGCTGGCCGGCAAGGCCTTCGCCCAGTCCGGCGACGGCGCGCCGCGGCATTACGCCACCATCCTCGACCATGGCGAAGAGGCGCTGGTGGCGCGGGTCAACCTGATCCGCAGCGCCAGCCGCAGCATCGACCTGCAGACCTACATCTTCGACAAGGACGACAGCGCACGGCTGGTGATGGACGAACTGCTGGCCGCGGCGCGGCGCGGGGTCAAGGTGCGGGTGCTGATCGACCAGCTCTCGGCGATCTCCGACCTGCAGATCCTCGGCGCGCTGGCCGGTGCGCACGAGAACTTCTCGCTGCGCATCTACAACCCCACCTTCGGCCTGGCCAAGCCCAACTACTTCCACTACGCGGCCAGCGTGCTGTGCTGCTTCCGCCGCTTCAACCAGCGCATGCACAACAAGCTGCTGGTGATCGACGATGCGATCGGCGTGGTCGGCGGGCGCAACTACCAGGACGATTACTACGACTGGGACGCCGAGTACAACTTCCGCGACCGCGACGTGCTGGTCGCCGGTCCGGTGGCGCGGTCGATGGCCGCCAACTTCGATGCGTACTGGGCGGCGCGGCGCAGCGTGCCGGTGGCACGGCTCAACGACGTCGGCAAGCTGCTGCTGCGCGAGGGCGTGCCGGCGATGCCGCCGGCGCAGTTCCTGCGCCCGGAGCGGGTGCAGCGGGTCAGCGAGGAGGCGGCCGATCCGGCCTTCGTGGAGAACGCCTTCGTGCTGCCGGCCTTGCCGGTCAAGCACGTGGACTACGTCGCCGACCTGCCGCAGAAGCACCGCCGCGAGCACGGCCCCAAGGCCATTTCCACCGCGCCCAAGCTCGACCGGCTGATCGCCGAGGCGCGCGAGGAGATCATCCTGCAGACGCCGTACCTGGTGCTGTCGGACCCGGCGCAGGAGATCTTCCGCGACCTGCGCAAGCGCACCCCGCCGCCGCGCGTGGTGGTGGCCACCAACAGCCTGGCGGCCACCGACAACCCGGTGGTGTACGCGCTGTCCTACAAGTACAAGCGCCGCAACCTGCGCGAGCTCGGCTTCGACATCTACGAGTACAAGCCGTTCCCGCTGGACGCGCCGGTGGACTACGCCAACCTGCTGCCGGCACCGCTGCAGGGCGAGCTGCCGTCCGCGCCGGCCAGCGGCCAAAGCGGCGGCGATACGCGCAGCGGGCGCAACACGCTGCTGGGCGGCAGCGCCGCCGGGCGCAGTTCGCTGCTCGGCAGCGGCAGCGGCGGGCCATCCGGCGGCCGCGGCGACGGCAGCCAGGTCGAGCGTCGCGTGCTGCGCACCGAGACCCGCCCGTCCTACCTGAGCCGGCGCATCGCCAACCGACCGTTGCCGGTGACCCGCGAGGGCGCGCGCATGGGCCTGCACGCCAAGTCGCTGGTGGTGGACCGCCGCGTCGGCGTGATCGGCACCCACAACTTCGACCCGCGCAGCGAGACCTACAACACCGAAGGCGCGGTGATCGTCGACGATCCGGCGTTCGCGCAGGCGCTGGCAGCCAGCATCGGCCGCGACATCGAGCCGGAGAATTCCTGGGTGGTGGCGCCGCGGGTCAAGCCGCCGGTGCTGTCGGGCCTGAACTACAGCATGGGCAAGGTCTCCGAGGCGCTGCCGGTGCTGGACTTCTGGCCCTGGCGCTACGCCACCGACTACGATTTCCAGCCCGGCCCCGACTGCCCGGCGCCGCTGACCCGGCGCGATCCCGGCTTCCACCGCTGCTACAAGGCGGTCGGCGATTTCCCCGAGGTCAACGTCGGCCCCAAGTGGCTGCTGGTGCGCATGTTGACCGCGTTCGGCTCGGGGCTGGTGCCGATTCTTTGATTCGCCGGGAGTGGGGATTCGGGATTGGGGATTCGTAAAAGCAGATCCCCCGCGACCGGATGCCCCGTGCAGGCGCGATAATGTCAGTGTCGGGGATGCCGCTGTTGCCCATCCCCACTCCCGAATCCCCAATCCCGGCCTCCCAATGTCCTTTCGCGCACCCGCCGATCTTGCCGCCCTCAACGCCGATTGCCGCGACACCCTGATCGCGCACCTGGGCATCGTCTTCACCGAGGCCGGGCCGGACTGGCTGCGGGCGACGATGCCGGTGGACGCGCGCACGCGGCAGCCTTACGGGCTGCTGCACGGCGGTGCGTCGGTGGTGCTGGCCGAGAGCCTGGGCAGCACCGCCGGCAACCTGTGCGTGGAGCCGGGGCGCATCTGCGTGGGCCTGGAGATCAACGCCAACCACCTGCGCGCCGCGCGCAGCGGCGTGGTCACCGGCACCGCGCGGCCGCTGCACGTGGGCCGCAGCACCCAGGTGTGGGAAATCCACATCGAGGACGCGGCGGGCAAGCCGGTGTGCGTGTCGCGGTTGACCCTGGCGGTGGTCGATCGCGGCTGAGCCCGGTCGATGGCTGAACCCCGCCGTGGCGCGCGCTGCCGCGGCGGCGTCTTCGGGCTGACACAATTCTCCGCTAGGCCCCCGCTTCCGGTACCCTTATCCGAATGAGCGAGTTCTCCCCACCCGCCATGCGCCAATACGGTGGGGCGCTGCGCTGGGTTCGTTACGGCTACCGCGTGCCGCTGCTGGCGTTGCATGTGCTGTTGTCGCTGCCGTTCCTGCTGGTGTGCATGGCGCTGTCGCCCGGCCGCGCCGGCACCGAGTCCTTCGGCGACCGCATGGTCTGCTGGTGGTCGACCTGGTTGCTGCGCATCTTCGGCCTGCGCGTGCGCCGCATCGGCGCGCCGCTGCCCAATCCAGTGCTGTTCGTCGCCAACCACGTCAGCTGGATCGACATCGTGATGCTGCACAGCCAGCGCATGATGGGCTTCGTCGCCAAGCGCGAGATCGCCGGCTGGCCGCTGGTCGGCTGGCTGGCCGCACGCGGGCAGACCATCTTCCACCAGCGCGGCAGCACCGAGTCGCTGGGCGGGGTGCTGCAGGCGATGCTGGAGCGGCTGCGCTCCGGGTGCTCGGTCGGCGTGTTCCCGGAAGGGCGCACCCGCAGCGGCCAGGACGTGGGGCCGTTCCACGCGCGTATCTTCCAGGCCGCGGTCGAGGCCGAGGTGGCGGTGCAGCCGGTGGCCCTGCGCTACGGCGCCGGCGGCTCCGCGCAGCAGATCGTCGCGTTCGGCCCGCACGAGAGTTTCTTCGCCAACTTCCTGCGCCTGCTCGGCGAGCCGGGGCGGGTGGCCGAGGTGCATTTCCTGGAGCCGATCCGGCTGCAGGACGTGGAGGGGCGCCGGCGCATCGCCGAGACCTCGCGCGCGCGCATCGTCACGGCGATGGCACAACCCTGAACACCGGGACACCGATCCTGACGCGCTTGACCGATTACTCCAATCGGCGGGTGCAAGCTGGCGGCCCATGAACGCGACCGATTACTCCCCCCCACGCTGGCTGCGCAACCCGCACGTCCAATCGGTACTGGGTTCCAGCCTGCTGCGGCTGCGCCGCGGCGAGCAGTTGCTTGCCGCCAGCGGCGCCACCACCACCTCGCACATCCTCGACGGCGGCGACGGCGTGCGCCTGCAGGGCTGGCTCAGCGTGCCGGCCGGCGCCCCGCCGCGCGGCACCGTGCTGCTGCTGCACGGCTGGGAAGGCAGTGCCGACTCCAGCTACATGCGCCTGACCGCGGCCAAGATGCTGGCGCTGGGCTACCAGGTGTTCCGGCTGAACTTCCGCGACCACGGCGGCACCCACCACCTCAACGTGGATCTGTTCCACTCCGAGCGCCTGGACGAAGTGGTCAACGCCGCCTGCGACCTGTGGCAGCGCTTCCCCGCGCCGACCCTGCTGGCGGCCGGCTATTCGCTGGGCGGCAACTTCGCCCTGCGCCTGGCTCTGCGCGCGCCGGCCGCGGGCCTGCCGCTGCGCCACGTCGCCGCGGTGTGCCCGTTGCTGGACCCGGCCACCACCATGCAGCGGATCGAGAACGGCCCGCAGTTCTACGACTGGTACTTCCGCCGCAAGTGGCGCGAGTCGCTGTTGCGCAAGCGCGAACTATTCCCCGACCGCCACGGCTACGACGACGCCACCCTGGCGCTGGACATGCGCGGGCTGATGGCCTGGCTGGCCGAGCGCCATGCCGGCTTCGCCAGCCTGGACGCCTACTTCGACAGCTACTGCATCGCCGGCGAGCGCCTGCTCGGGCTGAGCGTGCCGGCCGACATCCTGATGGCCGAGGACGACCCGGTGATCCCGCTGGACGACTTCCGCAACTGGCGCCTGCCCGAGGTGGCCCGGCTGGAGATCGCGCACTGGGGCGGCCATTGCGGCTTCATCGAGAATGCGCGCGGCGACGGCTTCGCCGAACGCTGGGTGGCCGAACGGCTGACCGAGGGGCTGGTGGAAGCCTAGCCGGCCAGCGGGCGACCTCGCCCGCGCCGGCGTGCGACAGGTGCTCGGCAGGGTGGGCGCACCCGCGCCCCCGCGAGCGCGACACGTGTCGACGCGCCTTCCGTCGTTCCTGCATCACCGTCGTCACCGCGTCGCGCGCCTCGGCACACCGGCTCGTCTGCGCAGCCGGGCATGCGCGGCGCGCCTTGCCGACCGCATCGCTTCCGCCCCGCGCAGGATCGGCACAGCGGCTTCCAGCGGGGCCCGCCGCGCCTGCCGCGTGGCCGCTGACGCCCGCGCAGGGCAGGCCGACGCTCCCGCTACAATGCGGGTTTGCCCCAACGCCGGACCCACATGCACCAGCCCATTCTCGACGCCCTGCGCCGCCAGGACACCGCCGACGCGCTGCGTCTCGCCCAGACCTGGGCCGCCGAGGCCGCCGACGACCCGCAGGCCTTCCGCTGGCTGGCGCTGGCGCAACAGCAGCACGGCGACACCGCCGCCGCCCTGGACAGCATCGGCCGCGCGATCGCGCTGGCACCGGAAGACGCCAGCCTGCACCTGCTGCACGCCGGCATGCTGGTCAGCGCCAACGACCTGGCCCAGGCCGAGGACGCGCTGGCGCAGACCGCGGCGCTGGATCCCAACGAATTCCTCGCCTACGTGATGCGCGCGCACCTGGCGCTGGGCCGCGGCGACCTGGACGAAGTGGAGCGGCTGAGCCGCACCGCCGCGCGCCTGCAGCCGGAGCATCCGCAGTTGCTCGGCGTGGACGGCATGCTGGCGCTGCGCCGCGGCGACGCCGACCGCGCGCTGGCGCTGCTGGCGCGCGCCAGCAATGCCCTGCCGGACGACCCGCGCCTGCTCTACGCGCTGGGTTTCGCCTACCTGGACAAGCAGCACTTCGCCTTCGCCGAGACCGCGTTCCGCCGCGTCGCCGCGCTGACCCCGGGCACCGGCGCGGCGATGATGGCGCTGGTCGCGCAGCTGGCCTACCGCCAGGGCCGCCTGGACGATGCCATCACCGCGCTGGAAACGGTGCTGGCCGATCCGGCCGGCGACACCGCCAACATGCGCCGGCTGGCCGGCGAGTACGCCCTGCAGGCCGATCGTCCGGCCGAGGCGCTGGACCACCTGCGCCGCACCCTGGCGGTGGCCCCGGCCGACCGCCGCACCCTGCACGCCGCGCTGATCGCCTGGCAGCGCCTGGGCACGATCGACGACGCCCGCGCCACCCTGGAAGCGGCGCTGGCCACCACCACCGACGCCCACGACCTGTGGCTGGCGCGGCTGGCGCTGGAGCCGGTGGGCGGCCCCGAGGCGCGCGCGCTGATCGCGCGCTGGCAGGCGGCGATGCCGGCGCACGTGCCGGCGCTGGAAGCGCAGCTGCGCGTGCACGACATGGCCGGCGAGCGCGACCAGGGCGAGGCCGTGGCGCAGCGCATCGTGGCGCTGGAACCGGGCCGGCTCAGCGGCGAGGAACGCCTGGTCGAGGCGCTGCTGGAGCGCGGCGAGCACGATGCCGCCATCGCTCACGTGCGCGGCCTGATGCAGCGCATGCCCGAACACGACCGCACCGTGGTGCGGCCGTGGCTGGCGGCGGTGCAGGATGCGGCCGGGCGCCCGGAAGACGCGTTGGCGACCTGGGTGGCCTTCCAGCAGGAACAGTTGCCGCATCGCCTGCCGCTGCCGCCGCTGGGCCAGGCCCCGGCGCAGTGGCCGCCGCTGGGCACGGTCGACCCGCAGAACCAGGCGCGCCCGCTGTTCGTCTGGGGTCCCCCGGGCAGCGGCGTGGAGCGGGTGATTGCGGTGATCGACGCGGCCAGCCCGGTGCTGCGCGGCGACCGCTTCGGCCCGCAGCCGCCGACCGACGGGCTGCAGCGCTTCCGCAGCGTCGAGGAACTGGACAGCGGCGCCCTGGACGGTGCGGCGCTGGTCGCCGAGTGGCGCGCGCAGCTGCCGGCGCGCGGCGTCGGCGACGGCAACATCGTCGACTGGCTGCTGTGGTGGGACAACGCGCTGCTGCGCGCGCTGCGCCCGCACCTGCCGGAAGGGCGGTTGCTGGTGGTGCTGCGCGATCCGCGCGACATGCTGCTGGACTGGCTGGCCAACGGCGCCCCGGCGCCGCTGGGCCTGGCCTCGCCGGAGACCGGCGCACAGTGGCTGGCCGCGGTACTGGCGCAGGTCGCCGACCTGCACGAGCAGGACCTGTATCCGCACCACCTGGTGCGCCTGGACGGGACCGAGCACGATCCGGCTGGCGTGGCGGCGGCGCTGGAGCAGGCGTTCGGCATGCCGTTCCCGACCATCGCCACGGTCGGCCCGCCGCGCCTGGCCGCCGGCCACTGGCGCGCCTACGCCGCCCCGCTGTCCGCCGCCTTCGCGCTGCTGACGCCGGTGGCGGTCCGCCTTGGCTACCCTGAAACCTGATCCCCCAAGGAGATTCACGCATGCGTCTTCGCAGTGACAGCATCCAGCCGGGTCAGCCCATCGCCGCGACCTACGCGATGGGCCAGGCCGACGGCTTCGGCGGCAACCGCAACCCCCACCTGGCCTGGGACGCGGTGCCGGCCGGTACTCAATCCTTCGTGCTGTTGTGCGTCGATCCGGACGTGCCGACCGTGGCCGAGATGGTCGGCCGCGACGACGTGCAGATCCCGGTCGAACAACCGCGCACCGAATTCGTGCATTGGGTGGCGGTGGACCTGCCGGCCGACCTGCGCGAGATCGCCGAGGGCAGCGCCAGCGACGGCGTGGTGGCCAAGGGCAAGCGGCAACCGCCCGGCCTGGCGGGCGCGCGGCAGGGGTTGAACAGCTATACCGACTGGTTTGCCGGCGACGCGGCGATGGGCGGCGACTACCACGGCTACGACGGCCCGTATCCGCCGGCCAACGACCTGCGCGTGCACCGCTACTTCTTTCGCCTGTTCGCCCTGGACGTGACGCGGCTGGACGTCCCGGCACGCTTCACCGCCGCCGACGCCCTGCGCGCAATGCAGGGCCACGTGCTGGCCGAGGCCAGCCTGCATGGCACCTACAGCCTCAATCCAGCGGCGAAGTGAGCCATAAAGCCCCTCTCCCACCGGGAGAGGGGTTGGGGTGAGGGTCCGGCGCGCGCAGCGCCTCGCCAAACTGTCATTGCGCGGCTTCGCCCGTACCCTCATCCGCCCCTGCGGGGCACCTTCTCCCGGCGGGAGAAGGGAGAAGCCAAAGCCCCTCTCCACCGGGAGAGGGTTGGGGTGAGGGTCGGGCGCGCAGCGCCTAGCCGAACTGTCCTTACGAGCCTTCGCGCGTACCCTCATCCACCCCTGCGGGGCACCTTCTCCCGGCGGGAGAAGGGAGAAGCCAAAGCCCCTCTCCCACCGGGAGAGGGGTTGGGGTGAGGGTCGGCGCGCGCAGCGCCTAGCCGATCTGTCCTTACGAGCCTTCGCCCGTACCCTCATCCGCCCCTGCGGGGCACCTTCTCCCGGCGGGGAGAAGGGAGAAGCTAGAGCCCCTCTCCCACCGGGAGAGGGGTTGGGGTGAGGGTCGGGCGCGCGCAGCGCCTCGCAAACTGTCATTGCGCGGCTTCGCCCGCACCCTCATCCGCCCCTGCGGGGCACCTTCTCCTGGCGGGAGAAGGGAGAAGCTAGAGCCCCTCTCCCACCGGGAGAGGGGTTGGGGTGAGGGTCGGCGCGCGCAGCGCCTAGTGGACTCGACCCCTCACGCCGCCGGCAGCCACAGCAGCAGCGCCGCGCCCAGCACGATGCGGTACACCGCGAAGGCGGTGAAACGGTGCGACTTGATGTAGCCCAGCAGCCACTTCACCACCACGAAGCCGGTGACCATCGAGGCGACGAAGGCCAGCGCCACGTCGCCCCAGTTCTCGCTGCCCAGGCCGCCGTCCTTGTACAGCTCCAGGAACGAGTAGGCGCTGGCCGCGAACATGGTCGGGATGCCGACCAGGAAGGCGAACTCGGCCGCGGCCGAGCGCTTGCTCAGGCCCAGCAGCATCGCCAGGAAAATCGTCGCCGCCGACCGCGAGGTGCCGGGGAACACGCCCGCCACGACCTGCGCCAGGCCTACCGCGATGGCCACCGTCCAGGTCACCGTCTCGCGTTCGGGCAGGCGCGCGGCGAAGTACTCGGCCACCAGCATCCACACGCCGCCGATCACCAGCGCCCAGGCCACCGGCTGCACGCTGTCGGGCAACTGCCAGCCGGCCTTGCGCACCACCAGGCCGACCACCGCGGTCACCAGGAAGGCGGCGCCCAGCTTGAACGCATAGTCGCGGTTGGCGCGGTCGCCCAGGCCGGTGGCCAGGTCCCACAGGCGCTGCCGGAACACCAGGGTGGTGGCCAGGATCGCGCCAGCCTGGATCACGATGTTGAAGAAGTCCGAACGGTGGCCGAGCCAGCGCTCGGCGATCAACAGGTGCCCGGTGCTGGAGATGGGCAGGAATTCGGTCAGGCCTTCGATGATGCCCAGCAGCAGGGCCGACAACAGATCGCTCATGGAGGAGAGGGTCGCGTTTTGGGGGAGGGGGAAGCTGGGCAAGGATAGAGCATCCGCCTTGCGCACAAATTTGGTGCGTTCATCTGCAAATGCACCACTTAAGTGCAGTGCATTTGCATCGTTCGCGTGCACGCTTCAGCAGAATCAAGGGCTTGTGAGTGCCACACGCTTGGCATGGCGATTGCTGATACTCGCCCACGCCCTTCACAACCCGAGGTTGCATCGAATGTCTGCGGAAACTATTGAGAAGCTGGTCAAGGACAACAAGATCGAGTTCGTCGACCTGCGCTTCGTCGACATGCGCGGCGTGCAGCAGCACGTCACCTTCCCGGTCAGCATCATCGAGCCGGCGCTGTTCGAGGAAGGCAAGATGTTCGACGGCAGCTCGATCGCCGGCTGGAAGGGCATCAACGAGTCGGACATGGTCCTGCTGCCCGACGCCGACACCGCCTTCGTCGATCCGTTCATGGCCGATCCGACCCTGGTGCTGACCTGCGACATCCTCGACCCGGCCACCATGCAGAGCTACGGCCGCGACCCGCGCGGCGTGGCCAAGCGCGCCGAGGCCTACCTCAAGTCCAGCGGCATCGCCGACCAGGCGTTCTTCGGCCCGGAGCCGGAATTCTTCATCTTCGACGGCGTGCGCTTCGGCAACGAGATGGGCCACACCTTCTTCAAGATCGATTCGGAAGAAGCGGCCTGGAGCAGCGGCAGCAAGTTCGAAGGCGGCAACAGCGGCTACCGTCCGGCGGTCAAGGGCGGCTACTTCCCGGTGCCGCCGACCGACTCGCTGCAGGACCTGCGCGCCGAGATGTGCAAGACCCTGGAGCAGGTCGGCATCGAAGTCGAAGTGCACCACCACGAAGTGGCCACCGCCGGCCAGTGCGAGATCGGCACCAAGTTCAACTCGCTGGTGAAGAAGGCCGATGAACTGATGATGCTGAAGTACATCATCAAGAACGTCGCCTACCGCAACGGCAAGACCGCGACCTTCATGCCCAAGCCGATCGTCGGCGACAACGGCTCGGGCATGCACGTGCACCAGTCGCTGGCCAAGGGCGGCACCAACCTGTTCTCCGGCGACGGCTACGGCGGCCTGTCGCAGATGGCGCTGTGGTACATCGGCGGCATCTTCAAGCACGCCAAGGCGATCAACGCCTTCACCAACTCCGGCACCAACAGCTACAAGCGCCTGGTCCCGGGCTTCGAGGCGCCGGTGATGCTGGCCTACTCGGCGCGCAACCGTTCGGCCTCGTGCCGCATTCCGTGGGTGTCCAACCCGAAGGCGCGCCGCATCGAGATCCGTTTCCCGGATCCGCTGCAGTCCGGCTACCTGACCTTCGCCGCGCTGATGATGGCCGGCCTGGACGGCATCAAGAACCAGATCGACCCGGGCGCGCCCAGCGACAAGGATCTGTACGACCTGCCGCCGGAAGAGGAGAAGCAGATCCCGCAGGTGTGTTCCAGCCTCGACCAGGCGCTGGAAGCGCTGGATGCCGACCGCGAGTTCCTCAAGGCCGGCGGCGTGTTCACCGACGACTTCATCGACGGCTACATCGCGCTGAAGATGCAGGAAGTGACCAAGTTCCGTGCAGCCACGCACCCGCTGGAATACCAGCTGTACTACGCCAACTGAGTTCCACGCGCGGCGATGGCGAAGGCTTCCCCTCCCTCCTTCGCCATCGCCGCCACCTGCCCGGCTGGGGAGCCGCGCAGGTGGTCCGCGCCGCAGGTCGCGTCATCGATTGTCCAGGGGATGTACCGCGCAACAGAGCGCTTGCGTGCCGTGGGCCACGTTCCCTCCCACGTCGCCGTCGCCGCCGCACCTCGGGTGCGGTGGGCCACGGCGTGATCCACGGAACGCATCGCGCAGCAGTACCCGCACCGTTCGCGGTGCGGGCGATGGGTCCAGTGCCGGTCGGCCTTCGGCGGCCGGTTCCTTCCACCAACGGGGTATGCGCATGAAACTGATCACCGCCATCATCCGGCCATTCAAGCTCGACGAGGTCCGCGAGGCCTTGTCGCAGGCTGGGGTGTCCGGCATCACCGTCACCGAGGTCAAGGGCTTCGGTCGGCAGAAGGGCCACACCGAGTTGTATCGCGGTGCCGAATACGTCGTCGACTTCCTGCCCAAGATCAAGATCGAGACCGTGGTGACCGACGAACGTCTGGACGCCGTGGTCGAGGCGATCCAGGGCGCGGCCGGCACCGGCAAGATCGGCGACGGCAAGATCTTCGTCACCGCCATCGAGCAGGTCGTCCGCATCCGTACCGGCGAAATCGGCGCCGATGCGCTCTAACCCCACCTTGGAGCCCTTCATGAAGACAGGTCTGTTCGCCGGGTGGAAGGCCCGGTTCTACGCGGTATGCATGCTGATGCTGGTCAGCGCGATGGCGGTCGGCGTGCCCGGCAATGCCTTCGCCCAGGCCGAGGTCACCCCGGCGCCGACGCCGGACGTGGTCACCGAACAACTGACGCCGCCGCCCGCACCGGCGGCCGCGCCGGCCGCGGCCACGCCCGCGCCGGTGGTGGACAAGGGCGACGTCGCCTGGATGCTCACCTCCACGCTGCTGGTGCTGCTGATGGTGGTGCCCGGCCTGGCACTGTTCTACGGCGGCATGGTGCGCGCCAAGAACGTGCTGTCGGTGCTGATCCAGGTCGGCGTGGTGTTCTCGCTGATCGCGGTGCTGTGGGTGGTGTACGGCTACAGCCTGGCCTTCGCCGACGGCGGCCCGTTCATCGGCACGCTGCACAAGGCGCTGCTGGCCGGGGTCGACACCACCACGCTGGCCGACACCTTCTCCAAGGGCTTCAAGCTGCCGGAGTACGTGTTCGTCGCCTTCCAGCTGACCTTCGCCGGCATCACCGGCGCGCTGATCGTCGGCGCCTTCGCCGAGCGGGTGAAGTTCGCCGCGGTGCTGCTGTTCGTGGTCATCTGGTTCACCTTCGGCTACCTGCCGCTGGCGCACATGGTGTGGTCGGCCCCGGGCTTCCTGTTCGGCAAGGGCGCGCTGGACTTCGCCGGCGGCACCGTGGTCCACATCAACGCCGGCGTGGCCGGCCTGGTCGGTTCCTACTTCGTCGGCAAGCGCCTGGGCTTCGGCCACACCGCGCTGAAGCCGCACAACGTGACCCTGACCTTCGTCGGCGCCTCGCTGCTGTGGGTGGGCTGGTTCGGCTTCAACGCCGGCTCGGCGCTGGAAGCCAATGCCACCGCGGCGCTGGCCTTCCTCAACACCCTGCTGGCCACCGCCGCGGCGGTGCTGGCCTGGTCGCTGACCGAGAAGGTGGTCAAGGGCAAGTCCTCGGCGCTGGGCGTGGCCTCGGGCATGGTCGCCGGCCTGGTCGGCATCACCCCGGCTGCCGGTACCGTGGGGCCGTTCGGCGCCATCGCGATCGGCGTGGCCGCCGGCGTGATCTGCGTGTGGGGCGTGACCGGGCTGAAGAAGCTGCTCAATGCCGACGACACCCTCGACGTGTTCGGCGTGCACGGCGTCGGCGGCATCGTCGGTGCGATCCTCACCGGCGTGTTCACCGACAAGGCGCTGGGCGGCATGGGCTACGCCGAGGGCGTGACCATGGGCCACCAGGTGCTGGTGCAGGCCGAAGGCGTGCTGATCACCGTCGGCTGGATCGGCGTGGTCTCGGTGGTCGGCTTCCTGATCGCCAAGCTGGTGGTCGGCCTGCGCGTGCCGGAAGACGCCGAGCGCGAGGGTCTGGACATCACCTCGCATGGTGAATCCGCCTACGAGTCCTGAGGTTCGCCGGCCCGCGGCGGCGGTCGCGGGCCTTGTCGCAGCGCGTGTGGCCGGTGCTGGTGGCCGGCCCTCGCGACCGCGGCCTTCGCCGGCGCTTCCTGGGGGGAAGCGCCGGCCATTCTCAAAAGATCGAGGTATTCCGCGTGGCCATTCGCCTCGCCACACCCCCGGCTTTCCGCAAGAGTCCTGGCTGCGTCGTGATGCAAGGCCGGGGAGCAGTGCCCACCGGTCCGCAGGCGGCCGCCCGCCGCGCCGCCCGCAAGGGCAGGGGCCGCGCCATGCGCCGCATGCCCGTGTCGCCTGCCTGGCTTTGCACTACATTGGTGCAATGGCCATGAACACCACGCCGCCCCCACTTTCCGCACTCGGTACCCCGGTGGTCTGGGCCGATGCCGACGGCCGCCTGCGTGGCGCCAACCCCGCCTTCGCGCGCTGGCTCGGGGTCAGCGTGCGGCGCCTGCTCGACCAGCCGCTGGCCTCGCTGGAAGTGCAGGGCGATGCGCTGGCGCGGTTCCTGCGCAACGACGAGCGCGACGTGCTGCGCCTGCACCGCATGGCCCTGGCCGTGCCCGGCGAGCCCCCGCGCTTCGCCGAGGGCTGGCTGTCGCGGCTGGACGACGGCGGCTGGCTGCTGGAAGCGCATCCGGTCGACGAATTCCCCACGCTGGACCCGGCGCAGGCCCTGCCGAACGCGCTCAGCGCGGCGCTGAAGGGCCTGGCCCATGAGTTGCGCAATCCGCTGGCCGGGCTCAAGGGCGCGGCCCAGCTGCTGGCGCGCCGCGCCCAGCACCGCGACGAGGACGAGCGCGAACTGATCGAACTGATCGGCGCGGAGATCGAGCGCCTCAACAGCTTGCTCGACCAGTTGCTGTCGCCGGCGCCGGCGCGCCCGCACGCCATGCTCAACATCCACGCGGTGCTGGAGCGGGTGCTGCGCCTGGCCGAGAACGAAGGCGGCTGGTCGGTGCGCCTGCAGCGCGACTACGACCCCAGCATCCCCGAATTCCTCGGCGATGCCGACCGCCTCACCCAGGCGGTGTGGAACCTGGTGCGCAACGCGATCCAGGCCGGCGCCGCGCAGGTGACCCTGCGCACCCGCGTCGAGCACGGCCAGCGCATCGGCGACCGCGTGCATGCGCGCGGCCTGCGCCTGGAGATCGTCGACGACGGCCGTGGCGTGCCCGAGGAACTGGCCGAGCACCTGTTCCTGCCGCTGGTCAGCGGCCGCGCCGAGGGCAGCGGCCTGGGCCTGGCGCTGGCCCAGCAGGTGGCGCGCGAGCATGCCGGCTCGCTGACCTACCGCTCCCGCCCCGGCCACACCGTGTTCACCCTGCTGCTGCCGCAGCGCGCAGCGGACACCGATTAGGAGCACTGCGATGACCGATTCCCTGCAAGGAACGCAACGTATCTGGGTGGTCGACGACGACCGTTCGGTGCGCTTCGTGCTGTCCACCGCGCTGCGCGACGCCGGCTACAGCGTGGACGGCTTCGACAGTGCCGCCGCCGCGCTGCAGGCACTGGCGCAGCGGCCCATGCCCGACCTGCTGTTCACCGACGTGCGCATGCCCGGCGACGACGGCCTGGTGCTGCTGGACAAGCTCAAGGCCGCGCATCCGCAACTGCCGGTGATCGTGATGTCGGCCTACACCGACGTGGCCAGCACCGCCGGCGCGTTCCGCGGCGGCGCCCACGAGTTCCTGTCCAAGCCGTTCGACCTGGACGACGCGGTGGCGCTGGCCGCGCGCGCGCTGCCCGATGCCGGCAGCGCCATCGCCGCGACGCCGGCAGTGGCGCCGGCCGGGCAGGGCAGTACCGAACTGATCGGCGACACCCCGGCGATGCGCGCGCTGTTCCGCGCCATCGGCCGGCTGGCGCAGGCGCCGCTGTCGGTGCTGATCAACGGCGAGACCGGCACCGGCAAGGAATTGGTCGCGCACGCGCTGCACACCGAGTCGCCGCGCGCGCGCAAGCCGTTCGTCGCGCTCAACACCGCCGCGATCCCGGCCGAACTGCTGGAGAGCGAACTGTTCGGCCACGAGGCCGGCGCGTTCACCGGCGCCCAGCGCCGCCACATCGGCCGCTTCGAGCAGGCCGACGGCGGCACCCTGTTCCTCGACGAGATCGGCGACATGCCGCTGCCGTTGCAGACCCGGCTGCTGCGCGTGCTGGCCGAGAACGAATTCTTCCGCGTCGGCGGGCGCGAACTGATCCGGGTCGACGTGCGGGTGATCGCCGCCACCCACCAGGACCTGGAAGCGCTGGTCGAACAGGGCCGCTTCCGCGCCGACCTGCTGCACCGGCTGGACGTGGTGCGGCTGCAGTTGCCGCCGCTGCGCGAGCGCCGCGCCGACGTGCCGCAACTGGCCGAGAACTTCCTGGCGATGGCCGCACGCAAGCTCGACACCCCGCCCAAGCGGCTGGCGCCGGCGGCGCTGGACGCACTGCGCGCCTATCCGTGGCCGGGCAACGTGCGCGAGCTGGAGAACGTGTGCTGGCGCCTGGCGGCGCTGGCGCCGGCGGAGATCATCGACGCCGGCGACGTCGAGGCTGCCCTGCTGCGCGGCGGCCGCCGCGAACGCAGCGGCGACGGCGGCGAGTGGGACGCGCAGCTGTCGGCCTGGGCGCAGCAGCGCCTGTCCGACGGCGCCGAAGGCCTGCACGCCGAGGCCCGCGAGCGCTTCGACAAGGCACTGCTGGAAGTGGCGCTGCGCTTCACCCAGGGCCGCCGCGCCGAGGCCGCCGCCCGCCTGGGCGTGGGCCGCAACACCGTCACCCGCAAGCTGGGGCCCGGGCGCCGGCGGCGCTGAAGCGCGGGATTGGGGATTGGGGATTGGGGATTCGCAACGGCGAGGTCCCCTTGGGCGGGCGGGTGTCGCCCGCTGCATGGGAGACGCGCTGCGGCATGGCGCCAAAGGCCACTGCGCCGAACCGAATAGCACCAGGCTCTTGCGAATCCCGACTCCCGAATCCCGGCTCTCGACAGCCGCAGGCTGGTCATCCCGACTCCCGACTCCCGACTCCCGACTCCCGACTCCCGACTCCCGAATCCCGAATCCCGAATCCCGAATCCCCAATCCCCAATCCCCAATCCCGACTCCCGAATCCCGGCCGGTTAGACTGCGCGCCGTGCGCCTTCATGAGGTCTGCACGGCTGCCCCTCTAGTTTCGCCCTGCCACAGGAGTCGATGTCGATGCGTTATGGATTGCCCCTCGCCGCGAGCGCCTTGTTGATGCTGGCCGCGTGCAGCAGCGCGCCGCCCAAGGCGCCGCCGCCGCCGCCCAAGGCCCCGCCGTTGCCGAGCGCCGGCACCGTGCGGCAGGCGCAGGCCGTATTGGCACCGGCCTCCGGCAGCCTGGTCAGCGGCAAGCTGTCGCTGGTCGCCGCGCCCGGCGGCGTGCGCATCACCGGCACGCTCGGCGGCCTGCAGCCCAACCGCAGCTTCGCCTTCCATGTACATGAGCGCGGCGACTGCAGCGCGGCCGACGCCAGCAGCGCCGGCGGCCACTTCAATCCGCTCGGTGCCCCGCACGGCCGCGCCGGCAACGGCCCGCACCACGCCGGCGACATGGACAACCTCAACGCCAATGCCGACGGCACCGCGCAGATCGACGTGCTGCTGCACGGCGTGGTGCTCGGCGGCGGCGCGGCCAACGACATCGTCGGCCGCGCGCTGGTGGCGCATGCCGATCCGGACGACTACCGCAGCCAACCGGCCGGCAATGCCGGCGCGCGCGTGGCCTGCGGCGTGATCCGCCCGCTGCGCTGACCCCGCATCGCTACTTCCGCCCGGGTCCGCCTGGGAGGTCCGTCCGCATTCCGCGGCTCTGCAACGAAGGAGAACCCCATGCGTCGTACCCTTCCCAGTCTGCTGTTCCTGGCCACCACCCTGGCGCTGAGCGCCTGCAAGCGCGAGGAACCGGCGGCCACGCCGGCGCCGACCCCGGAACCTGCCGCCGCTCCCGCGGCCAGCGCGCCACCGGCCGCCGCCAATGCCACCGGCAGCGCCAGCGCCTCGCTCAGCCCGACCCAGGGCAACGAAGTGGCCGGCGAGGTCAAGTTCACCACCGTCGACGGCGCCGTGCACGTCACCGGCACCATTACCGGGCTCAAGCCCAACAGCGAGCACGGCTTCCATATCCATGAGTTCGGCGACTGCAGCGCGCCCGACGGCAGCAGCGCCGGCGGCCACTTCAACCCGGCCAAGACCGAGCACGGCCAGGTCGGCAGCGATCCGCACCACGGCGGCGACATGCCCAACCTCAAGGCCGACGCCGAGGGCAAGGCGACCATCGATGCGGCGGTGTCCAACAACGTCAACATCGGCAAGGGCGACGGCTTCGACATCCTCAACCACGCGGTGATCGTCCACGCCGACCCGGACGACTACAAGAGCCAGCCCACCGGCAACGCCGGCGGCCGTCTGGCGTGCGGCGTGATCAAGGGCGACGCCGCGGCCGCGCCGGCGCAGTAAGCGCCCGCTGTATGACGTTCTCATGGCGGCGTCCGCGTTGCGGGCGCCGCCATGTCTTCCGCTTCCTGAATGTGGACGTGCCTGATCGGCGCGGATATCAGGCAAACGGCTCCAGTCGCGACGGATCGCGGCTGGATGCCGCAGAGCGGCGGCGTGCGTCGGGGTCAGCGACGATGTGATTCCGCCAGTTGCCGACGGACCTGCATCAGGGCGAAGCCCAGCAGATTCTCGCCCTGCCACGTCGTGGGATCGGCGGCGCGCGGGTCGTCCGCCGCCAGGCCGATGCCCCAGATCCGGTCGACCGGACTGGCTTCGACCAGCACCCTGTCGCCGGTCTCGAGCAGGACGGTTTTCAGCGCCGCGTGTTGGCCGAACTTGCCCAGGTTGCCCGCGATGACCAACTGCATGCGGGCGTCGCGCCAGGTAGATTCATCGAAACCCTGGATCTCCCGCCCGATCGCCTTGACCTCGCCCGGGTGCGCTGCGGCCAGAATGCGGGCACAGGCGGCGTGATCGCCAAATAGCCGCGCCTTGCCGGCCATCATGTAATGCTCGGCGGTGGGGTAAGTCACCGAATCGAGCACGAAGGGCGCCTCGAACCATTGGCTGAAGCAACTGCGGTCGATGGCGCCGGGCTGTTTCGGCGTATGCCCCCAGAAGTGGACGAACTTGAGGTGTTCGCCGGCTTGCTGACGTGCGCACAGCGCTTCCACGGTCAACACGGTGTGCATGGATGTCCCCACTGGAAATCAAGTTCGTCTGCACTGCTGCAACCCCGCGGTGCCAGGGCAGCGCCGCGGATGCTGCGACATGCCGTTGCGGCCGACTGTTGCCGCGTCACCCGGCATCGCGTTCTCTCTGCAACGCGCGTGCGCCCGGAGGCCATCGCTGGCGCGCTTGCTCCGGTCGGGCGGTGGCCAGCCAGTGGAGGTGCCGACGCGGCTCAGGCCGCCAGCAACGCCTGCTTGGCGTCCTGCCCGCTCTCGCAATGCACGTACAGCACCGGCAGGCCATGGGCCTCCAGCACCGCGGCCAGTTGCCGCTGCCGGGCCAGGTACTGCTCGTAGACCCGCTGCAGGCGCTCGCAGTCCTGGCGGTCGTAGGCGTAGTGGGCGCACCAGCTGGCCGGATCGAACAGGGCCATGCGCACCTCGCCGTCGCGATAGCGCAGCAGCGGCTCGGGCGGGGTCTGCAGCCATTCCTCCTGGTCCGGCGCCAGCAGCGCGGTCTCGATCAGTGGCCACAGCGGTGCCAGGCCCTGGTTGTCGTACTGCATCGACATCATCGCCGCCAGGTCGTTGCCGGTCAGGTAGCGGGCGTGTTCGATCTCCGCGCCGAAGCCCTGCTGCGCAAGCAGCGCGGTGTCGGCCTGGGCCATGCCCTGCGCCAGCAGCACTTCTTCCAGCGCCGCAGCCACCGCCTGCACGGTGTCGTCGGGGCCGCTGAGCAGGAACGGCACGATCCGCAGCGCGCCGCCGCGCAGGCCGCTATCGGCCTGGAACGGCAGCGGCACGCTGCCGTCCGCATCGGTGCCGAAGGCCAGCAGCCGCGGGCCGTCATTGCGGCCGGGCGCGCGGGCCGCGAGTTCCTCCAGGCGCCGGTGCAGCGGCCAGCCCGGGCGCAGCGCTTCGGCCGGGTCGAAATGCGCGCCGGCCAGGCTCAGCTCCAGCTCGCGCACCGCCGGTACCAGCTGCGCCAGGTCGCGGCCGACCTTCTCGGCCAGCTCGGCGGCCTGAGTGTGCGGCAGCGCCGGATGCGTCGGTTCGCGCCCGGAGGACAGTTCCAGGGCGATCACCCCGCGGGCGTGGCTGTTGGCGAAGGCTTGGGTCATGGGATTGGCGGTTGGCCCGTCGCGGGCGCATAGCTACACTCGCTTCATTATGCCTGCGCTAACGTGCAGGCCATGTCCCCGACTCCCCTCGCGCGAGGTAATCCCATGCCAGCAGCCCGTCCCGTCGCCATTCTCGGCGGCGTCCGCATTCCGTTTTGCCGGCAGAACACGGCGTATGCGGATGTCGGGAACCTCGGCATGTCGGTGCGCACGCTGGGCGCGCTGGTCGAGCGTTACGGGCTGCACGGGCAGCAGCTGGGCGAAGTGGCCATGGGCGCGGTGATCAAGCATTCCAGCGACTGGAACCTGGGCCGCGAGGCCGCGCTGTCCTCCGGGCTGTCGCCGCTGACCCCGGGCATCACCCTGCAGCGCGCCTGCGGCACCAGCCTGGACAGCATCATCACCGTGGCCAACAAGATCGCGCTGGGGCAGATCGAGTCGGGCATCGGCGGCGGCTCGGACACCACCTCCGAGGTGCCGATCGTCTACGGCAAGAAGCTGCGCGCCCGGCTGCTGGCGGCCAACCGCGCCAAGAGCGCCGGCGACAAGCTGCGCGCGCTGACCCGCGGCTTCAAGTTCGCCGAGCTCAAGCCCGAGTTCCCCGGCGTGGCCGAGCCGCGCACCGGCAAGAGCATGGGCGACCACTGCGAAGACATGGCCAAGCAGTGGAACATCTCGCGCGATTCGCAGGACGCCTGGGCGGTGTCCTCGCACAAGAAGCTGGCCGCCGCCTACGAGCGCGGCTTCTTCGCCGACCTGATCGCGCCGTTCCGCGGCGTGGAGCGCGACAACATCCTGCGCGCCGACACCTCGCTGGAGAAACTGGCCACGCTGAAGCCGGCGTTCGACAAGGTCAGCGGCCGCGGCACCCTGACCGCGGCCAACTCGACCCCGCTGACCGATGGTGCCGCGGCGGTGCTGCTCGCCTCCGAAGACTGGGCGCAGGCGCACGGCCACGTGCCGATGGCCTACCTGCGCGATGCGCAGGTGTCGGCGGTGGATTTCGTGCACGGCGAAGGCCTGCTGATGGCGCCGACCATCGCGGTGCCGGAGATGCTCAAGCGCCATGGCCTGCGCCTGCAGGACTTCGACATCTACGAAATCCACGAGGCCTTTGCCGCGCAGGTGCTGTGCACCCTGCGGGCCTGGGAGAGCGAAGACTACTGCCGCACCCGGCTGGGCCTGGACGCGCCGCTGGGGCAGATCGACCCGGCCAAGATCAACCCGCTGGGCTCGTCGCTGGCCACCGGTCACCCGTTCGCCGCGACCGGCGCGCGCATCGTCGCCACCGTCGCCAAGCAACTGGTCGAACGCGGCGGCGGCCGCGCGCTGATCTCGATCTGCACCGCCGGCGGCATGGGTGTGGTGGCGATCGTCGAACGCTGAGCCTGGCCGCGCGTGTGCACGCACGCGTGCGACCGCCCCCCGCTGGGGACGCGCCCTGCTGGCGCGACCACCTGGCTTTGCGCCGCCGGCGCTGACCGCCCTGCATGTGCCGCGCTACCATGCCACCGATTCGCCTGCGCCATGCGGGCGACACCGCGCGCAGGGGGCGCAGGCCATGACCGAGCAGGGCAGTTTCAATCCGTACCAGGCGCCAAGCGTCGCCACTTCGCCCGGCCTGCCGCCGCCGCTGCCGGGCGAGACGCTGTGGCGCGACGGCAACGAGGTGCTGTGCCTGCGCGACGCGCCGTTCCCGCCGCATTGCGTGAAGTGCGGAGCGGCACTGCGTGCCGACGAACTGAAGAAGCGCACGTTCTACTGGCACGCCCCGGGCTGGTACCTGCTGATCCTGGTGAGCATCCTGATCTATGCGATCGCGGCACTGGTCGCGCGCAAGCGCAGCAGCCACGTGCTCGGGATGTGCGCGACGCATCGCCGCCGGCGCAACCGCTTCATCCTGCTGAGCGCCGGTGCCTTCCTGGTGGGTCCGCTGCTGGGTTTGGCCGTCGGAGGCGAGGGCGGGTTCTGGTTGGGAGGCGCCGTGTTTCTGGTCATGCTGATCTGGGGCATGTTCGGCGCGCGCATCCTGGTGCCGCGGCGCATGGACGAGCGCCATGCGCGCTACAAGGGCCTGGCGCCCGAGTTCCTGTCGCGCCTGCCGGCGCTGCCGCCGGCCTTGCGGCGCTGAGCGGGTGGACGGGTCAGTGCTACCGTCGGATCGGTGAGCGCCGCGCGGCTGGCACGGCCACACGACGATCATCGCTGAATCCCGCCGGGCTTTCGGGATCTCGCCGGCCGCGCAGCGGTACCGGCGCGATGCGCGCGTGCTCTTGCGTCGGTGATGCCTGAGACGCGCTTCGCCGCGGATCAGCGCCAGGTAACCTTGTCTCGTAGGCAGGCTCTGAGCGTCTCCCTGACAACGACAGGAAGCATCCTGTAGGAGCGGCTTCAGCCGCGACCGGGGGTTCCTGGGAATGCCCGGTCGCGGCTGAAGCCGCTCCTACGGGGCAAACGGCATTCTGCGCAACGTGGCAAAAGCCGGCGATCGGCGCTGCCGGTTAGCCACGTGGGGCAGTCGCGGTCGCGCGTCGCGGCCGAGCCCAAACAGGGGCCACCAAGCCGCGCCTACTCCCGCGTTCGTCCCGGACTCAGTCCTCCAGCCTCGGAAACCCATGCGCGTCGCGGCGCTCGGTGCCATCCGGATCCGGCGCGATCGGGGTGACCGGGGCGACCGGTTCGGGCAGCGGCTGCGCCGGTTCGCCACGCCGCACGCGCAGCGCATTGGCGTAGCAGCGCTGCGCCGCGAGCATGTCGCCAGCGTCGGCATGGCCGTCGCCGAACACTTCCCAGGCCTCGGCACCGGCGCCGAGCGCCAGCGCGCGATGCAGGAATTCCTCGGCCTGCGGCCACTGCTGCTGATGCCGGGCCAGGCGCGCCAGGGTCAGCAGCAGCGACGGGCTGTCCGGGTGCGCCTGCAGCCAGCGCTGTGCACTGGCGCGGCGCGAATCGTACTTTTCCACCGGCAGGCGTCCGTACAGCGCGGCCAGGCCTTCGTCCCAGCGCGTGTCCAGCGCCTGCTCCAGGCTGCGCAGCGCCGCATCGTCCCAGCGCAGCGCCGCCGCGCGCACCGCATAGGCGGCCACGACGGCCGGCTCGCTGCGCAGCGACTTGGGCAGGCTTTCCCAGCGCTCGGCCAGGGCATTGGCATCGCCGGCCTGGTCCAGCGAGGCCGCGGCCAGGCGTGTCTCCAGCGTGGCGATCGCCTCCAGCGGCAAGGCCTGCTGCTGGCGGATCGCGCCGAGCTGGCCGTAGGCCTCGCCGGCGCGGCCGATGCGGGCCAGCGCCTCGGTGCGCAGCAACAGGCCGCGCGGCGGCAGCGGCTGCGCCGCGGCTACGTCCAGCGCGTTGATCGCATCGACCGGGCGCTGCTGCTCCAGGTGCAGTTCGGCCTGCAGCAGCGCGTGCGCGGCAGCATCGCGTTCGGCCAGGCGCCGCAGGTGGCGCTCGGTCGCTTCGCGGTCGCCGCGCGCATCGGCCGCGCGCGCAGCGGCGATCAGCGCGATGGCGCTGACCTCGGGATCTTCGGCGGCGGCGTTGAGTTGCTTCTCGGCCCGCGTCCACTGGCCGGCGTGGGCGGCAGCCAGACCGTCGAGCAGGCGCGCGCGCGACTGCTTGCGGCGGCGCCGGCCCCAGGCGCGGAACGGGAAACTGAGCACGTTCCACACCAGCCACAGCGCCAGGAACGCGATCACCAGCAGCAGCGAGGCCTGCGGCAGCGAGGCGATGTAGTCGGTGCCGCCGACGCGCACGATCACCTCTCCCAGCTGGCGGACCTGGTCCTGCCCCAGCCATTGCGCACCGATCACGCCCAGCGCGATGACGATCAACAGCACGATCAGGGAACGAAGCGATTTCATGACGGGCTCCTTGCGTCGCGCATCGCGCGCAACTGCTGCAGGGTGGTTCCGAGTTCGGGAATGGTCGGGCGCAGATCGGCGTTGGCCAGGGTGCGCAGCGCGGCGCGGCGTTCGCGCAACTGCGGCGATTCCGGCCACAGCCGCGACAGCCAGCGCCCGGCGCCGGCCAGTGCGCTGCGATAGCCGCGCGTGTCGCCGCGCTCCAGCGCCGCGCGCGCCAGGGTCAGGTCGAGCTGCAGCGCATCGTGGGCGGCCACGCGCTCCGATCCGGCGGCCAGCACGCCGCCCTGCGAGGGACGGATCTTCACCAGCGGCGCCAGCAGGCGCTGCCACAGCGGCTGTTGCGCGTTCTCCGGCAATTGCGTCGGCAGGGCGGCGAGGCTGGCGGAAAACGCATCCAGCTGCGCCGCCAGGCGCGCCTGCGGGCCGTCGCCCAGCGCATCCAGGGCGGTGCGTTCCTGCAACAGCGCCTGGCGCAGGTTGAGGAACTGCGGATCGTCGATGCCGTCCAGCACGCCGCTGGCCAGGGCGTAGGCGCGGCGCGCGCCGACCGCGTCGCCGGCCAGCAGCAAGCGCTGCTGGCCCTGGTTGAGCAGCAACTCGACCTCGTCCAGGCGCAGCGCCTGCGCGCCGTGGCGGTTGGAATCGGCGAGCTTGGCGACATTGGCTTCCAGCAGCGCGCTGCGCTGGCTCAGGCCGAGCATTTCGTCGCGCAGCACGCGGTTGGTGCTGGCCGCGTCCTGCAGCCGCTGCGCGGTGGCGCGCTGGTCGCGACGCAGGCTGTCCTGGGCCTGCTGCAACGCCTGCAACTGCTGCTGCAGGTCCGATTGCTGGGCCAGTTCGCGCGCGCTGCGCGCCTGCCACCAGTCCCAGCCACGCCAGCCGGCGAACGCCAACGCGGCCAGCGTGGCGAGTACCAGCAGCAACCAGATCCAGCGTGTGGAACGGCGAGGCGTGATCGGGATTTCGTCGGTCATCGGCAGCGTCCTGGGGGGCCGTCGCCCGTCGCGAGCAAGGCGGCGGGTGGCGCGGCACCGCCGGAGCATGGCGTGAGCGGCACTGCGGCCGCAACCCGGGCGCTGGCCCGCGTTCAGCGAGGTGGCGAGCGCGTCACGATCGCGACCGCGGCGGCCACCAGTTGTTGCGGCATCGGTCCGGCCGCCTGCACCACCTCGGTAAATCCCAGGTCTCTCGCCAGCGCCGCCAGACGCGCGCTGGCGGCGACGACGGGGCGCATGCGCCAGGCCCGTGCCAATTCGTCGGGCAACTGCGCCAGCAGCTGGTGCAGCGCCTCGCCGCTGCTCAAGGCCAGCACCCCGGGCGGCGCTGCGCGCAGGCGGGCGAGGTCGGCCGGGCGCAACGGCACCGGTTCGCGGACATACACGTCGGCGCGCAGCAGCGGGGTGCCGCGTGCGTGCAGGTGCGCGGCGATCAGGCCGCGGCCACCGGGCGCGGTGACCAGGCCCACCGGCAGGTCCGGTGCGGCCAGTTCCGGCAGCGCCAGCAGGCCGTCGCTGTCCATCCGCGCCGGCGTCGCCACCTCGGCGATGCCGTGCTGGCGCAACGCGCGCGCCGTGCCTGCCCCCACCGCCAGCCAGCACTGCCCAGGGCGTGCCGCCAGCGGCTGCAGCGCCGCCGCCGCGCGCACCGCCGCCGGGCTGCTGACGATGACCCGCGGTGCGGCCAATGCCGCGGCCAGGGCCGCACGCGTGGCGGGATCGGCGCGCGGCTGCAGCCGCCACGGCGACACCGCCAGCACGCGCCCGCCGCAGCGCGCCGCGGCCCGCCGCAGCGGCGCGTGCTCGCCCTGCGGGCGCAGCGAGATCAGGGTCCAGGCCGGGGCGGCGGTTGCATGCGCGCTCATGCCAGGCATTATGCGAGCCCCCACCGGCAGCACAATCGCACCATGGCAGCGGATCTTTCCTTCGAGGCGTTCCTGCAGCAGCTGCAACGCCAGTTCCAGGCCATGCCGCCGGTGGCGGCGCTGCAGGTCGCCGTGCACGCCTATGCCGACCGGCGCCTGCATGTGGTCGCGCCGCTGGCGGCCAACATCAACGACAAGGGCAATGCCTTCGGCGGCAGCCTGGGATCGGTGATGACCCTGGCCGGCTGGGGGCTGGTCAACTGCGAGCTGCACCGCGCCGGGCTGCAGGCCGACGTCTACGTCGCCGACAGCCAGGTGCGCTACCTGGCGCCGCTCTACGCCGATCTGCACGCCCAGGCCAATGCCGACACGGAAGGCGACTGGGACGTATTCGTGCACACCTTCCGCCAGCGCGGCCGCGCCCGCATCGGCATCCAGGCCCAGGTCGGCGCGCCCGGTGCGGCGGCGGCGGCGACCCTGGGCGGTCGCTTCGTGGCCATCGCCAAAGGGTAGGATGCGCGGATCGCGCGCCCCGCGCGCCACCACCTGGACGCCGCCATGCCTTCGATGTTCCGCGCGCTCGCGCTGCTGTTGCTGCTGGGCTGGACCGGCGCGGCCGTGGCCGGCAGCCGCGCGCAACAGCGCAAGCTCGACGACCTGCAGACCGCCTACGCCGCCGCGGTGCGCTGGAGCGAGTTCGAAACCGCCTGGCAGGCGGTGGATCCGGCCTACCGCCAGGCGCACCCGCTGACCGATCTGCAGCTGGAGCGCTACCGGCAGATCCAGGTCTCCTCCTACAAGGTCGGCGGCGGCGCGGTCGGCGAGGGCGAGGCGCTGCGCGAGATCGAGCTGGGCGTGATCAACCGCAATACCCAGGCCGAGCGCATCGTCCGCTACCGCGAGCGCTGGCGCTGGGATCCCGAGGCCAAGACCTGGTGGCTGCAGGACGGCCTGCCGGACCTGTGGAACGGCCAGTAGCGCGGTCGCCGAGCTGTGCGACAATCGGCGCCCGCTTCCCGCCCCCGAGTCCCGTGAACTTCGAAGAACTGCTGGCCTTCGCCGGCCGCAACCCGATGCTGGCCCTGGCCCTGGTGGGCCTCACCATCGCCCTGATCGTCACCGAAGTGGCGCGCCTGTTCCGTGGCTACAAGAGCCTGCGGCCGGCCGAGCTGACCCGCCTGATCAACGCCGGCAATGCGGTGCTGGTCGACCTGTCGGCCTCGGCCGATTTCGAGAAGGGCCACATCGCCGGCAGCCGCAACGCCACCGCCAGCCAGTTCGGCCCCGAGCACAAGCTGGTGGCCAACGCCAAGGCGCAGCCGGTGGTGCTGGTCTGCCGTACCGGCACCACCGCCGACGGCGCCGCCAAGCAGTTGAAGAAGGCCGGCTTCGAGCAGGTCTACGTGCTGGAGGGCGGCATCGCCGCCTGGCAGCAGGCCGAGCTGCCGCTGGTCAAGGGCCGCTGAGACACCGCGCCCGGCCGGCCCCCGAGGGGCGCGGCCGGCGTGTGATAATCCCGTTTCTTTCTGTTACCGAATCCACCGGAGTCAAGCAATGTCCGACGTCACCAACAACGGCGCCGCGGCGCCGGCCGAAGCCGCGGCCGGTCCCGCTTTCACCATCGAGAAGATCTACGTCAAGGACGTGTCCTTCGAGTCCCCCAACGCGCCGTCGGTGTTCAACGACAACGCGCAGCCGGAACTGCAGCTCAACCTCAACCAGCGCGTGCAGCAGCTCAACGAGCAGGCCTTCGAAGTGGTGCTGGCCGTGACCCTGACCTGCACCGCCGGCGGCAAGACCGCCTACGTGGCCGAAGTGCAGCAGGCCGGCGTGTTCGGCCTGGTCGGCCTGGACCCGCAGGCGGTGGACGTGCTGCTCGGCACCCAGTGCCCGAGCATCCTGTTCCCGTACGTGCGTTCGCTGGTCAGCGACCTGATCCAGGCTGGCGGCTTCCCGCCGTTCTTCCTGCAGCCGATCAACTTCGAGGCCCTGTACGCCGAGACCCTGCGCCAGCGCGCGCAGCAGGGCGAGGGCCAGTCGCTGGCCGATTCGGAGCCGGCCGGCAACGCCTGAGCGCGTCCGCCGTTGCGCATGCGCGATAACGCCAAGAAGAAGATCGCCGTTCTCGGCGCCGGCTCCTGGGGCACGGCGCTGGCGTCGCTGACCGCACGGCACGGGTATCCGACCGTGCTGTGGGGGCGCGATGCCGTGGTCGCCGAGGCCATCGGGCAGCGTCACGAAAACCCGCGCTACCTGCCGGGGATCGCGCTGCCGGAGGGCCTGCAGGCCACCACCGACCTGGCCGCGGCCATCGACGGCGCCGACTGGATCCTGGTGGTGGTGCCGTCGCATGCGTTCACCGACACCCTGCGCCAGCTGGCGCCGCTGCGCCCGGCGCAGGCCGGCGTGGCCTGGGCCACCAAGGGCTTCGAGCCCGGGTCGGGGCGTTTCCTGCACGAAGTGGCGCAGGAGATCCTGGGCGAGGACGTCCCGCTGGCGGTGGTGACCGGCCCGTCCTTCGCCAAGGAAGTGGCCCTGGACCTGCCCACCGCGGTGACCGTGCACGGCGATGCCGCCTTCGCGCAGCAGGTCGCCGACGCCATGCACGGCCCGACCTTCCGCGCCTACACCGGCGACGACATGGTCGGCGCCGAACTGGGCGGGGCGATGAAGAACGTGCTCGCAGTGGCCACCGGCGTGGCCGACGGCATGGAGCTGGGCCTCAACGCCCGCGCCGGCCTGATCACCCGCGGCCTCAACGAGATGCTGCGGCTGGCCGCGGCGATCGGCGCCAAGCCGGAGACCCTGATGGGCCTGGCCGGGCTGGGCGATCTGGTGCTGACCTGCACCGGCGACCTGTCGCGCAACCGCCGGCTGGGCCTGGCGCTGGGCCGTGGGCAGCCCTTGCAGGAGGCGGTCCGCGCGATCGGCCAGGTGGTCGAGTCGGTGCAGACCGCCGACGAGGTGATGCGCCAGGCCGAGCGCCACGGCATCGACCTGCCGATCTCCAACGCGGTGCGCGCGGTCCTGCACGGCGAACTGACCCCGGCGGTCGGCCTGCAGCAGTTGCTGGCGCGCGAGCAGAAGCCCGAGTACCCGACCACCCTGTTCAGTTGATCCGGCCAGCTGCCGGAAACGCGAACGCCCGGCCTGGCCGGGCGTTTTCGTTTCCGACGCCGGCGCGCCATTGGTATCCGGCGCGGCCAGGCAAAAAAAAGCCCGGTCGTTGGACCGGGCCTTCCGAGCCGCGCGCGGCGGGAGAGAGAGACGACGCGCGCGGCGCTAGGCAACGCTTACCAGCTGAAGCGCGGGCCGACGAACCATTCCTTGTCGCCGTGGCGGTCCATCTTCAGGTCGGCGCTCAGGCCCCAGTTCTGGTTCAGCTTGGCCTGGGCACCCAGACGGCCGTAGAACTGGCCTTCCGGATTGATGCCGTCCTTCTTCGCGTAGTCTTCGTAGCCGCCCAGTGCATAGACTTCCAGGTACGGGTTGAACGCGGTGCGGATACCCGCTTCGGCGCTCCAGCCGTTGAACTTGGTGCCGTATTCCGGGTCGAAACGGTTGTAGGCCACGCGGGTCACCAGGTCGGTGCTGGTCGCGATCTCGTGGTTGTAACCGGCGCCGATGCGCCACTGGTCAACGCGCACGTCGCCGAAATCGGTCTTCTGGCGGTTGAAGTCGCCGAACACGCTGAAGTTCGGGTGGAACGCGTAGGAACCCTTGACAGCCCAGCCGTCGGCGTCGCCGCCGCTAGCGTCGGTCTTGACGTAGCCGCCCTCGACATAGTTGTAGGAAAGGCCTTCGGCAGCCGAAGCGGCGAACGGCAGGGTGGCCAGGAGGCCGAGAGCAAGCAGAGAGGTCTTCATAATCGGGTACCTTCGTTATTAGGTTTTGTCGGCGCTGAGGCGTGGGGCCGTTCGCTGCCGATATGTAAATTATCCGTTAGCGACCCGAACTCGCCCTGAATCCCGAACTGACTAGTACATAAATTAAACGCCCTGTTCAGGAACGGCGGTGCGCTGCCGGGATGCAGTTCACACCGCTCTGCGAGCGCTGCCGGCAGGCAGTTGATGATCCTCATCCACAGCGTGGTTCTGCACGTGGTCCAGGTGCGCCGGATCAGCACGGCCTGGCTGGGGCGCGCCACGGCGCGGCAAGATCCGGCCCTGCAGGCTCGAGGTCACCGGAGCTGTGCCTCGCGTTGCCGGGGGGAGCGCGGATGCCCTCGTGCCTCCGTCGTCCTCTACAACGCGGCGAGTTTCTCGATCGCATCGCGTACGCGCTGCCTGTCCATGGGCACGACCGAGCGGTGGATCGTCGCGCCTTCGATGAAGGCGTCGATGGCGGCGGACGCCACGGTGGAGAAATGCGTTTCCAGCGCCGCCCGGCTCCGGGCCATCCACTGCTGCATGATCGCGGTCATCTCCGGATGCCGGCGGGCGAAGGCATACAGCTCGTAGCTCAGCAGCAGCACCCGCGGCGAGGCCGTTGCCTCGGCGAAGATGATGTTCACCACCGCGTCCAAGGCCTGCGCGTGGCTCTGCGCGGCGCGGATTTCGGCGGCGAAGTCGGTGGATACCTTCTGGGAAAACCGGGTGAACGCGGCCACCAGCAACGCGTGCATGGAGCTGAAGTAGTAGGTGGTGGCGCTGAGCGGAACGCCGGCTTCCTCGGCGACCTTGCGGAAGGTGGTGCCCGCGACGCCGTGGTTCAGGACCACCCGCAGGGCGGCCTGCTCGATCGCGTCCTTCCGGTGCGGATCCTGCCGCCAGGTCCTGCCGCTCATGCCTGCCCAACGCTGTTTTCGACGAGCGCCGATGATCGCAGTTCGCGGTTGACACCTCAATTGGTACGGATGTACAAATTCGCCGATGAGGTCGACCAAGGCCATCGCCGCGATGGCGCCTCGAAAACAGCGACGCGAGGAGCACGGCGATGGCCAATACCGGGGAGCGGGACGTGGATATCGTTCGCCGCGCGACGCTGGGCGGGCTCGCCGCCGGCGGTGTCGTGCTGGCCACCGGGGCGCCTGCCGCCAGGGCGCGCGCTGCGCCAGCGTCCGGTTGGGAGGCCGGCACCTGGCTCAACGCGCCCAAGGTCCATCGGCTCCTGCCCGGCGGCGTGCTCGAGGTCGTCACCGACAAGGGCACCGATTTCTGGCGCGAAACCCACTACGGGTTCACCCGGGACAGCGGACATTTCCTCGGCATCGCCGCGCCCGCGCGCTTCACTTGCCAGTTGCGCATCCGTGGGAACTTCGAACAGCTCTACGATCAGGCCGGCCTCATGGTCCGGATCGACGCGCGCCGTTGGGTCAAGGCTGGCATCGAACTGAGCGACGGCCGGCCGATGCTCAGCAGCGTGTTGACCGATGGCCGCTCGGACTGGGCCACCGGCCCGTACGAAGCCGACGCCTCGGATTTCTGGATGCGTGCCACCGTGGACAAGGGCGTGCTGCGCCTGCAGGTCTCGCGCGACGGCAAGTACTGGCCGCTGGTGCGGCTGTGCCCGTTCCCCGTGGCGTCCTCCTACCTCGTCGGCCCGATGACGTGCACGCCGGAACGCGAGGGATTGAAGGTCCGCTTCTCCGATTGGAGCCTGGGGCCGGTGCTCGGCAAGGACCTGCACGACCTGTCCTGACCCGCGCTAACGCCCTCGCGGTTCGCGTCTCGGCGGCGCCGCTGGTGCTCAGTCGGCGCCGGGGAATCCCAGTTGCCGCCAGGCCTCGAACACGACCACCGCCACCGCGTTGGACAGGTTGAGGCTGCGGTTGTGTGGCTGCATCGGCAGGCGCAGGCGCTGCGCGTCGGGCACCTGCTCCAGCACGGCGTCCGGCAGGCCGCGGGTTTCCGGGCCGAACAGGAAGGCGTCGCCGTCGGCGAAGGCGGGCGTGTCGTAGCGGGTGCTGCTGCGGGTGCTGAGGGCGAACAGGCGGCGGGGGGCGATGGCCTGCAGGGCCGCTTCCAGCGATGCGTGGACCTGCAGTCGGGCGTATTCGTGGTAGTCCAGGCCGGCGCGCTTGAGCTGGCGGTCGCCGAGGTCGAAGCCCAGCGGCTCGATCAGGTGCAATTGCGCGCCGGTATTGGCGCAGAGGCGGATGACGTTGCCCGTGTTGGGTGGAATCTCCGGCTGGTACAGCAGAACGTGCAGCGTTGGGGTGGCGATCATCGGCGCAGTGTACGCGCCGGCGCGGCGGGCTTGGGGCGGGTTCAGCGCACCAGGCCGACCGCCAGGTCCTGGCCCAGCTTCTGCAGGCTCGGCTGCAGCTGCAGCATCGCGGTGTCCAGCGTCTGGCCGACCACGTCGCCGATCGCCAGCATGCTGCCCATGTCCGCGTCCGGACGCACCTGCACGGTGGCCAGGGTCACCACGTGCTGGCCGGCGGCCTGTTCCATGTCGCGTTCGGCCAGCTGCTCGGCCGACGGGCGCACCTGCACCGCGGCCAGAGTGGCGATGTGGCTGGACAGTTCGGCCTCGCGCTGGGCGATCTGCTCGGCGGAGGGACGCACCTGCACGGCGGCGAGGGTGGCGATGCCGCTGGTCTGCTCGACATTGCGCTGGGCGATCTGTTCGGCCGACGGACGCACCTGCACGGTGTCCAGGGTGGCGATCTGCGTGGCGGCGAAGGACGGGGCGGCGAACAGGGCGGCGATGGCGGCGGTCAGGAGCAGGGTGGTGGTTTTCATGGCGGGCCTCGTTGGTGTTGTTGATCAGTGGTGTGGTAGTAAGGTAGTACACCTAATCAGGGGCTGCAAGAACTTTTTCGTGTTGCGTTGTTTCATTAAGCTTGCATTCACTAATGCGGCGTCGGCTTTCGCGCTTGAGGGTGTTCAAGCAGGCTGCGTGCCAACTACAAGTGTCTGTATTTCAAGAGGAATTGATCTCTCTGGAGTGTCCGCGGGCGGACACCCGGGCGCTCGCGTACGCCGGACACGGACACCGCGGCGCCCGTCGTGGCGGCCGTCGACCCTTTGGCGGCGCGGTCGCGACGCCGTCGAAGCAGGACCTCAGCGACAACGGCGGAATACGCGCCGTGCGGGACGCCCGGTACGATCGGCGTTCACCGGCTGTTTCATCGGCCCCAAGGAAGAAGGATCCGCATGACCGTCTCGACCCGCCCGCGTGGCACCCTGCTGGCTCTCGCCCTGTTCGCCGCGCTCGGCGCACTGAGCTATGCGCCGCCCTCGGCGGCGGCCAGGCCCGCCGCCGCCACGTCGGTGGATATCGCCTATGAGCAATTCACCCTGCCCAACGGACTGCGGGTGGTGGTGCACACCGATCGCAAGGCGCCGATCGTGGCGGTCAACCTCTGGTACCACGTCGGTGCCAAGGACGAGCCGGCCGGGCGCACCGGGTTCGCGCATCTGTTCGAGCACCTGATGTTCCAGGGCAGCGAGAACCACCACGGCGAGTTCTTCGAGCCGTTCAAGCAGGTCGGCGTCACCGACCAGAACGGCACCACCAACAGCGACCGCACCAATTACTTCGAGAACGTGCCGACCACTGCGCTGGACATGGCGCTGTGGATGGAATCGGACCGCATGGGCCACCTGCTCGGCGCCATCGACCAGGCCGCGCTGGACGAACAGCGCGGGGTGGTCCAGAACGAGAAGCGCCAGGGCGAGAACCAGCCATACGGGCAGGCCTGGAGCCGGCTGAGCCGCGCGCTGTACCCGGCCGGCCACCCGTACCACCACACCGTCATCGGCTCGATGAACGACCTCAACGCGGCCTCGCTGGCCGACGTGAAGCAATGGTTCCGCACCTGGTACGGGCCCAACAACGCGGTGCTGGTGCTGGCCGGCGACATCGACGTGGCCACCGCCAAGGAGAAGGTGGCGCGCTACTTCGGCGACATTCCCGCCGGCCCGACCATGGCCCAGCCCAAGGTCGACGTGGCCCAGCGCAGCCAGTCCACCCGCGAGACCATGACCGACAAGGTGCCGCAGACGCGGATCTACCGGGTCTGGAACGTGGCCCAGACCGGCACCGAGGATGTCGACCGCCTGCAGTTGCTGGCGCAGGTGCTGGGCGGCGCCAAGTCCTCGCGGCTGGATCGGCGCCTGGTCCACGAGGACAAGCTGGTCGACCAGATCAGTGCCTCGGTGTGGCCGTCGCAGCTCGGCTCCGGCTTCGGCATCATCGCCATGGTCAAGCAGGGCGTGGACCCGGCCAGGGTCGAGGCGGCGATCGACGAGGAAGTGCGCCGGCTGCTGGACAAGGGCCCGGACAAGGCGGAACTGGCGCGCGCCAAGACCGCGTTCCGCGCCGGCTTCATCCGTGGCGTCGAACGCATCGGCGGCTTCGGCGGCAAGGCCGACGTGCTGGCCGAGTGCGCGGTCTACACCGGCGACCCCGGCTGCTTCCGCACCTCGCTGGCGACCATCGCCTCCACCCGCCCGCGCGATCTCACCGCGGTCGGCCGCAAATGGCTGGGCAAGGGCGACTACACCTTGCTGGTGCAGCCGGGCGAGCGCGTGGCGATGGCCGAAGAGCCGACCGTGCAGCCGGCGCCGCTGAATCCGCCGCCGGTCGATCCCAAATACAGCGCGCTGCCCAGCGTGGTCGATCGCAGCGCCGGCCCGCCCAAGACCACCCAGTTCCCGCAGCTGAAGTTCCCGGCGCTGCAGCGCGCCACGCTGAAGAACGGCAGCACGGTGATCCTGGCCGAGCGCCACGACGTGCCGGTGGTGCAGTTCAGCTACGAATTCAAGGGCGGGTACAGCGCCGACCAGGGGCGCAAGCCGGGCACGGCCAGTTTCGCCATGGGCATGCTCGACGAGGGTGCCGGCGAGCGCGATGCGCTGGCGTTCGCCGATGCGGCCGATGCCCTGGGCGCGTCGCTGTCCGCCGGCGCTTCGCTGGACGGCAGCAATGCCTATCTGTCGGCGCTGAAGGAGAACCTGGCGCCGTCGCTGGCGCTGTATGCGGACATGCTGCGGCGGCCGCGTTTTGCGCCGAACGAGATCGAGCGGATCCGCGCCAGCTGGATCGCCGGCATCCGCCAGGAGAAGGCGCAGCCCAACGGCGTGGCGATGCGGGTACTGCCGCCGCTGCTGTACGGCGCCGGCCATCCGTATGCGATCCCGTTCAGCGGCACCGGCACCGAGGCGGCGATCGCGGCGCTGCAGCGCGAGGACCTGGTCGACTTCCACCGCGACTGGGTACGCCCGGAGAACGCCACCCTGATCGTGGTCGGCGACACCACCCTGGGCGAGATCGTGCCGCTGCTCGACGCGCAGTTCGGCGACTGGAAGGGCGAGGGCCAGGCGCCGTCGGTGCCGGCCACGGCCAGCGTGGCGCGGCCGGCCAAGCCGCGCGTGTACTTGATCGACCAGCCCGGCGCGGTGCAGGCCAACCTGTTCGCCTCGGAACTGGTGCCGCCGACCACCGATGCGGCGTCGGTCCGCTTCGACATGGCCAACGGCGTGATCGGCGGCGATTTCACCTCGCGCCTGAACATGAATCTGCGCGAGAACAAGCATTGGTCCTACGGCGCGCGCAGCGGCGCGGCCAGCGCGCTCGGCCAGCGGCCGTGGACCGCCTCGGCGCCGGTGCAGATCGACAAGACCGCGCCCGCGTTGCAGGAAATGGCCAAGGAGATCAGCGCCTTCGCCAACGGCAAGGCGCCGCCGACGGCGGAGGAGGTGGCGCGCATCCGCAACATCCAGACCCTGAGCTTGCCCGGCGCCTACGAGACCGCCAGTTCGGTGATGGGCGCGATCGGTGGCATCGTCCGCTATGGCCGTCCCGACGACTACGTGTTCAAGCGCAAGGCCGAGATCGAGGCGATGACCCCGGCGCAGGTGCGCGAGGCGGCGTCGATGCTCGACCCGAACAGCCTGACCTGGGTGGTGGTGGGCGACTTGAAGCAGATCGAGGCGCCGGTGCGCGCGCTGAAGTTGGGCGAGGTCACGGTGATCGATGCCGACGGCGTGCCGCAGGGCGGTGCGGCGGCGGCCCCCGCGCCGCGCTGATCGGGCGACGCGCGTCGGCACTCGCCGGCGCGCGCCGTGGCAGGACGGGCGACCGCGCCGGCCGTGTCATGGCGGATTCAGCGTTTTGCGGCACAATCCGGATTCACCTGCCAACGGGCCCCTCCATGCGTCTACCGATCGCCTTCGTCCTGCTCGCCACGCTCGCCGGCTGCACCTGGGTGCCGATGGCGCCGGAAGGCAAAGGGGTGCGGGTCCTGTCGCCCGGGCAGGCCGCCAGCGGTTGCGAGAAGCGCGGCGAGGTGGTGGTGTCGGTGAAGAGCAGCGTCGGCTTCTACCAGCGCAGCCCGCTGCGGGTCCGCGAAGAGCTGGAGACCCTGGCCCGCAACGAGGCGCCCGGCGTGGGCGCCAACACCGTGCAGGCGATGGGCGACCCGGTCGACGGCGACCAGCGCTTCACCGCCTACCAGTGCGGCGGTCGCTGAACCGCTCAGACCATACGCTTTCCAGGGATTTGTTAAAGATGCGGTAAAACGGTGTAACCGCTAGAATTGGCGCCCCCTCGCCTGACCCTGGCGTACACCTCGATGCTCTTCACCAACGTCTCGATCGCGGGACTGGCGCATATCGACGCGCCGCACACGCTGACCTCCAAGCAGATCAACGCGCGCCTGCAGCCTACCTTGGACCGGCTGCGGATCCGTGCCGACGTGCTCGGCGACATCGCCGGCGTCCACGCGCGGCGCATGTGGGACCAGGACCTGCAGGCTTCCGATGTGGCGACGCTGGCGGCGCGCAAGGCGATGAGCGATGCGGGCATCGAGGCTGGACAGGTCGGGCTGCTGGTCAACACCTCGGTCAGCCGCGATTACCTGGAGCCGTCCACCGCCAGCATCGTCGCCGGCAACCTGGGCGTGAGCGAGCAGTGCATGACCTTCGACGTCGCCAATGCCTGCCTGGCCTTCATCAACGGCATGGACATCGCGGCGCGGATGATCGAGCGTGGCGAGATCGACTACGCGATGGTGGTCGATGGCGAGACCGCCAACCTGGTGTACGAGAAGACCCTGGAGCGGATGGCCTCGCAGGACCTGACCGCTGACGCCTTCCGCGACGAGATGGCGACCCTGACCCTGGGTTGCGGTGCCGTGGCGATGGTGATGGCGCGTACCGACCTGGCACCGGATGCGCCGCGCTACCGCGGTGGCGTGACCCGCTCGGCCACGCAGTGGAACTCCCTGTGCCGGGGCAACATGGACCGCATGGTCACCGACACCCGCATGCTGCTGATCGAAGGCCTCAAGCTGGGCCAGAAGACCTTCGCCGCTGCCCGGCAGGCGCTGGGTTGGGCCGTGGACGAACTGGACCAGTTCGTCATCCACCAGGTCAGCCTTCCGCACACCAAGGCCTTCATGAAGAGCTTCGGGATCGACCAGAAGAAGGTCATGACCATCTTCGGCGAATACGGCAACATCGGCCCGGCCAGCGTGCCGATCGTGCTCAGCAAGCTGCGCGAGCTGGGCCGCCTGAAGAAGGGCGACCGGATCGCGCTGATGGGCATCGGCTCGGGCCTGAACTGTTCGATGGCCGAGGTGGTTTGGTAAGCGGAGCACGCACTTCGGCGTGTCATGGCGCTGGACATGCATAATTTCTTCCTGAAATTATGCATGTCGATGCAGAAATGCATCTAAACTCCGCTTTTCTTTGCATGTGGCGGCCGCGATGCCCCTCTCCGCCTTACAGCACCTGGATCCGACCCGGTTCGACACAACGGCGATCCTGAAGCGACTCACGATCGCCAGTCGCAGCCTGGCGGAATTGAAAGGCGTCGCCGCCAGCATCCCGAACCAGAACATCTTGATCAACACGCTGACCCTGCAGGAAGCGCGGGACAGTTCGGCGATCGAAAACATCGTCACCACCCAGGACGACCTGTACCGCGAAGACAATCCGGCCGATGCGACCGGCACGGCGATCAAGGAAGTGCTGCGCTATCGACAAGCACTGCGCGAAGGATTCGAGCAGGTGCGGGTGTCGGGATTGCTGACCCTCAATACGGTCGTCGGCGTCCAGGAGCAGCTCGAATGCAACCGGGCAGGTTTCCGCAAACTCCCGGGAACCACATTGCGTGACGGGTTGGGGAAGGTGGTCTACGAACCGCCGCAAGGCGCCGATGATGTCGTCCGCCTGATGGGCGAACTGGAGCGATTCATCCATGATGCGCCGCCGTTCGCGGCGGATCCGCTGGTGAAGATGGCGCTGATCCATCACCAGTTCGAAAGCATCCATCCGTTCTATGACGGCAATGGCCGCACCGGGCGCATCCTCAACGTGTTGTACCTGGTCAAGGAGCGCCTGCTCGATATCCCCGTGCTGTACCTCAGCCGGCATGTCGTCCGGACCAAGCCGGAGTACTACCGTTTGCTGCAGGCGGTGCGCGAAGACGACGCTTGGGAAGACTGGGTGCTGTACATGCTCGATGCCGTCGCCATCACCGCTGCCGAGACGGTGGCCACCATCGTCGCGATCACGGCGCTGTTGCAGGAGACCAAGCAGCGCGTTCGCGAGCACTACCGGTTCTACAGTCAGAACCTGATCAACAATCTGTTCAACCATCCGTACACGCGGGTGGAGTTCGTGCAGCGCGACCTGGGCGTCTCGCGTCTGACCGCCACCAAGTATCTCGATATCCTGGCGCAGGACGGGGTACTGCAGAAGCGACGGGTCGGCCGCAACAACTACTATGTGAATCTCCCCTTGTTCGAATTGCTCGGGCGCGGTGCCGATACAACGGGCTCCGGCTGACGCGTCCCCGCGCCTTCGCCACCGGCGCAAGGCGTTGCGAGCGATGCAACATTCCACCTCGTCTCCACTCCCGAGAAGCGTCCCGCATGAACTACCCCGGTTACCCCTTCACCCCGCAGCGCTTCCAGGTTCGCCCGGGGCTGCACATGTCCTATCTCGACGAGGGCCCGCGCGATGGCGAGGTGGTGGTGATGCTGCACGGCAATCCGTCGTGGAGCTATCTGTGGCGCACGCTGGTGAGCGGATTGTCGGATCGCTACCGCTGCATCGTGCCCGACCACATCGGCATGGGCCTGTCGGACAAGCCGGACGATGCGCCGGGCGCGCGGCCGGGCTACGACTACACCCTGCAATCGCGCGTGGACGACCTCGACGCGCTGCTGCGGCATCTGCGCATCGACGGGCCGGTGACGCTGGCGGTGCACGACTGGGGCGGCATGATCGGCTTCGGCTGGGCGCTGTCGCACCATGCGCAGGTGCGGCGCCTGGTCATCACCAATACCGCGGCGTTCCCGCTGCCGGCGGCCAAGCCGATGCCGTGGCAGATCGCGATGGGCCGGCATTGGCGCATGGGCGAATGGTTCATCCGCACCTTCAATGCGTTCTCCTCGGGCGCGTCGTGGCTGGGCGTGTCGCGGCGCATGCCCGCCGACGTGCGTCGCGCCTACGTGGCGCCGTACGACAGCTGGGCCAACCGCATTTCCACCATCCGCTTCATGCAGGACATCCCGCTGTCGCCGACGGACAAGGCCTGGTCGCTGCTGGCGCGGGCCGAGCAGGCGTTGCCGTCGTTCGCCGATCGACCGGCCTTCATCGGCTGGGGCCTGCGCGACATCTGCTTCGACCATCATTTCCTGGAGGGCTTCCGCCGCGCGCTACCGCAGGCCGAGGTGATGGCCTTCGAGGACGCCAACCACTACGTGCTGGAAGACAAGCACGAGGTGCTGGTGCCGGCGATCCGCCGCTTCCTGGACGCGCATCCGCTGGCGTGAGCGCGTTACGCGGCGGGTGCCGGGGTGCAGCCGTGCGCCGCAGTGGCGTGCAGCAGATGCGGTGAGCATTGCCGCGACATGCGCCGCGATGACGGCGCCGCTGCGCCGTGGATCGTCTACACGGGCGCACGCAAACTGCTACCGGTTGCCGTGCTGCAACATGTGCGGCTGTGTACAGTCGCCGCCGACGTGCGCGTTGCGCCGAAGCGGACGATGCACGCAATCCGACCGGAGACCGAGAGTGAAAGCGATGGCAATGGCGATGCTGCTGATGGCGATGAGCGTGCCGGGCGTGCATGCGGAAGACCTGACGACGTCCGCGGACGGCAAGACGCTGGCGGTGGGATTCGGCCAGCCCACCTGGAAGCAGGTGCTGCACTACCGCAAGCTGTACGACAAGAAGCCGTTCCCCGATGCGGAGATCTATTACTACAGCAACGGCATGTACAAGATCATTTCGCAGGGCGAGAACCACTACGGCGTGTACGTGCTGCAGGGCAGCTTCGACGAGCAGACCTATACGATCCGCTTCATCTCGTTGCCGTCCGAGGACTGGGGCAACAAGACCGCCTTCCACCAGTTGACCTTCATCCGCGGCGAGGACAAGAACGTCTTCATCCAGAATGCGATCGTCGACACCGGCGAGGCCATCGCCCAGCAGAACGGCACCTACACCCTGGAAAAGAACACGGTGACCAATCCGGTGCCGACCGCCTGGAAGCATCGCTGAGCCGATGCGGCGCGCGGGTGCCGCGTGCGCCACGCTGCTCGCCGGATGCTGCCAGGGGCTCGTCGTCTCGTAGGAGCGGCTTCCGCCGCGACCTGGCTTTCCGGTAACGCCGCTCGCCGCCGATCCCACAAACGGGGGCAAGAGCCGCTCCTACGGCCTCCCCGCCCTCCTGGCGACCGCCGCCGCTCAGGCGTCCGGCAGATTGCGTTCGACCACGCCGTCCCAGTCGGCCAGGGTCAGCAGTGGCAGCCCATGCGCCAGCCGCGACTTGTCGCACTGCGCGCTGCGTTCGCCGAATTCCAGCGAGGCCGGCACCGCCGCGCACACCGACGGCCGCCGCTCGTGGATGCTGCAGCGGCTGTAGCGGCCGATGTCCGCGTCCAGGGCGATGCAGCGCGGCTGCGCCTGCGAGGTGCCGCGCATCACCCGCTCATGGGTGCGCAACGGCTCGGTGAGCTCGAACGGGACCCTGCCGCCCAGCGCGGGATCGGCTTCGCTCCAGTGGAAACTGACGCGGAAGTAGGCGCAGCAGGCGCCGCAGGTGAGGCAGGGATGGGACATGGCGGCCGGGCCTTGCGCGGCGAACAGCGGTGGGGGGCGCGGCATTCTGACCGAACCGGCGCGCGCTGCAAGCACTGCGGCATTCAGCCGTGGCCGTCACGGGCGCGCTGTCGGCTGCGGCCCGGCGCATCGGCGATAATCGGCGCATGACCACGACCTGCAACATCGCGGCCACGCTGCCGCGGCTGGCGCGCGAGCGCCCGGACCAGATCGCCATGCGCTGCCCCGGCCGGCCCGGCCCCGGCGGCATGGCGGCCTACGACGTGACCCTGAGCTATGCGCAGCTGGATGCGCGCAGCGATGCCATCGCCGCCGGCCTGGGCGCGTACGGCATCGGCCGCGGCACCCGCACGGTGGTGATGGTGCGGCCGTCGCCGGAGTTCTTCCTGCTGATGTTCGCGCTGTTCAAGGCCGGCGCGGTGCCGGTGCTGGTCGACCCCGGCATCGACCGGCGCGCGCTCAAGCAATGCCTGGACGAGGCGCAGCCGGAGGCCTTCATCGGCATTCCGCTGGCGCAGCTGGCGCGGCGCCTGCTCGGCTGGGCGCGCTCGGCGAAACGGATCGTCACCGTCGGCCGGCGCTGGGCCTGGGGCGGTACCACGCTGGCGCGGATCGAGCGCGCCGGCCAGGGCGCCGGCAGCCAGCTGGCCGACACGGCCGCGGACGACGTCGCCGCGATCCTGTTCACCAGCGGCTCCACCGGCGTGCCCAAGGGCGTGGTCTACCGGCACCGGCATTTCGTCGGCCAGATCGAGCTGATGCGCAATGCCTTCGACATGCAGCCCGGCGGCATCGACCTGCCGACCTTCCCGCCGTTCGCGCTGTTCGACCCGGCGCTGGGACTGACCTCGGTGATTCCGGACATGGACCCGACGCGTCCGGCCAAGGTCGATCCGCGCAAGCTGCACGATGCGATGCAGCGCTTCGGCGTGACCCAGTTGTTCGGGTCGCCCGCGTTGATGCGGGTGCTGGCCGACTACGGCAAGCCGTTGACCAACGTGCGCTGCGCCACCTCGGCCGGTGCGCCGGTGCCGCCGGACGTGGTGGCGCGGATCCGCAGCCTGCTGCCGGAGGATGGGCGGTTCTGGACGCCCTACGGCGCCACCGAGTGCCTGCCGGTGGCGGTGATCGAGGGCCGCGAGCTGCAGGACACGCGCGCGGCCACCGAGCGCGGCGCCGGCACCTGCATCGGCACCGTGGTGCCGCCCAACGAGGTGCGCATCATCGCCATCGACGACGCCGCCATTCCCGAGTGGAGCGGCGTGCGCGAAGTTCCGGTGGGCACGGTCGGCGAGATCACCGTGGCCGGCCCGACTGCCACCGACACCTATTTCAACCGCGACGCGGCCACGCGCCTGGCCAAGATCCGCGAGCGCCTGGACGACGGCAGCGAACGCATCGTGCACCGCATGGGCGACGTCGGCTATTTCGACGCGCAGGGCCGTCTGTGGTTCTGCGGGCGCAAGACCCAGCGCGTGGAAACCGCGCAGGGGCCGCTGTACACCGAACAGGTGGAGCCGATCTTCAACGCGCTGCCGGGGATCGGCCGCACCGCCCTGGTCGGCATCGGCGAGCCGGGGCGGCAGCGTCCGGTGCTGTGCTACGAGCTCGAAGTGAACGCCATGCTGTCGAGCGGCCCGGAACTGCAGGCGCTGCAGCAGCAACTGCGCGACACTGCCGCCGCGCATGCGCACACGGCCGGCATCGTCGACTTCCTGAGCCACCCCGGCTTCCCGGTGGATATCCGCCACAACGCCAAGATCGGTCGCGAAAAGCTGGCGCTGTGGGCGGCGGAACAGCGCAAATGAGTGCACGCGGCAGCTGGCCTGGCGTGCCTGTGCTGCTGGGCGACATTGGCGTGCAGCAAGGCCGGCCCCAGAATGGCCGCCCTGACAATGGAGTGTGGCGATGAAGATCGTGGTGACCGGTGGTGGTGGATTCCTGGGCCAGGCGCTGTGCCGCGGGCTGGTCGCGCGCGGGCACCAGGTGGTCAGCTTCAACCGCGGCCACTACCCGGAACTGCAGGCGCTGGGCGTGGCCCAGGTGCGTGGCGACCTGGCCGACGCGCAGGCGCTGCAGCATGCGCTGGCCGGCGCCGATGCGGTGTTCCACAACGCCGCCAAGGCCGGCGCCTGGGGCAGCTACGACAGCTACCACCAGCCCAACGTGGTCGGCACCGAGAACGTGCTGGCCGCCTGCCGTGCGCATGGCGTGGGGCGCCTGGTCTACACCTCCACGCCGAGCGTGACCCACCGCGCCACCCATCCGGTCGAAGGCCTGGGCGCGGACCAGGTGCCCTACGGCGAGGATTTCCAGGCGCCGTACGCGGCGACAAAGGCGATCGCCGAGCGCATGGTGCTGGCCGCCAACGACGCGCAACTGGCCGTGGTGGCGCTGCGTCCGCGGCTGATCTGGGGGCCGGGCGACAACCAGATCCTGCCCAAGCTGGTCGCGCGCGCGCAGGCCGGGCGCGTGCGCCTGGTCGGCGGCGGCGACAACAAGGTCGATTCCACCTACATCGACAACGCCGCGCAGGCACATTTCGATGCCTTCGAGCACCTCGCGGTAGGGGCGCCCTGCGCCGGCAAGGCCTACTTCATTTCCAACGGCGAGCCATTGCCGATGCGCGAACTGCTCAACAAGCTGCTCGCCGCGGTCGGTGCACCGACCGTGACCAAGACGCTCTCGTTCAAGGCCGCCTACCGCATCGGCGCCACCTGCGAGACGCTGTGGCCGCTGCTGCGTTTGCGCGGCGAGCCGCCGCTGACGCGCTTTCTGGCCGAGCAGTTGTGTACCCCGCACTGGTACAGCATGGAACCGGCGCGGCGCGACTTCGGCTACGTGCCGCAGGTGACGATCGAGCAGGGCCTGCAGCGGCTGGCGTCCTCATGGCGCCACGACACGTCCGTCACCCGCTGACGACCGCTGTTTGCCGAAGATGATGCCGCGCCGATTCGGCACGACAACTTCTGGATATTGCCATGCTGCATTACGCCATCATCTTCTTCGTGATCGCCATCATCGCCGCCGTGCTCGGCTTCAGCGGCATCGCCGGTGCGGCGACCAACATCGCCTGGATCCTGTTCGTGGTGTTCCTGATCCTGGCGGTGATCTCGATGTTCCGCCGCGGCAAGGTGTAGTCCTTCCGCGACGATCGAACGTCGATTTCTTGCCCGCGGCGCCCTGCGTCGCGGGCAAGTCGTTTCTGGGGGTAGGTGCTGCGGCGTGCCGGCCCGACCGGCGTGGCCGCCGTAGAGCGCATCGGCGCGCCGAGGACGCAGTTGCCGGCATTCCTGAGCAGGTACGTGGGCGGTGCGCAGGCGCAGTAGCGGCGAGCGGCGGCTCGGGTGGGGCATCTGTCTCGCCCTGCGCACGGCCTTGCGACGTGTCTGCCGCTAGAATGCGGGCATGTCTGGATCCCCCTTCGATGCTCTCAAGCCCCTGGCCGGCCGCGCGCTGGAAGCGGCGCTCAATCGCGCGCTGGCGCTGGACCCGGAAACCGGCGATGCCCTGCGCGACCTCGATGGCCAGCGCGTGGCGCTGACCCTGGAGGCGCCCGCGCTGGCCCTGCAGATCCGCGTCGACGGCACGCAGCTGCGGGTCGGACCGGTGGATCCGGCGCAGGAGCCGGAACTGGCGGTGCGCAGCACGCTCGGCGGCCTGCTCGCGCAATTGCCGTTCCTGGCGCAGGCGCGGCGCACCGGCGGCCCCGGCGGGCGGGTGCGGGTCTCCGGCGACGCCGAACTGGCGCGGCGCCTGCAGCACCTGGCCACGCGCTTCGATCCGGACTGGCAGCGGCCGTTCGTGCAGGTGTTCGGCGAGGTGCTCGGCGTGCAGGTGGCCAACACCGCGCGTTCGGCCCTGCAGCAGGCCCGGCGCAGCGCGCAGGACCTGGCGCAGAGCGCGGCCGAGTACGTCACCGAGGAGTCGCGCGACGTGGTCGCGCGCGCCGAGCTGGAGGCCTTCTACGACGACGTCGACGTGCTGCGCGACGACATCGAACGCCTGGCCGCGCGGGTGGCGCGGTTGCAGCCGGAGCGTGGCGCATGAAGGCGATGTTCCGCGCCAGCCGCATCGGCCGGGTGATCCTGCGCTATCGCCTGGACGACCTGCTCGACGGCACCCCGGCCGAACGCTGGTTGCGCCTGGCCAAGCCGTTCGTGCCGCGCGCCAGCCCCGACATCGCCGCGCAGTCGCGCGGGGCGCGCCTGCGCTTGGCGCTGCAGGACCTAGGGCCGATCTTCGTCAAGTTCGGGCAGATCCTGTCCACCCGCCGCGACCTGATGCCGCCGGACGTGGCCGAAGAGTTGACCCTGCTGCAGGACCGGGTGCGCCCGTTCGACGGCGAGGCCGCGCGGCGCATCGTCGAGCAGGCGCTGGGGCGGCCGATCGCGGTGGCCTTCGCCAGCTTCGATACCGAACCGCTGGCCTCGGCCTCGATCGCGCAGGTGCATGCGGCGACGCTGCACGACGGCCGCGAAGTGGTGGTCAAGGTGCTGCGCCCGGACATCGAGCGGCAGATCGACGCCGACATCGCCTTGCTGAAATCGGCCGCCGCGCTGGTCGAACGCACCCATCCGCGTGCCGACAAGATCCGCCCGCGCGAGGTGGTGGCCGAGATCGAGACCACCCTGGCCGCGGAACTGGACCTGCAGCGCGAAGGCGCCAACGCCAGCGTGCTGCGCCGCTTCTGGCTGCACTCGGACGATCTGTACGTGCCGGAGGTGATCTGGACCCACACCGCCGAGCGCGCACTGACCCTGGAGCGGGTACGCGGCATTCCCTCCGACGACATCGCTTCGCTGGACGCCGCCGGCATCGACCGCCGCGCGCTGGCGGCCAAGGGCGTGCGGGTGTTCTACACCCAGGTGTTCCGCGACAACTTCTTCCATGCCGACGCGCACGCCGGCAACATCTGGGTCGACAGCGATCCGGCGCGCCGCGACAACCCGCGTTTCATCGCGCTGGACTTCGGCATCATGGGCCAGCTCTCGCAGGAAGATCAGTACTACCTGGCCGAGAACTTCATGGCCATCTTCAACAAGGACTACCGGCGCATGGCCGAGCTGCACGTGGAGGCCGGCTGGATGCCGGCGAGCGTGCGCATCGATGAACTGGAGGCGGCGGCGCGCTCGGTGTGCGAGCCGTACTTCACCCGGCCGCTGTCGCAGATCTCGCTGGCCGAGGTGCTGATCAAGCTGTTCCGCGTGGCCCAGCGCTACCAGCTGACCCTGCAGCCGCAGCTGATCCTGCTGCAGAAGACCCTGCTCAACATCGAAGGCGTCGGCCGCCAGCTCGACCCGGAGCTGGACATCTGGGCGGTGGCGCGGCCGGTGCTCGAACGCATCCTGATCGAGCGCTACAGCCCGCAGCGGGCGCTGCACGAACTGCGCAAGCGCCTGCCGGAGATCATGACCCACGCGCCGGACATGCCGCGGCTGATCCACGGCTGGCTGCGCCAGCAGGTCGAGGGCCGGCACGAACTGTCGATGCGCTCGCGCGACCTGTTCGAACTCAACCTGCTGGTGCGGCGCATGCAGCGGCGGGTGGTCGCGGCGATCGCCGGCGTCGGCCTGCTCACCGTGGCCACGTTGCTGTACGCGCTCGACGCCGGCGGCCCGCAGTTGGGCGGCGTGTCGCTGTGGGCGTGGATCAGCGGCGGTGCCGGCGTGGCAGCCTTGCTGTCGGCATGGTGGCGGCGTTGACCGCGGCCACGCTCGACCGCACGCAACTGCAGGCGGTGCGGACCGAGCTCGGCGCCGAGGGGCCGCGCCACGACGCCGGCCAGTCCGAGCGCGCGCAGCGCCTGCTCAATATTACCCCGGACACCGGCGAACTGCTGGCGGTGCTGGTGCGCGCCACGGGGGCGCGGCGGGTGCTGGAGATCGGCACCTCCAACGGCTATTCCACCCTGTGGCTGGCCGAGGCCGTGGCGGCGCTTGGCGGCGGTGTGGTCACGCTCGAATACGCCGCGCACAAGATCGCGCTGGCGCAGCGCAGTTTCGCCCGCGCCGGCGTGGAGGGCTGCGTCGAACTGGTCCACGCCGATGCCGGCGCCTGGCTGGCCGACGCAGCGTCGGCCGCGTTCGACCTGGTATTCCTGGACGCCGAGCGCACGCTGTACTGCGATTGGTGGCCGCAACTGCGCCGGGTGCTGCGGCCAGGCGGATTGCTGGTGGTGGACAACGCGCTGTCGCACGCGACGGAGATGGCGCCGTTCGCGGCGCTGCTGCAGGCCGATGCGGCCTTTACCTGCACCACGCTGCCGGTCGGCAACGGCGAACTGCTGGCGGTCAAGGACGCGTAGGCATCGCCGCCGCGGGGCGCGGTTTCCGGTGCGCAGGGGCGACCGCCGCCGCGGCGCAGCGGCACGCTGCGCAGGCGCGCGCGCGATCGCGATCGAGCATCCGCCGCGATGCGGGCGTGTCCGCGTGGTAGCGCGCCGACGCTTCGTGCGCCTGGATGCCAGGCACGCCATGCGCATTGTGGCGCGCCGGTGCGGCACGGATAATCCGCAGGTGAATACCGCCGAACCTCCTTTGCAGATCCTGTACCAGGACGCGCTGCTGGCCGTGGTCGACAAGCCTGCCGGGCTGATGGTCCACGACAGCAAGCTCGCCCGCGGCGAGGACGATTTCCTCGCCGACCGCCTGCGTGCGCAGCTGGGTCGGCCGATCTTCCTGGTGCACCGGCTGGACCGCGCCACCAGCGGTTGCCTGCTGCTCGCCTTCGACCGCGACACCGCCAGTGCGCTGGGCAAGGCGCTGATGGGTGGCGAAGTGGACAAGGATTATCTGGCGATCTGCCGCGGCTGGCCGGCCGAGGAGCACTTCGACGTCGACCACGACCTCGACGGCGGCCCCGGCAAGCCGCTGAAGAAGCCGGCGCAGACCCGCTTCGCGCGCCTGGCCTGCGGCGAACTGCCGGTGCCGTCGGGCGAGTTCGCAACGTCGCGCTATGCGCTGCTGCGCTGCAGCCCGGTGACCGGGCGCTTCCGGCAGATCCGCCGCCATCTCAAGCATCTGTCGCATCACCTGATCGGCGACACCAGCCACGGCGACGGCCGCCACAACCGCATCTTCCGCATGCAGGGTGTGCATCGCATGCTGCTGCACGCCGAGCGTCTGGCGTTTCCGCACCCGGATGGGCATCGCATCGCGGTGACGGCGCCGCTGGATGCGGCGTTCGTGCGGGCGTTCGGGTTGTTCGGCTGGGATCCTGCACCGTGGCAGGTGGAAGCGGGACGTGGTGTGCCGGGATAGCACCGCGCCCATCACGAGGCTGTTGCTGCAACAAAGTGCGCCGCCACTGCAGTGAGCTGTTGGAGGCTGATCTTTCGTACGCAGTGCCGATGCTCCCGCGGCGGAATGGCGGCGCAGCCTGGTTTGGTCTATCTTGCCTCACTGAATTCAGTAGTTTTCAGGGGAATGTATGTGGAATAAGGTTCGTTTATCTCTCGCTGTCTCGATTATTTTCATGCTGCCATTTTCTGCATCGGCAGGAGATGCTTCGGGAAAAGTGGCGACGATCATGGCGCACTCTCAGGATGTCGTATTCTTTTCCCTTGATGGGCCTTACACGAATGCGCCCGCATGCTCCAGCACGTCGTTGGCGTTGTCACTGGCAACCCAATCGGGAAGAGCCCAGTACGCGCTGCTGCTAAGCGCCTCTGCACAAGGCAAGGTGGTGTACGTGCATGGAACAGGCGATTGTGCGGTATGGGGCGATCGCGAAACGGCCGCGTATATCTGGATGAACTGACCTGCTGCGTTATCCGCCGGGTATTGCGGGCCGCGAAGTAGCGATTGTGCTGATCGCACAATCATGGAAATTGGCACGCATGCCTGATTAATGAATCTTAGGGGCGGCTTCAGCCGCGACCGGTTTCATCGGGAATGCCCGGTCGCGGCTGAAGCCGTTCCTACGACTGCAAGACCGGTTTTAGTTATTTCGCCGGCGGCGTGTTGACCGTCTGCTCCAGGTCCTTCTGCAGGTCGGTGAACAGCGGGGTCATCTTCTGCTGGATCGCGCCCATCAGGTTCTGCATCAGCTGCGGGGTCTTGTCGAGCAGGCTCTGACCGGCTGGGCTCTCGTAGAACTCGGCCATCGCCAGCACGTCCTGCTTGGAGAAGGTCTGCTTGTACAGGTTGACGTAGAGCGGGCGCATCTCCTGCCAGGACAGCGCCTTGCGCACGGTGGCCTGGGTGCGCTCCTGGATCTGCTGCAGCTTCTGCTGCTGGGTGGCGTCGAGCGGGTGCTGCGCGGTGAGCTGGGCGAACTGCTGGCGCTGCATTGCCTCGATCTGCGGCAGCATGGTGTCGAGCATGTTCTGCGCGCGCGAGGCCGACAGCAGACGGTTGACGTCGGCATCGGTGGGCGGTTCGGCCAGCGCCGGGGCGGCGGCCAGGGCCAGCAGCACGACCAGCAGCAAGCGCTGCGGCCAACGGAAGAAGCGCGGAGTCGGGGACATGGAGCATCCTGCAGGACGATGACCGGCGGCCAGAATACGGCAATCGCCGCGGCCCTGCCGACGCCCGCCGGGGCGCCGCGGGCCAGCGACCGCCGGCTGCGCCGTTCAGTCTTCCCCGGCCCGGAAATCAGGCAGTCCGGCGGATGCCCTACAATCCGCGCCATGGGTAATGGGGCCATCCACATCTCGAGCAGCCTGACGATTCCGGAGGACGAAATCGTCGAGCGCTTCGTGCGCGCCAGCGGCGCCGGCGGGCAGAACGTCAACAAGGTCGCCACCGCGGTCGAGTTGCGCTTCGACCTGGCCGGCTCGCCGTCGTTGCCGGAGCCGCTGCGCGCGCGGCTGCTGGCGCGGCGCGATCGGCGCATCACCGCCGAGGGCGTGCTGGTGATCGATGCGCAGCGCTTCCGTACCCAGGACCGCAACCGCGACGATGCGCGCCAGCGCCTGGCCGAGTTCATCGCCGCCGGGCTGTCGGTGCCGAAGCGGCGCATCGCCACCAAACCCTCGCATGGCGCCAAGTTGCGACGCCTGGACGCCAAGCGCGAGCGCAGCCAGATCAAACGCGGCCGGTCGCCCGGCCGCTGGGAGTGACTTTTGACCGAACGCGATTACCGCCTGCCCGCAGCACCGCCGAACATGCCGATGGTCAAGCCCAGCCGCTTCATGCGCTGGCTCGGCCGCACCGCCTTGCGGGTGACCGGTTGGCGGGTCGTGGGCGAGTTCCCCAACGTGCCGAAGCTGGTGATGATCGTGGCGCCGCATTCGTCCAACTGGGACGGGTTCCTGGGCTTCGCGGTCAAGTTCGCGGTCGGCTTCGAGGTGCGCGTGCTGGGCAAGACCCAGCTGTTCTGGTGGCCGCTGGGGCCGCTGCTGCGCAAGCTCGGCGGCATCCCGCTGGATCGCACCTCGCCGCGCGGGGTGGTGGAACAGGCGGTGGCGTTGATCCGCGGCGCCGAGCGCATGTGGTACGTGATCACCCCCGAGGGCACGCGCAAGCGCGTGGAGAAGTGGAAGACCGGCTTCTGGAAGATCGCCCACGGCGCGCAGGTCCCGATTTTTCCGGTGTACTTCGACTACCCCAGCCGTACCGTCGGCCTCGGCGAGGTGGTGTGGACCAGCGAGGACATGCAGGCCGATATCGCCGCGATCCGCGAATGGTACCGGCCGTGGCGCGGCAAGCATCGCGATACGTTGTGAGCGACAGCGGCGGCTGACGGCGACGCGCATCCGCCGCCTTGCCCAACGGTACCAACCGATGTCGTAGGAGCGGCTTCAGCCGCGACCGGGACATCGGGAACGCCCTGGTCGCGGCTGAAGCCGCTCCTACGATGCATGGGTCGGATGTCGTTGTGGGAGGGACTTCAGTCCCGACGCAGGAACGTACCAGGTGGCTTTGAGCTTCATTCGTCGCGGCTGAAGCCGCTCCCACAAATGCGGCGCATCGTCGGAGGGCTGCACTGTGGGAGAGACTTCAGTCCCGACGACGGACGGTATCTGCCGACCATTCGCTTTCGCTCGTCGCGACTGAAGTCGCTCCCACATGCAGGCTTCGACCCTGCGCTACAGCGCGCTGCCGCCGAACTTCTGCGTGTACTGCACGTACACGCTGCGGCCCACGGTGTCGAACCAGGACACGTCGTAGTACGGATACGCCGTGTAGGTGCGGTCGTGCGGCGGCATCGTGTCGAACAGGTTGGTCACCGTCAGCGACAGCTGCGCGTGATCGGTGAAGCGGTACTGCAGCGAGGCGTTGTAGCGGTAGGTGGCGCCGATCCACGGGCTGTCGCCGCTCTCCGGGTCGTAGACCTGGTCGTAGGAGTCCGAACTCGGCAGCCGGCCCAGGCGCTCGCCGTGCAGCGTCGCGGTCCAGGCGTTGCGCTCCCACGACACGCTGGCGCTGGCCTTGGTGCGCGGGATGTCGTAGCCGCTGTTGACCGCGAACTCGTCCACCATCGCTTCGCCGGCATACACCTGGATATCGTGGCGGCGCACCCAGGTGTAGTTGCCGCTCAGGCGGAAGGTGCCGATGCCGGTGTCGAGACGGTACTGCGCGCTCAGGTCGACGCCGTTGGTGCGTTCGCGGGCGATGTTGATCGGGTTGACGTAGACCCCGTACAGGCGCCCGTCCGCGCTGCGGGTGACCCGCGCCAGCGCCTGCCGGCAGGTGGTGGAGGTCGCCTGCAGCACGCCAAGGCGGCAGTCGGCCTCGTCGCGCAGTACCTGGTCCACGCGCAGGTCCTGTACCTGGTCGCGCATGTCGATGTCGAAGTAGTCCAGCGACAGGTCCAGGTCGGCGATTGGCGACCACACCAGGCCGGCGGTCCACGAGGTGCTGTTCTCCGGGTCCAGCGCGCGGTTGCCGCTGCGGCCGCGGATCACCGCTTCCTCGTTGTAGCTGCAGTCCTGGATCGCCACGCCCGGCTCCTCGCTGGCGCATCGGTAGTAGTCCACGCCGGTGGTCTCGTCATTGCCGGGACCGGCGTACACGTAGTGCAGGTCGGGCGCGCGGAACGCGGTGCCGTAGGAACCGCGCACCAGCAGCGATTCCACCGGCCGCCACTCCAGCCCGCCGCTGTAGGTGAACTTGCCCAGCGAGCGTCCGGCGAAGCGGTATTGGTCGTAGCGCCCGGCCAGGCTCAGCGACACCGTCGACAGCACCGGCAGGCGCAGCTCGCTGGCCAGCGCCCAGCGATTACGGCTGCCGTGCCCGTCGGAATCCTTCCAGCTGTAATAGTAGTACTGCGTGGCCAGCGGATCCGGGCGCAGGGTGTAGCCCTGGTTGCCGAACTCGGCGGTCGCGGACAGGCCGGCATCGCCGCCGGGTAGCGCGAACAGCGCGGTGTTGGTGGCGGTGAAGGCGAGGGTGTCGGTGCGCGAGCGCGGCTGGTACACCGTGCGCTGGGCGATGCTGTCGTATTCGGCGCGGCGCAATGGCGTATACAGACGCTGCGGGTCGGCATCGAAGATCGGCAGCCCCGAGTCGTCGTCCACGCCCAGCTGCGGGCCGAGGAACAGCGCGTTGGCGCGCGCGGCGACGATCTGCGGCCAGCTGATGGTGGCCTGGTACTGCGAGTGGCTGAGGCTCGCTTCGTAGTCCCAGTCTGCGCCCAGGTGGCCCTTGAACCCGGTGGTGACGCTGAAGGTCTTCTGCCGGGTGCGGATGGTGCCGGCATCGAGGCCGCCCATTTCCTCCGGGCTGAACTGGCGGCCCCAGGCTTCCACCTGGCCGGTGGCCTGGTTGTAGAAATAGCCTTCCTCGTTGCCGTCCGGGGCCATGTAGCCCCACTGGGTCACGTCGCGGAACAGCGACAGCTCGTGGTAGCCCAGCTGCACGTCGGCGAACCACTCGCTGCCGTTGTCGAAGGCGTAGCGCAGCGAGGCGTAGCCATTGAGGCCGCGTCGCCGGTTGGTGATGGTGCCGTAGCCGATCGAGGCGCTGCTGCCGCAGAACGCGCCGTAGCCCGGGCGGGTGGCGTAGCCGGTGCTGCCGCCGTTGAGCGCGGACACCGCCGCGCAGGTGTCCGCGCCCGGATCGAGATAGTTGTCGTCGTAATCGGTGCGCAGGAAGGTGCGCCGCGGCACCTGCGAGCGCGCGGTGGGGCCGTCCAGGGTGCTGTCCTGGCGGCTGCGCTGGTAGGCCCACAGCGGTGTCTGCGACACCAGCTCGGCACCGAACACCGCATCGAAGTTGCCGCGCGACCAGCCGCTGCTGAGGCTGAGGTTGAAGCTCTCGCCGCCGCCGCGGGTGGTGTCGCCGAAACGGTAGTCCAACGTGGTGCCGTCGGTGTGTTGCTTGAGGATGAAGTTGACCACGCCGGAGATCGCGTCCGAGCCGTAGATCGCCGAGGCGCTGCCGGTCAGGATCTCGATGCGGTCGATCATGCCCAGCGGGATGTTGGAGATGTCGGTGAAGTTGCTGCGGCCCTTGAACGGCATCGGGAAGTCGGCGATGCGGCGGCCGTTGACCAGCACCAGGGTGTGGTTGGGGCCGAGTCCGCGCAGGTCCACCTGCTGCGCGCCGGGCGAGAAGTCCGCGCCGCTGGCCGACTGCGGGCTCTGCGTCTCGCCGCCGTTCTGGGTCATCGCGCGCAGCACGTCCGGCACCGAGGTAAAGCCGTTGGCCTTGATCTGCTCGGCGCCGATCACGCTGATCGGTGCCGGGCCTTCCACCTGCGTGCGCGGGATGCGCGAACCGGTGACGCGCAGGGTGTCCAGTTGCGCCACCGGGGCGTCGGGTACCGCCGCCGGCGTCGGCGTGGCGACACGGGCCGCTGGCGTGCGCGCCGGAGCCTGCGCCTGACGCCGCACCAGCCACGCGCCGGAGGCGTCGCGCTCGGCGACGAAGCCGCTGCCGCGCAGTACCTGCTGCAGCGCCTGCGCGGTATCCAGGCTGCCGTGCGCACCGCCACTGCGTGCCTCGCCCAGTTGGTCGGCCCGATAGAGCAATTGCACGCCGGATTGCCGCGCCAAGGCATCCAGCGCCGCACGCAGCGGGCCGGCGGGGATGTCCACCGTGCCGGTGGCGGCCACGGCAGCGGGTTGCGCCTGCGCCGCGCAGGCGCTCGCACAGGCCATGCTCAGCAGCAGGGCACGCATCGGATACCGCATCGAGTTTTCTCCCCCAAACGGGCGCGGAGCGCGCCTTCGTAGCTCCAGGACGAACGAGACCGGCAAATCCCCCCGCCATCGCGCACGCCGGCGCGGGCGGCTTACCGGCTGTGCAACAGCACCGTGTCGCCGCGACGCTCGGCGCGGATCGGGAAGCCCTGTTCGAGCAGGCGCACGAAGGCGTCGACGTTGGACCAGCGCACGTTGCCGCCGACCCGCAGTGCGGCGGCGCCGGCATCGGCGACCTGCAGCTTGACCGTGTTGTAGCGGTTGAACTCGGCCACCGCCGCCTGCAGCGGGGTGTCGTCGAAACTCAGGTAGCCGCTGCGCCAGTCCAGCGCGCGCTCGGCCTCGGCCAGCGCCACCCGACGCACCAGCACCCCGTGCGGGCCGGCCTGGGCGATGCTGCCGGCAGGCAGCAGCAACGGCGGTGCGTGCGGTGCATTGGCCGACTCCAGCCGCACCATGCCTTCGGTCACCACCACGCGCAGCGCGTCGGCGTCGCGGCGCACCGCGAAGCGCGTGCCCACCGCCACCACCTGGCGCGCGCCGCTGGCGACCACGAACGGCCGGCCTGGATCCTTGCTCACCGCGAAGAACGCTTCGCCGCGCTGCAGATCGATATGCCGCTGCGCGCGCGACAGCGCCACGGCGATGCGGCTGTCGCTGCTCAGCGTGGCCTGCGAGCCGTCGGCCAGGGCCACCGGCCGCAACTGCCCGGTGACGCTGGCGTAGGCGGTCGGCACCGGTTCGACGGCATGGCGCCAGACCAGGGACAGCACCGCGGCACCGAGCAGCGTCGCCGCCAGCGCGGCCGGCCAGCGCCGCCGCGGGCGCGCGGGCGAACGCGGGGCGAAGCGCAGGTCGCGCAGATCGGGAGTGGCCGCCGCCGCCGCGGCCGGCGCCGCCGTGCTACGGCCGCCCAGGCCCTGCCAGCGGCCGCGGTCGGGCACCTGCCCATCGCGCTGGCCTGCGCCCAGCGCCTGCAGGCGCCCGCTTTCCTGCCAGGCCGCCTGCAGGCGCAGGAACGCCACCCGGTGCGCGGTGGCCGCGGCCAGCCACGCGTCCAGGCGCGCCTGCCGTGCGTCGGTCCAGTCGCCGCGGTCGCGCCGCGCCAGCCAGGCCGCCGCACGCGCCTCAATCCACCTGCTGTCCATCGCGTGCGCGCGCCTGCAACGGCGCCGCCGGCGCCGCCGCGCCCTCGTCGCCATGGAAATGATCGGCCAGCAGGCGCATGCCCCGGGCCACCTGCTTCTCCACGCTCTTCTCGCTGATCCCCAGGCGCACGGCCACCTCCTTCTGCGGCAGTTCCTCGACCCGCCGCAACCAGACCACGCTGCGGCAGCGGTCCGGCAAGCGGTCGAAGGCCGCGGCCAGCCGGCCCAGCACCTGGCGTCCGCCGCACCAGCGTTCCGGCGACAGCTCATCTACCAGGACGTGCATCGACTCCAGATCCCCCACCGCCTCGATCGACACCACCCGGTTGCGGCGCAGGCGGTCGGTCATCAGGTGCCGCGCGGTGGCGAACAGGAACGACTTGGGCAGGCTCGGCCGGGACTTGCCCGCAGCCTCGTAGACGCGCACATAGATCTCCTGGCGCAGGTCGTGCCATTCCTCGCGATGCGGCCAGCAGCGCCGCAGGTAGCCGCTGAGCGCCTGCTCGTGGACCAGGATTTCTTGGACGAACCAATCGTCGAGGGAAGCGGACATGGATCCCACATTAGCCGATCGCCGGCAGCTGCGGGCAAGTGCCGCGCAGGCGAACGTGGGAGGGTGGCGCGGCGGGGGGAAACCGTGCCGCCGTTCGTCCCCTCTCAGCAGCGAGCCGCACGCTCGCCTGCCCGTCCCGTTCCCGAGGAGATCCGCATGACCCGTTCCGTCGGCCTGTTCCGGCCCTGGCTCTCGCTGCTGCTGGGCCTGTGCCTGGCCACGCCCGCCGTCGCGCGCGAGTACCGCCAGTACCTGGTCGGCGACCCGGCCGCGCCCACGCCCGGCCCGGTGTCGCCCGGCCTGCTGCTGATGGGCGGCGGCGACCGCAACTATGACGCGCTGCGCTGGTTCCTGGCCAAGGCCGGGCACGGCCACGTGGTGGTGCTGCGCGCCTCGCAGGCGGGCGAGGTGGGCGAGGAGTTCTACCGCAAGGTCGGCGGCGTGGCCTCGGTGGAGACCTTCGTGTTCAGCGGCCGCGGCGCCTCCAGCGATCCGGCGCTGCTGCGCGCGCTGGCGCGCGCCGATGGCATCTTCATCGCCGGCGGCGACCAGTCGCGCTACGTGCGCTACTGGAAGAACACGCCGGTGGCCGATGCGCTGGACGCGCACGTGCGCGCCGGCAAGCCGCTGGGCGGCACCAGCGCCGGCCTGGCGATGCTGGGCGAGTACCTGTACGGCGCGATGGACGGCGGCAGCCTCGCCAGCCCGGCGGCGCTGGCCGATCCGCTGGGGCCGGCGGTCACCCTCGAGACCGACTTCCTGCACCTGGACCTGCTCAAGCGGGTCATCACCGACACCCACTTCCGCGAGCGCGACCGCCTCGGCCGCCTGTTCGCGTTCCGCGCCAAGGCCGCCACGTTGGCGCCGAAGGGGGAACCGCTGATCGGCCTGGGCGTGGACGAGAGCGCCGCGCTGGCGGTGGAGGGCGACGGCACCGCGCGCGTCTATGCCACCGATCCGCAGGCCGTGGCCACCGTGGTCGCCGGGCCGTTGCAACCGCCCACCCCGGCCGGACAGCCGCTGCAGGCCGCGCGCATCGAGACGGTCGGCGTCGGCCCCGGCTCCACCCTGCACCTGCCCGACGGCCGCGTCGAGGCGCCGGTGTTCCACCGCTACTACGCCGTGCAGGACGGGCGCATGCGCGAGATTCCCGCCACCACGCTGGTGATTCATGGCGGTGCCGGCGTCGAGCGTGCCAGCAGCAGCGCCGCCGACCTGGCCGAGGCGCGCGCGGCGATGGAGCAGGCGTTGCGCACCGGGCAGGCCTTGCTGGCGCAGGGCAAGCCGGCGGTGGATGCGGTGGCCGCGGCGATCGCCGTGCTGGAGGACTCGCCGCAGTTCAACGCGGGCAAGGGCGCGGTGTTCACCCACGACGGCCGCAACGAACTGGACGCGGCGATCATGGACGGCCGCACCGGCAAGGCCGGCGCGGTGGCCGGCGTGCACCGGGTCAGGAACCCGATCGCACTGGCGCGCGCGGTGATGGACCAGTCCGAGCACGTGATGCTGGTTGGCGACGGCGCAGAGGTCTTCGCAAAGCAGCACGGGATCGCCCTGGTCGATCCGTCGTACTTCCGCACCGAGAAGCGCTGGCAGCAACTGCAGCAGGCGCTGAAGGAAGAGGCCAACAAGCAGGCGCATGCCGACCTGGAAACCGCCAAGCACTTCGGCACGGTCGGCGCGCTGGCGCTGGACCTGCAGGGCAACCTGGCCGCCGGCACCTCCACCGGCGGCATGACCAACAAGCGCTACGGCCGCGTCGGCGACTCGCCGATCATCGGTGCCGGCACCTTCGCCGACAGCCGCTGCGCGGTGTCCGGCACCGGCTGGGGCGAGTTCTACATCCGCGCGGTGGCCGCCTACGACATCTGTGCGCGGGTGAAGTACGCCGGGCAGAGCCTATCCCAGGCCGCCGATGCGGTGATCGACCAGCAGATCCCCAAGGCCGGCGGCGACGGCGGCGCCATCGCGCTGGGCGCCGACGGCAGCGTGGCCTTCCCGTTCAACACCGAGGGCATGTACCGCGGCTGGATCGGCGCCGACGGCGTGCCGCACGTGGCGATCTTCAAGGACGAGGCGCTGCCGCTGCCCGGCGGGCAGTAAGGGGGTGCTCCCGGGCCGGCGGTGCCGCCGGCCCGGGCGCGTGCGTGGTCCATCCGGCCCGGTGCGTACCGCCGCGGCCAGCCCGCCGATGCAGCGGCGCCCGCGTGCCTGCGCCCGGCGATCTGTACGCCGGCTGGCTGCCGCGCCGGGCCGAGCCAATGGCACATGCCGCTGCCATCCAAACCCGGTAACGTGCACGGCTGTCTTGGCCCCAGGTCCTCTCAGGAGTTCCACCTCATGTCGCGTAACGTCGTTCTGGCCGCTGCCATCAGCTTGGCGCTGGCCGCCTGTTCCGGTAAGGAGTCCACCCCCGTGCCCGCCGCCCCCGCTGCTCCGGCCGCCGCGCAGCCCGCCGCCGCCGCCAACCCGCTGCTGACCCCCAGCACGCTGCCGTTCCAGGCGCCGCCGTTCGACAAGATCAAGGACAGCGACTACCTGCCGGCGTTCGAAGAAGGCATGAAGCAGCACCTGGCCGAGATCCGCAAGATCGCCGACAACCCCGAGCCGGCCACCTTCGCCAACACCCTCGAAGCGATGGAGCGCAGCGGCGAGACCCTGACCCGCGTGTCGCGCATCTTCTTTGGCCTGGTGCAGGCCGACACCAACGATGCCCGCCAGAAGATCCAGGAAGAGATCGCGCCTAAGCTGGCCGCGCACCAGGACGAGATCAGCCTGGATCCCAAGCTGTTCGCGCGCATCAAGAGCCTGTACGACCAGCGCGACACGCTGACCCTGGACCCGGAGCAGAAGCGCCTGGTCGAGTACGAATACCAGGAGTTCGTGCGCGCCGGCGCGCAGCTGTCCGACGCCGACAAGGCCACCCTGCGCAAGCTCAACGTCGAAGAGACCACCCTGGCCACGCAGTTCCACACCAAGCTGGTCGCGGCCACCGCCGCCGGCGCCGTGGTGGTGGACGACAAGGCCAAGCTCGACGGCATGTCCGACGGCGACATCGCCTCGGCCGCGCAGGACGCCACCGCGCGCAAGCTCGACGGCAAGTACCTGCTGGCCCTGCAGAACACCACCCAGCAGCCGGTGCTGGCCTCGCTGAAGGACCGCGACCTGCGCCAGCAGGTGATGGCCGCTTCGCAGTCGCGCGCCGAGAAGGGCGACGCCAACGACACCCGCCAGACCGTGCAGCGCCTGGCGCAGCTGCGCGCGCAGAAGGCCAAGCTGCTCGGCTTCGACAGCTACGCCGCCTACAGCCTCAGCGACCAGATGGCCAAGACCCCGGCCGCGGCGCTGAAGCTGCTCACCGACACCGTGCCCGCCGCCACCGCCAAGGCGCGCAGCGAAGCGGCCGAGATGCAGAAGGTGATCGACGCCCAGAAGGGCGGCTTCAAGCTCACCGCCGCCGACTGGGACTTCTACGCCGAGCAGGTGCGCAAGGCCAAGTACGACCTCGACGAAGCGCAGATCAAGCCGTACTTCGAACTGGACAACGTGCTGCAGAACGGCGTCTTCTACGCCGCCAACCAGCTGTACGGCCTCACCTTCAAGGAACGCACCGACATCCCCACCTACCACGACGGGATGAAGGTCTATGAAGTGTTCGACAAGGACGGCAAGTCGCTGGCGCTGTTCTACACCGACTACTTCAAGCGCGACAGCAAGTCCGGCGGCGCCTGGATGGACGAGTTCGTCGGCCAGAACGGCCTGACCGGCACCAAGCCGGTGGTCTACAACGTCTGCAACTTCACCAAGCCCGCCCCGGGCCAGCCGGCGCTGCTGAGCTTCGACGACGTCACTACCATGTTCCACGAGTTCGGCCATGCGCTGCACGGCATGTTCTCCAACGTGAAGTACCCGACGCTGGCCGGCACCGCCACCTCGCGCGACTTCGTCGAGTTCCCCTCGCAGTTCAACGAGCACTGGGCGTCGGATCCGAAGGTGTTCGCGCACTACGCCAAGCACTACCAGACCGGTGAAGCGATGCCGGCCGAGCTGGTGGAGAAGATCAAGAAGTCGCGCACCTTCAACCAGGGCTACGCCACCACCGAGTACCTGTCGGCGGCGCTGCTCGACCTGGCCTGGCACACCCTGCCGGCCGACGCGCCGCTGCAGGACGTGGACAAGTACGAGGCCGACTCGCTGAAGAAGTACAAGGTGGACCTGCCGGAAGTGCCGCCGCGCTACCGCACCACCTATTTCGACCACATCTGGGGCGGCGGCTATTCGGCCGGCTACTACGCCTACTTCTGGTCAGAAGTGCTCGACGACGACGCGTTCCAGTGGTTCAAGGAACACGGCGGCCTGACCCGCGCCAACGGCGACATCTTCCGCGACAAGATCCTCTCGCGCGGCAACACCGTCGACCTGGCCACCCTGTACCGCGACTTCCGCGGCAAGGACCCCAGCGTCGAGCCGCTGCTGGAAAACCGTGGTTTGAAGAACTGATCGGCGCTGCGCCGGTCATGGTGATCGAGAACGGGATGGCCTTGCGGCCATCCCGTTTTTTGTTGGGGTGTTGAGTGTGCGTTTGCTAATGCAGCCGTTCGCTTCCCGAAGGATCAAGCGTGCGTGGCTAGCTATACGACTACTGGTGCTATCTGCGGAGGGGCTGTTGGTTACTACGGCGGCGGTGTAGCTGGGGCGATTGGCGGTGGATTTGTATGTGCCCCAGCAGGTCCTGGCGCCGCGGCATGTGCAGCAGGTGGAGCAATGGCCGTTAGTCCTGCTGGAGGAGCGATTGACTCCATCGTTGGTGGTGTCACCGGGCATGCCATCGGCAATGCAATGTGTCCGGATGAACCCCAGGATAGAGAAAACGTTTGTGAAGAAAATCTGCAGCGAGATCTGGTGACGTGCAAAGCTCTCGGACAACGCGGAGGAAGGTCCTCCTACGCAATATGTGAACACCAGGAAATGCTTCGCTATGGAAACTGCTTGAGCGGGCGCGACGAGGGGATTGACGCACCTTTGTCACCTTGGAGAATGTAATGGATAATTCAAATAATTTTAAAAAGCGTCGCGCGTTATTGATTTCAATTTTTGATAATGATGACTCACTTCGCGTGTAGTTAGATGATGCTGTAAGTGACGGAACATTCGGCGAGATTTGGAAGAAAAAAGAGCATGTGACGAACAGGGATATTTCCGTCGATGAGTTCGATAGCCTGTCTTTTGACGAAAAGGAGTTGGCTGATTTGGGATATTTCGTGATGGCGCGATTGTATGCATATAGGTCTCGTGGTGAGAATTAGTCGCCGCATCATTGCTGTCGTTTTGCTTTTTGGTGACTGTAAAGAAACGAGGTCGATTCGCTGGTGGGAGTGGTATGGGATCGCGGGGTTGTCCGACAAAGTGGCTAAGAAAACAGAATTTCAGCGGGCCGCGGGCAAGCTTATCTCTGCCATTCAAAAGGAATGGGGCGAGGAGCTTGGTGAGAAAAATGCGGATTTCTCGGAAGATGTTATGAATGCTGCGCACGAAATCCTGCAATGTAGGAGCTCTGAAAAATTAAGAGACATGTTGGGTGGGAAGAACGTTAGACAGCATCTGGGGGATGTTTGGGTGCAGCGGCATCCCAGCGTGAAGCCCGCCATTGCGGAATTGGAACGAGTCGTTGCTGCTGACTTGGGGGGCATAACAGGGGCGGGGGGCTGACACTGCGATGGGTGCGCGTACCGCCCGGCAAGCTGCTGGTCATGGGCGATCATCGCGGCGTTTCGATGGCCGCTATTTCGGCTTCGTCGATGCCGACAGCGTCTATGGCAAGGCGCTGGCGGTGTTTTACCGCCGTGGTGAGGGATTCGAGTGGGCGCGGCTGTAGGGCGCGGCTAACGACGAGGGAACATGCTCCGTAGGAGCGGCTTCAGCCGCGACGGGCGTTACAAGGAATGCCCGTCGCGGCTGAAGCCGCTTCTACGGAGGCACCCTGCTGGCGCCGCTGTGCAGTCAGAACGCCACGCCCGCCAGCGTGCACGCCGCCTCCCACAGCCGCGCGGCCACCTGCGGGTCGCGCGCCTGCCGGGCGATCCTGGCCGGGGCCGGGTCGCCTTTCAGCTCGAACGGGCCGTCGGGCCCGTAGTACCCGCCGGGCTGGGTGTTTGGCGAGGTGGCGGCGTAGAGCGTGGGCAGCGCACCGGCGGCGGCGGAATGGGTGATCCAGGGGGCCAGCCACTGGGTCGCTGTGCCGATCGCGGTGCGGCGCCCGTCGACCGCCGGGCCATTGGCGATCAGCGCGGTCTGTGCAATGCCGGGATGCGCGGCGAGCGCGCGCACGCCCCAGCCCTGCGCATCGCTGCGCCGCTGCAGTTCCAGCGAAAACATCAGCATCGCCAGCTTGGATTGCCCATAGGCCTTCCACGGCCGGTAGGGACGTTCGCATTGCAGGTCGTCGAAGTCGACGCGGCCTTGGCGATGCGCCAGGCTCGAGAGGTTCACCACGCGTGCTTCCGGCGCGGCGCGCAGCAGCGGCAGCAGCCGCGCGGTCAGTGCGAAGTGGCCGAGGTAGTTGCTGCCGAACTGCAGTTCCAGGCCGTCGGCGGTGGTCTGCCGCTGCGGCGGTGCCATCACGCCGGCGTTGTTGATCAGCAGATCCAGCCGCGGGGAGCGCGCCGCGATGCGCTCGGCGAAGGCGGCCACCGACGCGAGCTGCGCCAGGTCCAGGGCTTCCACGCGCACGTCGGCCGCCGGATGTGCGGCCAGGATCGCCAGCCGCGCAGTCTCGGCCTTGCCAGGGTTGCGGGCGGCCAGCACCACGCTGGCGCCCGCGCCGGCCAGCGCCAGCGCGGTCTCATAGCCGAGGCCGCCGGGGCTGGCGCCGGTGACGATCGCGATCTTGTCGCGCTGCGCCGGCAGGTCGGCCAGGGTCCAGCGGCTCATGGCGCCACCGCCTGCGCCAGTGCGCGCCACCAACGCTCGCCGCTTGCCGGCTGCGTCAGGTCGACGCGCTCGCCCATGCGTGGTGTGGCCAGTGCCACGCCGGCGGCATCGGCCAGCGCCGCGAGGCGTTCGAAGGGTTCGTGCCAGGCGTGCATGGCCAGGTCGAAGGTGCCGTTATGGATCGGCAGCAGCGTGCGTCCCCCGATGTCCAGGTGCGCCTGCAGGGTCTGCTCCGGCTGCATGTGCACGTGCGGCCAGTCCACGTCGTAGGCGCCGTTCTCGATCAGGCTCACATCGAAGGGCCCCAGCCGCTCGCCAATCGCCTTGAAGCCTGCGGAGTAGCCGCCGTCGCCGCTGAAGAACAGCTTCAGTTCCCGCGTCTCGATCGCCCACGAGCACCACAGCCGGCGCCCGCGGTCGAACATGCCGCGCCCGGAGAAATGCTGCGCCGGGGTGGCGGTCAGCGTCACCCCGTCCACCGTGGTCGACTGCCACCAGTCCAGTTGCCGGATCTTGTCCGCGGCCACGCCCCAGCGCTGCAGCAGGTCACCCACGCCCAGCGGCGTCACGAAGGTCCCGACGCGCTCGGCCAGGCGGCGGATGCTGGCCCGGTCCAGGTGGTCGTAGTGATCGTGCGAGAGGATCACCCCGGCGATCGGCGGCAACGCGTCCAGCGCGATCGGCGGTGCGTGGAAGCGGCGCGGGCCGGCGAACGGAAACGGCGAGGCGCGTTCGGAGAACACCGGGTCGGTCAGCCACAAGCGCTCGCGCAGCTTGAGCAGCACCGTGGAATGGCCGAGCCGGTACAGGCTGCGGTCGGGCGCCGCCAGCAGCTGGGCGGCGGTCAGCGGCAGCACCGGCAGCGGCTGCGCGGGCACCGCCTCGGGCGACTTGCGGGTCAACAGATGCCACAGGATCCGCAGGGTTCCAGCCAGGCCGGGCGCGCCGCTGGTGCCCGGGGTGGCGTTGCGGAAGCGGCCGTGGCGGTACTGCGGCGACTCCCGATACGAGGGCGGAACAGGGGATAGCGAGGAAGCGGACGCGGACATGGCAGCAATCCTTGGAAGACGAGCGCGAGAATTACACTACACAGTGTAGTTTCCTTTTCGTGAAAGTAAACTGGCCGGTGTAACATCCGAACATGGCTTCTCTTTCCACGCCCGCATCGGCACGGCTGACCGAGCGCAAGCGCCAGGCGATCCTGGAGGCGGCGATCGCCGAGTTCCATGGCCATGGCTTCGAGGCCACCAGCATGGACCGCATCGCGGCCAGCGCCGGCGTGTCCAAGCGCACCGTCTACAACCATTTCCCCAGCAAGGACGCGCTGTTCGACGCGATCCTGCTGCAGCTCTGGCAGCGCAGCCTGGACACCGTTGGCGTGCCTTACGACCCGCAGCAGCCGCTGCGCGCGCAGTTGATGCAGTTGCTGCAGCAGAAGCTGCAGATGTTCGACGATCCCGCCTTTCTCGGCCTGTCGCGGATGGCGATGGTCGAGGGCCTGCGCGCGCCCGAGCGCGCGCGCGAGCTGGTCGCGCGCCTGGGCAGCAAGGAGGAGGGCACGCTGGTGTGGTTGCGCGCGGCCCTGGCCGACGGGCGGCTCAAGCCGCTGCAGCCCGAGTTCGCCGCGCAGCAGTTGCATGCGCTGATCAAGGGCTTCGCGTTCTGGCCGCAGTTGAGCATGGGCCAGCCGCCGCTCAGCCCTGAGCAGCAGGCCCAGGTCGCCGCGTCGGCGACGGACATGTTCCTGGGGCATTACGCGCGGGATCCGGACTAGCCCGTCCGCGTCACCGCGCGTGCGCAGCGGGCATCAGCCCTCGCACCACACCGCCAGTTCGTAGCCGTCGCGGTCGGCGAAGTGGAAACGGCGCCCGCCGGGGAAGTCGAACGCGGGGCGCACGATGCGGCCGCCAGCGGCCTCGATGCGGGCCTGGGTGGCGGCGAGATCGTGGGAGTACAGCACCACCAGGGCGCCGCCGGGCTGGGCGGTGCCGTGGAAGAAGCCGCCGCTCAGGCGGCCGTCGCGGAATTCGCAGTAGTCCGGGCCGTAGTCCTGGAAGGTCCAGTCGAAGGCCTGGCCGTAGAAGGCCTTGGCCGCGGCGATCGAGGCGACGGCGAATTCCAGATAGTCGATGCGGTGATGCTGCTCGGCGCGGGACATGGGCGGCTCCTGTGGAAGAGCCGGCAGTGTCCTTCATCCGGGCGGCGCCGGCTTGGCGAAAACGGTCAACTCAGCGCGCGTGCCGTTGCACCAGTTCGCTTGGGCTGAGCCCGGTCAGTTGCCGGCTGTCGCGCACCAGATGCGGCGCGTCGCCATAGCCGGCCTCGAGCGCCGCCGCGGTCAGGCTGGGATGCTGGCGGGCCAGGCCCAGGAAGCGTTGCAGGCGCAGGATGCGCTCCAGGGTCTTGGGGCCGTAGCCGAATGCCTCGTGGCTGCGCCGGCGCAGCGTGCGTTCGCTGACGCCCAGTGTGCCGGTCAGCACGGACAGCCGCGGCGGCGTCGCGCCGGCGAGTTGCGCGAACAGCCAGGCCATCGCGTGGTCTCGGTGCAGCGGCCGGCTCGCGCAGAGGGCGTGCAAGGTCGCCAGTGGGTCGGCGGCATCCTCCAGCCGCGCCTGCCAGTCGCGGCCGCGGATACCCCACAGCGCGTCCAGCGGCACGCGCTGGTTGGCGACGGCATGCAGCGGCACGCCGAGTAGGCTGGCGCCGGCCCCGGCCGCGAGGCGTACACCGGTCAGCACCATGCCCGGCGCCAGCGTGGCGTCGCTGGCGCGGCGGTCCGGCCCGGCCACGAACAAGGTGCGGACGTTCCAGATCAGGTCGACGCAGCCATCGGGCAGCACCTGCGCCGGCGCTGCCTCTGCTTCGCCCTGGCGGAACCGCCAACTGCAGCGCACCCGGTCGCGCAGCGCCACTGGCGCATCGCATTCGGCATAGCGGGAGGGCAGGGACATGCGGCGGCAAGGCGACGGGAGCAGCCGCCACGGTAGCAGGCCGCGTCGTCGCGCAGGCATGGCCGTGCCGGCGCGACGCGCGCTGCACCAGCACCGCCGCCGCGCCGGCGGATCAGACGCCGCTGCGTGGCGCCGGCGCCAGGTGCGCGACGAACCAGTCGCGTGCGGCGCCGCTGGAGGTCTCGAACTGTTCGACGTAGGGCACGAAGTGGCCACCGCGCAGCATCAGCAACTGCTTCGGTTCCAGTGCCTGCGCGTAGGCTTGCAGTTGGAAGTCGGTGCCGGAGATGTAGTCGCGGTCGGCGACGATCATCAGCAACGGCGTCGGGCTGATCGCCGCGGCGAAGATCGCCGGCTCGTAGCCGCGGCTCCACTCCGCCGAGCGCAGGGTGGTCCAGTTGCGCCAGTTCGGTGCGATCGCACCGGCGCCCTCGAAGAAGGCGCGCGCGTCGTCGCTGGGAAAGATCGCGTCGGTGGCACCGACCACGGCCTTGCGTGCCGGCTCGCCCCCGCGCAGCACCGCCAGGCGATCCGCGGCGAACGCCGCCTGCAGGGCCTCGGCTCGCTCGTAGCTGCCGCGGCGCAGCCCGTTGCGATAGCCGGCCAGGCCGGGCACCTGCGCGACCACCGCCTTGACCCGCCGATCGGTGGCCGCGACCTGCATGGCGTGCGCGCCGCTGTAGCTGGTGCCCCACACGCCGAGGCGCATCGGGTCGATGCCGTCCAGGCTGCCGGCATAGGTGATGGCGTGGCGGCAATCCTCGATCTGGCGCCAGGGATCGATCTCCTGCCGCGGGGTGCCGTCGCTGTCGCCGAAGCCGCGGTGGTCGTACACCAGCACGGCCAGGCCGGCGGCGGCGAATACCTCGGCATAGCGATCCAGGTACGCCTCCTTGACCAGCGACCAGCCGTGCGCCATCACCACGATCGGCGCGGGCGTGGCGGTGGTTGGTGTGGGCCGGTACAGCCAGCCGCGCAGGGTGACGCCGTCGGCGTCGAAGGCGGTGTCGGCGCGGGAATGGGAATGCATGGGACAGGCTCCTGTGCAGGGCCGCGGTGCCGCGGCGGGGCACTCACCATGCACGCGCACCGCTGCAATCCGGCATTGCGTAAACTGCAACGATGCACGATTTCGAACGGATGTTCGGCCAGTTGCAGGCGTTCCTGGACGTGGTCGAGGCGGGCAGCCTGTCGGCCGCGGCGCGTCATCGCGGCGTCGCCACGTCCTCGCTCAGCCGCAGCCTGGATGCGCTGGAAAAGGCGCTGGGCACGCAGGTACTGATCCGTTCCAGCCGCAGCCTGAGCCTTACCGAGGCCGGACGCGTGCTGCAGGCGCGTGCCGCCGCGCTGCTCGGCGGCCTGGCCGAGACGCGCGCGGAACTGGCGCAGCTGCAGGGCGAGGTGGCAGGCACCTTGCGCCTGAGCTGCCTGCCGTCGTTCGGCCGCACGCAACTGATGCCGTTGCTGGCGGCGCTGTCGCGGCGGCACCCGCAGTTGCACGTCGACCTGGACCTGGTGGAGCGGTTCGACATCCCGCTGCGCCGGCGCCTGGATGCGGTGATCCGGCTCGGCCCGGATCCGGCGCCGGCCGGCGCGCTGCGGCTGGCCCCGTTGCGGCGGGTGGTCTGCGCCAGTCCCGCCTACCTGCATGGCGCCGGGCCGGTCGAGCGCTTGCCGGCGCTGGCCACGCACGCGTTGCTGGACAAGCGCCACGACGACACGGTCATCAGTTGGCGGCATGTGCTCGGCGCGGACGCGGCGCTGCCCGCGCGGCGGCTGCGCTGCGACGATCTGGAAACCCTGCGCCTGGCCGCGCTGGATGGCCTGGGCGTGGCCTGCCTGCCGACCTGGCTGGTCGGCGAGGACCTGCGCCGGCATCGCTTGCGTGCGCTGTTCCACGAGGCGGCATTGCCGTCCGGGCCGCAGCAATGGCTGTGGCTGGTGCCGAGCCAGACGCCGCTGCCGGCGCGGGTGGCGCGATTGGCGCATGTGCTGCGGCAGGCGATCGGCCAGCCGCCGCACTGGGATCGCCCTGGCTGAGCGGCGCCATGCGAGCGACGGCGTGCGCCGCCGCGCTCAGCGCTCCGACGGCCCGCTCTCGTCGTAGCCGCGCGGGGTGAACAGGTCCGGCTGGATCAGTTCGATGAAGGCGCGCGCCTGCGGCGACAGGTACTTGCCCTTGCGCACCACTACGCCGTAGCTGCGCGCCGGGAAGTAATCGCCCAGCGCGCGGGTGGCCAGGCGCGCGCGGTCGGCGTCGGTGAGGCAGATCGAGCTGACGATGGACACGCCCATGCCCATCGCCACGTACTGCTTGATCACCTCCCAGCCCCCCACTTCCAGCGCGACGGTGTAGGGCACGCGCGCTTGCTGGAACACCAGGTCGACCAGGCGGTAGGTGACCTGGCGCCGCGGCGGCAGGATCAGCGGGTACGGCGACAGGTCCTCCAGGGTCAGCGTCGGCTTGCGTGCCAGCGGATGGTCGTGCGGGGCGATCAGCAGCTGTTCGAACCGGTACACCGGGGCGTAGCTGAGGTCGGCCGGCACGTCGAGCATGGAGCCGACCGCCAGGTCCACCGCGTCCTCGCGCAGCAGGTCGGTGCCGTCGGCGCTGATCGCGTTGTGCAGGGTCAGCCGCACCTGCGGGTGGCGGGCGCGGAAGGCCTCCACGATCTTCGGCAGCAGATAGAGGATGGTGGAACTGTTGGCGGCGACGTTGAGCTCGCCGGCGTCCAGCCCGCGCGCCTTCTCGCGGAAGTCCGCCTCCAGCCGGTCCAGGCTCTCCACCAGCGGCTGTGCCATCTCGTACAGCAACTGGCCCTCGCGGCTGGGCACCAGGCGGCGGCCGCTGCGCTCGAACAGCACCACCCCCAGCTCCCGTTCCAGCGCCTGCAACTGCAGGGTCACCGCCGGCTGGCTGACGAACAAGGCCTCCGCGGCGCGCGATACCGCGCCCAGGCGCACCGTCTGGCAGAACGCGCGCAGCGGTTTGAGCCGGTCGGATTTGTAGGGAAATCGCGGGGTTGCAGCGCTGCCCGTGGCCATGACGTGACGGATATAAGTCTTACTTATATAAAGCATTGACAAAACTGCTTTGTCAAATACATGCCATGGAAGCACGGTGGAGCCCCGGAAACATCGAGGAATCCCCACATGTCCGCCCCCGCTTTCGCTGCCGTTCCCGACCCGTCCACGCGTTCCACGCCGGGCATCGCGCTCACCGCCTCGCTGGCCGGCCAGGACGCCCTGCTGCCGCCGCCGCTGCTGGGCCTGCTGGTGTCGCTGCACCGGGCGATCGAGCCGGAGCGCCAGGCGCGGCTGGCGGCGCGGCGCGAGCGCCAGGCCTTCTTCGACGCTGGCGGCCTGCCGGACTTCCGTGACGACACCCGGGCGATCCGCGAGGGCGACTGGCAGGTGGCGCCGCTGCCCGAGGCGCTGCAGGACCGCCGGGTCGAGATCACCGGCCCGACCGATCCGAAGATGGTCATCAACGCGCTGAACTCCGGCGCCAAGGTGTACATGGCCGACTTCGAGGACTCGACCGCGCCGACCTGGCGCAACCTGGTCGCCGGCCAGCGCGCGCTGGCCGAGGCGGTCGCCGGGACCCTGACCTTCACTGCGCCGGCCGCGCGCGACGGCACCCCGGGCAAGCGCTACGCGCTGCGCCCCTATGAGGAACAGGCGGTGCTGATCGTGCGCCCGCGCGGCTGGCACCTGGACGAGAAGCACGTGCTGGTCGACGGCCAGCCGCTGGCCGGCGGCCTGTTCGACGCGGCGCTGTTCGCCTTCCACAACGGCCGCGCGCTGCAGGCCAAGGACCGCGGCCCGTACCTGTACCTGCCCAAGCTGCAGTCGATGGAGGAAGCGGCGCTGTGGGAAACCGCGCTGGCCCACATCGAGGACATGCTCGGCCTGCCGCAGGGCCAGATCAAGGTCACCGTGCTGATCGAGACGCTGCCGGCGGTGTTCGAGATGGACGAGATCCTGCACGCGCTGCGCGGGCGCATCGTCGGTCTGAACTGCGGCCGCTGGGACTACATCTTTTCCTACCTGAAGACCTTCCGCCGGCATCCGGACCGGGTGCTGCCCGAGCGCGGCCAGGTGACCATGACCCAGCCGTTCCTGAAGGCCTACTCGGAACTGCTGATCCGCACCTGCCACCGCCGCGGCGCGCACGCGATGGGCGGCATGGCCGCGCAGATCCCGATCAGCCACGACGAGGCGGCCAACGAGCAGGCGATGGCGCGGGTGCGCGCGGACAAGCTGCGCGAAGTCACCGCCGGCCACGACGGCACCTGGGTGGCGCACCCGGCGCTGATCCCGATCGCCCGCGCGGTGTTCGACGAGCACATGCGCACGCCGAACCAGCACGCGGTGCGCCGCGAGGACGTGCAGGCCGACCGCGACACGCTGATCGCCCCGTCCGCCGGCACCATCACCCGCGCCGGCTTCGAGGGCAACATCGAAGTGTGCGTGCGCTACCTGGCGGCGTGGCTGGACGGCAACGGCTGCGTGCCGATCCACCACCTGATGGAGGACGCCGCCACCGCCGAGATCAGCCGCAGCCAGCTGTGGCAGTGGCTGCATGTGGGCGGCCTGCACCTGGACGACGGCACCGCCATCGACTTCGCCCTGTTCGACGCCTGCCTGCGGCAGCTGCCGGCGCGGCTGGGCGAGCGCGCGCTGCTGCCGGGCGGGGCGCGCGTGGACGAGGCCATCGCGCTGCTCGACCGGCTGACGCGCGACGAAGAACTGGCCGACTTCCTGACCTTGCCGGCCTATCAGTTGATTGATTGATGTGACGCCGGGAATGGGGAGTCGGGAATGGGGAATCGTGGAAGCGATGTCCCTGCGCCTGACTCCTTCCATGCCGGCCAAACCCTGAATCCAGCGACACCCCACCGTTTCATCGCTGCATCCATTTTCGAGGAGAACGCCAGATGAGCACCACGCTGCAGACCGCCGAACAGATCCAGCGCGACTGGGACACCGATCCGCGCTGGGCCGGGATCACCCGCAACTACACCGCCGCCGACGTGGTGCGCCTGCGCGGCACGGTGCACGTGGAGCATTCGCTGGCCCGGCTCGGCGCCGAGAAGCTGTGGAAGTACCTGCATGAGAAAGACTTCGTCAACGCGCTGGGCGCGCTGACCGGCAACCAGGCGATGCAGCAGGTCAAGGCCGGGCTCAACGCCATCTACCTGTCCGGCTGGCAGGTGGCCGCCGACGCCAACCTGGCCGGGCAGATGTACCCGGATCAGTCGCTGTACCCGGCCGACTCGGTGCCGGCGGTGGTCAAGCGCATCAACAACACGCTGCTGCGCGCCGACCAGTTGCACCACGCCGAGGGCAAGGACGAGATCGACTTCCTGCAGCCGATCGTGGCCGACGCCGAGGCCGGCTTCGGCGGTGTGCTCAACGCCTTCGAGCTGATGAAGGCGATGATCGAGGCCGGCGCCGCCGGCGTGCACTTCGAGGACCAGTTGGCCTCGGTGAAGAAGTGCGGGCACATGGGCGGCAAGGTGCTGGTGCCGACCCGCGAGGCGATCGAGAAATTGAACGCCGCGCGTTTGGCCGCCGACGTGATGGGCGTGCCGACCCTGCTGGTGGCGCGCACCGATGCCGAGGCCGCCGACCTGGTGACCAGCGACATCGACCCCAACGACCGCCCGTTCACCACCGGCGAGCGCACCGTCGAAGGCTTCTTCCGCACCCGCAAGGGCCTGGACCAGGCGATCAGCCGCGGCCTGGCCTACGCGCCCTACGCCGACCTGATCTGGTGCGAGACCGGCAAGCCGGACCTGGAGTTCGCGCGCAAGTTCGCCGAGGCCATCCATGCCAAGTTCCCCGGCAAGCTGCTGGCCTACAACTGCTCGCCCAGCTTCAACTGGAAGAAGAACCTGGACGACGCCACCATCGCCAAGTTCCAGCGCGAGATCGCCAGCTACGGCTACAAGTTCCAGTTCATCACCCTGGCCGGCTTCCACGCGCTGAACTACTCGATGTTCAACCTGGCGCACGGCTATGCGCGCCGGCAGATGAGCGCCTTCGTCGAACTGCAGGAGGCCGAGTTCGCTGCCGCCGACCGTGGCTTCACCGCGGTCAAGCACCAGCGCGAGGTCGGTACCGGCTATTTCGATGCGGTGACCCAGGCGATCCAGCAGGGCCAGTCCTCGACCACCGCGCTGACCGGCTCGACCGAGGAAGAACAGTTCCATGGCGAGAAAGCGGCCTGACCTGCAGCCAGCCGCCTTCGATCGCCCCTCCCTGGCAGGAGGTGGGAAGCCCGGGTTCGCCCGGGCTTTTTTTGCGCGTTTGGTGCCAAGGGCGAGGCGGTGTCTACCACGTGCGACAGCTTGCGCTGGCGTCTCTCCATGGCGCGAGATTGACTGTGAAACGTATCGTGAGCGCCGCGTGTAGGTGATATGCTCCCCCGACAGGGGCCAGCGACGTCACATGAGGGGGCCGGATGAGCTGCGACAGCGCCGCATCCACCGCACGCGGCACAATTTCCAACGCTGCGGTCTCTCCGAAGCCGAACGAGCTGGCGGTGCTGACCGCGGCGGAATTGCGCCTGTTTTCCGAATTCGGCCGCGCCCGTACGGTGCGCGCCGGCGACGTGCTGTTCCGTCGCGGCGACGGCGGCAGCGCCATGTTCGTGATCACCAGTGGCGTGATCGATCTGGATTTCGGCGAGGACCTGGTGGTGAAGCATCTCGGCCATGGCGAATTCTTCGGCGAACTGGGCCTGTTGATCGGCAACCACATGCGCAGCGCCGATGCCATCGCCGCCAGCGACGGCGCGCTGGTGGAACTGGACCACGACGACTTCCAGCGCCTGGTCGAGCGCGACCCGGGCGTGGTCGCCTACTTCCTCCGCCGCACCATCGTGCGCGTGGTGATGAACGAGCAGACCCTGATCCGCCAGCTGCGCCGGCGCAATCGCGACCTGGAAGCGGCGCTGGACAACCTCTACGCCACCACCCACCAGCTGACCCAGACCGAAGAGCTGGTGCGCACCGACGAACTGACCGGCCTGCACAACCGCCGCGGGCTGATCCTGCGCCTGCAGGAATGCCGCCGCGACGGCCGCTCGCCCGGCCCGGGCCTGCTGCTGATCGACTGCGACCGCTTCAAGCACATCAACGATGCGCACGGCCACCTGGTCGGCGACCGCGTGCTGCAGAACGTCGCCAACATCCTGCGTTCGGTGGCCGGGCCGGACGATATCGCCTGCCGCCTGGGCGGCGACGAGTTCTGCCTGCTGGTGGCCGCCGGCAACGTCGAGGACCTGCGCCGGATCGGCGAGTTCGTGCTCGCCACCGTGCAGAACCTGCTGGGCGTGCCGCACCCGGCGCCGCACATCTGCCCGGTCAGCATCGGCATCAGCCGGGTCGACCCGCATTCGGACTGGAACGACTGGTACGCCAACGCCGATGCGGCGTTGTACGAGGCCAAACGCCAGGGCGGCAACCGGCTGTACTGGCACGACCTCGCCTCCGCCAACTGCTGAGCCACCGCGCCCCCGCCGAGCCGCCGCCATGACCGACGCCCCCGCACCGCCGCCCGAGGTCCCGCAGCTCCGCACCCTGCTGCTGACCGACCTGTGCGACTCGGTGGCGCTGGTGGAAAAGCTCGGCGACGCCAACGCGGCCGAGCTGTTCAAGCGGCACGACTCGCTGGTGCTGGAGCTGCAGCAACGCTGGCGCGGCCGCCTGATCGACCGTTCCGACGGCCTGTTGCTGCTGTTCGAACGGCCCATCGACGGCCTCGGCTTCGCCCTGGACTACAGCCGCGGCCTGCGCGACCTGGGCGCGCAGCGCAAGCTCGACCTGAAGGTGCGCGCCGGCCTGCACGTCGGCGAGGTGCTGACCTGGCGCAACAGCGACGCCGCGGTGCAGGTGGGCGCCAAGCCGCTGGAAGTGGAAGGCCTGGCCAAGCCGACCGCGGCGCGGCTGATGACCCTGGCCCGGCCCGGGCAGATCCTGCTCTCGGCGGTGGCCGAATCGCTGACCCACCGCGCCGCGCGCGAACTGGGCGAGCGCGGCGAACGCCTGCTGTGGAAGTCGCACGGCCGCTGGCGCTTCAAGGGCGTGCCCACCCCGCTGGAGATCTACGAAGTCGGCGAGATCGGCCACACCCCGCTGCGCGCGCCCAAGCCCACCCCCAAGGCCTGGCGCGACATCCCGCTGTGGCGCCGGCCGGCGGCGCTGGCGGCGGAAGCCGCGCTGATCGCCGCGTTCGCGGTCGGCGCCTGGTTCGTCACCCGCCCGCAGCCGGCCATCGCCTTCGCCGAACGCGACTGGGTGGTGGTGGGGGATTTGCGGAATCTCACTGGCAATCAGGTACTCGACGAATCGCTGGACCAAGCGTTCCGGATCAGCCTTGAACAGTCCCGTTACGTGAATCTGCTGAGTGACCTCAAGGTACGGGACACCTTGGTGCGGATGCAGCGTAGCCCCGACAGTCGCATTGATCGCGCCACCGCGTCGGAAATTGCTCAGCGCGACGGAGCAAAAGCCGTCCTCTTGCCGACGGTCGCTGAGGTAGGGGGGCGATTGAGGGTAAGCGTCGACGTCGTCGATCCTACAAGCGGTGCAACGGTCCTCGCGCTGTCGAAAGACGGAAAAGGGTTGGATTCAGCCTTGGCGTCGATCGACGACGTCACCGCCCAGTTGCGCGACCAGTTGGGCGAAGCCATGGATTCCATTGCCCAGAGCGCACAGCCCTTGCCGCAGGTCACCACCGCCAGCATCGATGCGCTGCGAGCGTACTCACTGGGTGTCGAGGCCTACGCCCGAAAAGAAAACGACTCGGCGCTTGAATATTTTAATCGGGCTTTGGAGCTGGACAAAGATTTTGCCCTGGCTCATGCCGCTATCATGCGGATATATGTGAGCCGTGCTGCACCCGCGTTAGCCGAATCGCACCTTTCTGCGGCATTGAACCACTTGGAACGGCTCCCAAAGCGAGATCAGCTCTATCTCTTGGCGTGGAAATCTCAATACTTTCCACAGAAGGGAGATGATCCCGCACGCAGGTGGAAGCTCCTGGCGCAGCTGTATCCCGATTATTATGCGGGCGCTGCTAATTACGCCTGGATTTCAATGGAGAATGGCGACTATCCAGAGGCCATTAAATATTTGAAATCGGCTGTCGTGGCAAACAATCCACTACGAGGCTATGCCCTCGATCAATTGGCGAGAGCGGAGCTTGCGCAGGGCAGATACCAAGAGTCCTTCGAGTACTTTCGACAATCAGAGGAGGAGTTCGGCGCATCCCCTGGTCTGGGAAGCGCGCTCGCACTGGCTGCATCCGGCGATCTTCTGGCGGCTCAACGTCTCATCGATCATCGTGTGGAAGGGAACGGGTATCAAGCTAGGCCGGCGGACATCATTACACGCATTGCCGTTCTTGCTCAGAGCGGCAATCTGGTGGAAGCCGCGTCCCTGGCGGATCAGGAGGCCAAGCAGGCCAAGCCAGAGTCTGAACTGCTGTACCATGACTTCAAGTTGATCGCCTTGTCTTTGCGCGCAACGGAAATGCAAGATGCCGATTTGCAGAGTGAGCTTCTAAAGTGCGCGAGCGAGCTATCAAAAAGTGTATCTGCAAAGCCAAGTGTTGAAAGGTCTGACTACGCGGCCTTGGCACTTGCTTCAGTGTATCTTCTGCAACGTGCCGGTCTAAAAAAGCTTCCAAATGAATTGCAAGGCCTCGTTCGCATGGCTGAGCGTTCTAGCGATGCGACAGCCAGCAGAATGGCTGGTCTGATCAGGGCAAAGCAACTGTTGCAAGAGGGAAATCCCCGATTGGCCGTCACTTTGCTTCAATCGCAAATGAATGGAAAAGAGCTGTTCCAGTCCAGGATTGTCATGAGAGATGCATTGGATCGTATTGGAGATTCTGAGGCGGTTCTTGCGCAGGATCGTGCGATCGCGGCCGCCCGTGGGCAGGGGTACGCGGAAGTTGCGGGTAGCTCTATTTTTCAGCCCCTTAATGTCGCAGATGCTGCTGCAGCAATGCGAAGAATTAAGGGGCTGAACCTCGATCGGTCAACTGCTCGTCTTTAGGTAGTTTTCAACCTTGTTTGCTTCGAAGCAATGCGGGTTGTGGAACGCCGTGTCGGAAACGAGGTAGGACAGAAGTTGCTCTCTTGCAGCGATCAGCTCCTCCTTGGATGCCATTATTCCGACTTCCAGGCAGCTTGTGTCGGCATCGGCGTCCAAAATGATGCCGATGGACGCGAGTGCAGCGACAGGGTCGCTTTGGAATGCGGCGCGGAAGGCGTCGTCGTTAATAAGAGCGTCAAGTAGCGCTGCTGCACTAACCGGATCCAGGGGAGAGGGGTGCGGGGGCTGATTATTTGCCATGACCAGTTTGCTCTGATTGTGAGATTAGGGCTTGGATTTGACCAGGTTTGCGGTGCAACGGAGTGCATATCGGCAGAAAGCCGGTAAAGTTTAGCCCCGAGGTTGCAATGAGGATGGTATGAAGCTGCGTCGCTGCGGAGTTGTATTTTTTGAGCCAAGGGAATCGGTTGGCTTCGACTTGATGTCACTGCTTGCTGGCGCAGCTGGCCTTAGTCGTCAAACCCGTTGGCTCGCGCTGGCTCCTCATCTGGACGATGAGGTCGAAGTGGATCAGGGCGAGCGGGAGGTCTTGGGCGCTGTCAGCCCAAGCAACTGGATCGACATGGCATCCGTTGTTGGGTACGGCGTAAGCTTAATTGATGGACTTTTGGAAAAAGGTCTACTGATAGGCGATACAAGCGCGCACAGCGCAATGCGCGAGCGCGATGACACTGTGCGCTCGGCGTATTGGTGGCCTGCAGCGGCGATGCTACACAAGTTTTGTCGCTGGAAGGATCTTGATAGCGTTGCTTCCATGGAGGCCAACAAGTTGACCACGGCGCCTGAGCTGCGCGACAAACTCGGTCCGCCGCCTCCCGAGGTCATCTCAAGATCGCGCTTGGGAGACGATATTGAGCTCCCCAGGCTCGCGGTCGACGAGTACGAAAAGCTGATGGCGTCGAGGACGACGTGCAGAAATTTCGATCAAGAGCGACATCTTCCGGTCGATCTCTTTTCGCGAATGATGCAGCGAGTGGTAATGGCGCAATCCGTTGTCCGCCTACAGGACGATACGGCGTTTCTAAAAAAGAATGTTCCTTCGGCCGGTGGACTGCATCCGACAGAGGTATATCTGGTAGTCCAACGGGTGGAGGGCATTGCGCCCGGTCTCTATCATTATCACCCCGTGAACCATGCCTTGGAACTGATTTCTGTCCCGTCGGCCGGTTTGGCTGACTTGGCGAGGAAGATGTTGGCGGGCCAGCATTGGTTTGCGGATGCGCATGTGCAACTCATTCTGGCCCCGCGCTATGCGCGTAGCTTTTGGAAGTACCGGCTTCATTCGAAAGCCTACCGAGCGGTGACGCTCGACGTCGGCCATATCTCTCAGGCGATTTATTCAAGTGCTACCCAACTCGGGCTCGGTGCTTTTGTCACGTCGGCCATAAACGACGTCAATATTGAGAATGCCTTTGGTCTCGACCCTTTGCTGGAGGGGCCGCTCGCCATCTGCGGCTTTGGTTGGAGGTCGAAATCGATGGTGACGACAGAGTTTGACCCCCTCAATGAGGTGTGGTCGGGCCAGCGGTAAGCTTAGCCATGGCGACCAGTTTGCGGATCTGCCTGCTTCTGCCAATACGTCAGCAACGGCCCCTCCGCCCCGAGCAGCGGATCGCTCTGCGGAAACGGCACGTTGGCGATCCGTTGCAGCCTCTCGGCGCTGGGCGGTTCCCGGCAGATATCCCAGTCCTGCCCGTCGGGATAAGCGCCGACCACCAGGAAGTCGGCGCTGGCCGATAGCCGGCAATGGCCGGTACCGGCCGGCAGCAGCAGGGCGTCGCCGGCCGCGAGCGCAACCTCGATGCCGCCCGGGCCGCCGAGCAGCACGCGGGCGCTGCCGCAGGCGACGCCCAGCACCTCGTGCGCGGTGGAATGGTAGTGGTGATAGTCGTAGATGCCGTCGCGCCATTGCGGCGGCCAGCCGTGCGCCGCGAAGCGGCGTTCGAACCCGTCGGCGTCCAGGGCGCCGGCAGACTGCCGGTAGTGCAGCACCGGCAGGAACGGGTGGTTGGGTACCCAACCGTGTGGCGGCAGTTGCCAGTGGTCCAGTGACATCGGCGGATCTCCTGCATGGCCGTTAGCCGTTCGATGCTAATCGGCCGATGTCGTTACCGTGTCACCGTGGGAAGGCGAGCGCGGCGGCGATCGCGCGGTCACCCGCGGATCGCGTTGTGGTCGATGCGCTGCGCGGTGTCGCCGCAGCGTCGACTGTCCCGGCCATGCCTCAGTGCAGAGGCACGCGCTCCACGTCGCCCCGATGATGGGTGCCCAGCCGACCGACCATCGCCGCACTGCCCGGGTTCAGTCCCACCACGTGGACCTGGGCACCGTGGCGGCGGAATTTCAGCACCACCTGGTCCAGCGCGCCGATGGCGCTGATGTCCCAGACATGCGCATGGCTCAGATCCAGGGTGACCCGCGCTGGCGCATGGGCGAAGTCGAAGGCGCCGGCGAAGCTGCCGGCCGAGGCGAAGAACAGCTGTCCGCGAACGCGATAGGTGTGGCCGCCGTCCGCGTCTTCGCTGCGGTCGATCTGCAGCATGCGCCCGACCTTGCGGGCGAAGAACAGCGCCGACAGCAGCACGCCGGTGAGGACGCCGCGCGCCAGATCGTGGGTGGCCACGGTCACCGCGACGGTGCCGAGCATCACCACGCTGGAGCTGGCCGGGTGGGTGCGCAACTGCGCCAGCGAGCGCCAGCTGAAGGTGCCGACCGAGACCATGATCATCACCGCCACCAGCGCAGCCATCGGGATCTGCCGCACCCAGGCGCCGGCAAACACCACCAGCAGCAACAGCACGCTGCCGGCGACCAGCGCGGACAGGCGGCCGCGCCCGCCGGACTTCACGTTGATCACCGACTGCCCGATCATCGCGCAGCCGGCCATGCCGCCGAACAAGCCGCTGACGATGTTGGCCACGCCCTGGCCCACGCACTCGCGGTTCTTGTCGCTGGGCGTGTCGGTCATGTCGTCGACGATCTGCGCGGTCATCATCGACTCGAGCAGGCCGACCACCGCCATCGTCGCCGATACCGGGAACACGATCCGCAGCGTCTCCAGCGTCCACGGCACCGCCGGCAGCAGCAGAGTGGGCAGGCGATCGGGCAGTTGCCCCTTGTCGCCGACGGTGGGCACGTGGATACCGAAGTACAGCGCCAGCCCGGTCAGCAGCACGATCGTCACCAACGGTGGCGGCACGGCCAGGCCGCGCGTCCAGCGGTGCCCGAGCACCAACGCCACCGCGCCACCCACGGCCACCGGCAGCAGCGTCCACGGCGCCATGCTGCCCGCCGTCAATGCCGCGCCCAGCACCAGCAGCCACAGGCCGATGCCGGGGAAGCTGCGACGCGACAGCCAGGGCAGGCCGTAGATCAGCAGCAAGCCCAGCGCCACCAGCGGATACACCGGCGCCGGCACGCCGATCAGTTCAGGCAGTTGCGCCATGAAGATCAGGATCGCCAGGGCGTTGACGAAGCCGGTGATCACCGAGCGCGAGACGAAGCGCATCAGCGCACCGAGCTTGAACAGCCCGGCCAGGATCTGCAGCACGCCGGTCAGCAGCGTGGCCGCCAGCAGGTAGGGCAGGCCGTGCTGCTTGACCAGGCCGATCATCAGCAACGCCATCGCGCCGGTGGCGGCGGAGATCATGCCGGGACGTCCACCGGCGAAGGCGATGGTCACGCAGATGCAGAAGGCGGCGTACAGGCCGATCTTGGGGTCGACCCCGGCGATGATCGAGAACGCGATCGCCTCGGGAATCAGCGCCAGTGCCACGACCAGGCCGGCGAGGACGTCGCCACGGAGATTGCCGCACCAGGATTGGCGCAGGGAAGGGGAAAGCTTCAAGGTAAACGCTCCTGACACCGCCCTGTCGCAGGGCCGTGCGTGCTGTATGCAGTGGAAAACCAACAGCCTGCGGCCTGCCGTCGAGGGTGGGCCGATGCGCGCTGCGGGTGTCAGGGTGGCGTCATGAGAAAGGCGTGATGAAAACGGCGGCGCGAGCAAACGCGCCCGGCCAGTATACGCGATGGTTGGCCACGCGCCGGCGTGCCGTAGCGTCCGCGCGGCGGCACGCTGCTCGCGACGCGCGACTCACGTTGCGCTCACTTTCGCCGCGCAAAATGTGCGGATCGCAACGCCGTATCATGGAGCCGGCCATGCAGGATCTCCGCATCGATCATGTCGATGGCGCCTTGTCCGCCCTGGACCAGGCCGACCCGCAGTACAAGGCGGCGTTGTGGCAATGGGCGTGCCTGGAAATGCTGCACGAGACACTCAGCGCCATGCACCAGCTCTCGCACCGCGTCGGCGTGGCCGAATTGGTCGCCGATGCCTGGCTGGCGCCGGTCGACGTCATCGCGCCCGAGCAGCCGTTCCTGGAGCGTGCGGTGCTGGCCGATCCCCGCGTGCCGGCCTTCGCGCTGGCGCTGAATGCGGCCGCGTCGCGGCAGTCGCGCGCCGATCTGTGGCGCAGCGGCTACGCCAGTGCGGTGCAGGCCACCTTGCAGGGGATGCAGGCGCTGGCCGGCAAGCACCGGATCGATGCGCGGCTGCCCGCGCACGCCATGGCGACTGCCTGAACACCGTGCGCAGCGCATCCTGAGCGTGTTGCGGCGCCTCCGGCCTCCGATCGGCGGCGATCCCGCGACAGGCGTTCCACGCGCAGTGAGTCGTTCTCGCCGCAAACGCTGGCCCCGGGCGGCGGACCGCAGCGCCGCCTGGGCTTCCTGAGGCAGGTCGTCGCGCATGACGCGCGCACGACATCGCGTTCACCCCCATGCGACGGCCTGCGCGACAGCCTGGGCCCATGCGCCATGACGACCGCCATCCTGCGGCTCCCCCTTCCGCATCTGCGCCGCCGCGCCGCCGCGTCCGCGATGCCAGCGGCACGTCCGAAGCTGCGGCCTGGTGGCGGCAACTGCGCGGCAGCCGCTGGCTCGGTGCGGTCGCGGTGGTGGTGTTGCTGGCGTTGGTGGTCGTGTTGCTGCTGCGTTGGTACGGGGCATGAGCGAGGCGGCGCGTCATCCCGATCCGCACGGAGCCTCCCGCATGGCCGGACCTGCCGCTTACGCCACGGTGCGCGCCTGCCAGGTGCGCGAGGCGGTGTCCGGCGGCCATGAGATGGCGACGCATGCCTGGGTGGTCACCGAAGTGGCGCGGCTGATGCGCCTGCCGCTGCACGAGGAGCCCTGCGCCCCGGGAGCGAGTGCGTTCTGCGTCCCGGATGACACCCTCACCGCTACCCAGGCCGAGCAGCTCGGCGTGCGCGCCCCGGCCGATCTGCTCGGCGGCGTGGTGCCGTATGCCTTCGTCGGCACCAAGGCGATCAGCCATCCGCTGGTCGATACCGACGCGCAGGCGCCGGAAGGCTGGCTGCCGGACCTGGGCGTGGCGCTGGCGGCCATGACGCTGCCCGGCTATACCGCCTTCAGCGCGGCTGACGCCCGGCACGCGTTCGCGCGCCTGCAGCCCGGTGGACCGGTGCGGCTGAAGCTGCCGCACGGCGTCGGCGGGCTGGGGCAGGTGCTGCTTGGCGACGCGCAGGCGCTGGATGCGGCACTGGCAACCCTGCCCGCGCACGAGCTGCGCCAGCATGGGGTCGTGCTCGAACGGCACGTGCACCAGCCGACCACCTTCAGCGTCGGCGAAACCCACTGCGCCGGCGTGACCATCGCCTACTGGGGCACGCAATCGGCCACCCGCGACGGCAGTGGCCGCGAGGCGTATGGCGGCTCCGAACTGCACGTGATCCGCGGCACCCTGGAGACCCTGCTAGAGCAACCATTGCCGCCACGCCAGCGCACCGCGGTGATGAAGGCGCGCGATTACGACCGGCTGGTGTCCGCGGCCTATCCCGGGTTTTATGCGTCGCGGCGCAACTACGACGTGATCGAGGGCCTCTTGGCCGACGGCAGCGTCGCCTGCGGCGTGCTCGAGCAGTCCTGGCGTGTCGGCGGCGCCACGCCGGCCGAATTGGCCGCGGTCGCCGCGTTCCAGCAATCGCCGACGTTGCAGCGCGTGATCGCCGCCACCGTCGAGCGCTACGGCGCGCATCCGCCGCCGCCCCCCGGGGCGCAGGTCTACTACGTCGGCGAGGAGCCGCGCACCGGCCTGTTGACCAAGTACCGCTACATGCGCAGTGTGGCCTGACCATGGAAGCGGAACTGTCCAGCATCGACATCCCGGTCGACGGCGCGGCGCTCAGCGGCACCTTGCTGACGCCGACCAGCCGCCTGCCCGGCGTGCTGTTCGTACATGGTTGGGGCGGCAACCAGCACCACAACCTGGTGCGCGCGCGCGAGGCGGCGGGCCTGGGCTGCGTGTGCCTGACCTTCGACCTGCGCGGGCACGAAGGCCTGGCCTCGATGCGCGAAACGGTCACGCGCGCGCAGAACCTGGACGACATCAAGGCCGCCTACGATCGCCTGGCGGCGTCGCCGCAGGTGGACCCGGAAGCGATCGCGGTGGTGGGGCTGAGCTACGGCGGCTATCTGGCCGCGTTGCTGACCCTGGAGCGGCCAGTGGAATGGCTGGCGCTGCGCTCGCCGGCGCTGTACAAGGACGCGCACTGGGACGGGCCGAAGGTCGCGCTGAACCGCGATCCGGACCTGATGCCCTATCGCAACCGCGTCGTGGCGCCGGCGGACAACTGCGCCCTGGCGGCCTGCCAGCGTTACCGTGGCGACGTGCTGCTGGTAGAGGCCGAACGCGACGTGATCGTGCCAAGGCAGGTGCTGCGCAACTATGCGGCCGCCTTTTCCAACGCGCGCTCGCTGACCACGCGCACGATCGCCGGCGCCGATCATGCGCTGACCGAAAAGGCGCACCAGGCCGCGTACACGCGCTACCTGATCGACTGGTTGACCGACATGGTGATCGGGCGTCGCGTGGCCCTGGCCAGCGACGTGGTCGAACAGCGCAAGCAGCGGCTCAAGCGCAGCGAGGGCGAGGCGGCGACGGCCCCGGGCAAGGGGTCGAACGCGTTCCACGGGCGCCTGGAGGCGAAGGAGCACAGCGCGTCGCCGCCCACGTCGTCGCGTTGAGCCGCATGCAGCGTGGGGGAGCGCGCGACAGCAAACCCGCGGCGCAGGCCGCGGTGTGCCATGCACGCGATGGTGTGCTGTCCTGGTGTCGCCGCCACGCCGGTACGCGGCGCCTTGCGGGCGCCTCCAGTAACGACCGAAGACTCGTCGCAGGAGCGGCTTCAGCCGCGACAGGCATTCTCGGTAACGCCCGTCGCGGCTGACGCCGCTCCTATGCGGGCCACGACGAGATGCCCCGCTGCGCGAGGCGCTCCTCAGTGACAACGCCCCGAATGTGCCAGATGCTGCCACGCGTGCCGCACCAGCCAGCGCGCCTCGTCCCATGGCACCGACAGCATCGGCGCGCACTGGTGATAGGCGTCCTGCAGCACCCGGTATAGCTGCGCCTCGCTGGCGCGCGGGTAGGCCAGGTACACGTCGTAGCCGATCTTCAGCAACTGCGCGTAGTCGGCGAAGCCTTGGTGACCGAGGCGGCCCTCGGCATGGGCCTGACGCCAATACGCCATCTCGGCGTCCAGATCGACAGTGCGGTGTGGCTGGACAGGCTGGGCAAGTGCGGAGGCGGTGTGCATGGACATCACTCCGGTGGTGGCGATCCCCTGTGCCGCCGATCCTAGCCGATGAACCAGGGCTGACCGTGAGGGATGCGTTTGCCGGGCGTGAAGCGCGGCCAGGTTGGCCTGCCGCGCGCAGCGTATTGGAATTGCCCGCACGCCGGGTCGCAGCATCGCGTGATTGCAGAGGCAGCCCGCGGTGGCCGACGCAGACCTGTCACGGCACCCGAGCATGCTGCACTGCAGCTTGCGCCGAAATAATGATGATCTATAACTATTATCAGTCCTAAGTGATCCGCTCCTTCCCCTCCCCATGCAGGCCTATCCATGAGCAGCTACCAAGACCGCTGGCAGACCGTCCAGGTCGAGATCGACGCAGGCATCGCCTGGGTCACCCTGAACCGTCCGGACAAGCGCAACGCGATGAGCCCCACGCTCAACCGCGAGATGATCGACGTGCTGGAAACGCTGGAACTGGACAGCGACGCCGAGGTGCTGGTGCTGACCGGCGCCGGCGAATCCTGGTCGGCCGGCATGGACCTGAAGGAATACTTCCGCGAGACCGACGGCAAGGAAGAGATCGTGCAGGAGCGCATGCGCCGCGACTGCTCGCAGTGGCAGTGGCGCCTGCTGCGCTTCTACAGCAAGCCGACCATCGCCGCGGTCAATGGCTGGTGCTTCGGCGGCGCGTTTTCGCCGCTGGTGGCTTGCGACCTGGCCATCGCCGCCGACGAGGCGGTATTCGGGCTGTCGGAGATCAACTGGGGCATCCCGCCGGGCAACCTGGTCAGCAAGGCGGTCGCCGACACCATGGGCCATCGCAACGCCATGCTGTACATCATGACCGGGCGCACCTTCACCGGCACCGAGGCGGCGCAGATGGGCCTGGTCAACGCCAGCGTGCCGCGCGCGCAGCTGCGCGCCGAAGTGACCAAGCTGGCGCAGGAACTGCAGCAGAAGAACCCGGTGGTGCTGCGCTTCGCCAAGCACGGCTTCAAGCGCTGCCGCGAGCTGACCTGGGAGCAGAACGAGGACTATCTGTACGCCAAGGTCGACCAGTCCAATCACCGCGATCCCGAGAAGGGCCGGCAACAAGGCCTGAAGCAATTCCTGGACGACAAAACCATCAAGCCCGGTCTGCAGACCTACAAGCGCTGACCCGTCGCGTCGCCTGCGGCCCGCAGGGGCCGCGGCGGCGCTGCCGCACGCCGTGCCGTCTCTCTCCTCCGGATGGTTCCGATGAATGCCGCTGAGTCCGTTGCCACCGCCGTGCGCTACCGTCCTGTCGGACTGAGCCACGCCGATACCGAGGTCCACCGCGATGCCGACGGCGTGCTGCGCCTGCGCGCACGCGAACCGCTGGCGCCATTGCCACGGCACCTGCTGCAACGCCTGCAGCACTGGGCGCTACATACCCCCGATGCGACCTTCGTGGCGCAGCGCGACGAAGAGGGGCAGTGGCGACGCTTGAGCTATGCGCAGATGCTCGAGCGCACCCGCCGCATCGCCGCGCACCTGCTGGACATGGGGCTGTCGGCGCAACGGCCGCTGGCGATCCTGTCCGGCAACGATCTGGAGCACCTGCAGGTGGCGTTCGCGGCGATGTACGCCGGCATCCCGTACTGCCCGGTGTCGCCGGGCTATGCGCTGCTGTCGCGCGATTTCGCCAAGTTGCGGCACGTGGCCGAGGTGCTGCGTCCGGGCCTGCTGTTCGCCAGCGACGGCGACGCGTTCGTCCCGGCGATCGCTGCCGTGTTCCCCGCCGACGTACCGGCAGTGTGCGTGCGCGGCACCGTGCGCGATCGTGCCTGCCTGCGCTTCGAGGAGTTGCTGGCGCCGCGCGCGCTGGACGCCGCCGATGCCGCCTTCGCCGCCTGCGGCCCGGACAGCATCGCCAAGTTCCTGTTCACCTCCGGCTCCACCCTGCTGCCCAAGGCGGTGATCACCACCCAGCGCATGCTGTGCGCGAACCAGCAGATGCTGCTGCAGACCTTCCCGGTGCTCGGGCAGACGCCGGTGCTGGTCGACTGGCTGCCGTGGAACCACACCTTCGGCGGCAGCCACAACATCGGCATCGCCCTGTACAACGGCGGCAGCTTCTATCTGGACGACGGCAAGCCGACCCCGGCGCTGTTCCAGCAGACCCTGCGCAACCTGCGCGAGATCGCGCCCACCGTGTACCTGAGCGTGCCGCGCGGCTGGGAACAGCTGGCGCAGGCGCTGGAACAGGATGCGGCGCTGCGCGAGACCTTCCTGTCGCGCATGCGCATGTTCTTCTTCGCCGCCGCGGCATTGTCGCAGGAGGTCTGGGACCGCCTGGAGCGCATCGCCGAGGCGCATTGCGGCGAGCGCATCCGCATGCTCGCCGGCCTGGGCATGACCGAGTGCGCGCCCTCGTGCACCTTCACCCACGGCACCAGCAACACGCCTGGCGACGTCGGCGTGCCGGCGCCGGGCTGCGAGGTCAAGCTGGTGCCGGTCGGCGACAAGCTGGAAGCGCGCTTCCGCGGGCCGCACGTGATGCCGGGCTACTGGAACGCGCCGCAGCAGACCGCCGAGGCCTTCGACGAGGAGGGCTTCTACCGCTCCGGCGATGCGCTCAAGCCGATCGATCCGCAGCATCCCGAGCACGGACTGTTGTTCGACGGGCGCCTGGCCGAGGATTTCAAGCTGTCCTCCGGCGTGTTCGTCAGCGTCGGCCCGCTGCGAACGCGCGTGCTGATGGAAGGCGCCGCCTACGTGCAGGACGTGGTGGTGACCGGCGCCGACCGCGACGCCATCGGCCTGCTGCTGTTCCCGCGGCTGGACGCGCTGCAGGCGTTGTCGGGGCTGCCGGCGCAAGCCGAGGCGGCGCAGGTGCTGCAGGCGCCACCGGTGCGCGCCTGGTTGCAGCGCCTGCTCGATACGCTCAACCGCAGTGCCACCGGCAGCGCCAGCCATGTCGCATGCGCGGCCTGGCTGGAACAGCCGCCGAGCCTGGAGACCGGCGAGATCACCGACAAGGGCTCGATCAACCAGCGCAACGTGCTGCGTGCGCGTGCAGCGCTGGTCGAACAGCTCTACGCCGGGACCGCACCGGGCGCGGTGGCGGCGCCGCCGTCATGACCGGGCCACCCGACCGCGCCGCCGGCTAGCCGGATCGCGCTTCTTCGCACCACTGGCTTCGAGACTTGGGAGGGAATCGATGACTGTGCCTCTTGCGCGCGCGCGGCGTGCGCCCCGTACCGTGTGCCTGGCAATTCTGTGCAGCGTCGGCTGCGGCCAGGCCGATGCAGAAAACAACGGCCCGCAGGGCAAGTTGCTGGCCGATCAGGAAGACTATTCGGCGTTGGCCGCGCAGCCGCGCCAGGGCTGGGAGAAGTGGAAGTACATCCCGCTCGGCGATGGCTGGCTCAGCCTCGGCGGCGAGAGCCGCACGCTGTACGACTATCGCGAGCATGCCGGCTTCGGCCGCTTCGCCACCGATCCGCACGGCTACGCGCAGCAGCGCCTGCGGCTGTGGGCCGACTACCGGCCCTCGGCGTATGTGCGTCTGTTCGGCGAACTGGCCGACAGCCGCGTGGCCGGCCTGCAGACGCGGCCGGTGCAGGCCACCGACCGCAACCCGCTGGACCTAGCGCAGGGTTTCGTCGAACTGTCCGACGGGCAGAAGGAACCCGCCTGGCGCCTGCGCGCCGGCCGCCAGCAGATCGCCTACGGCTGGCAGCGCCTGCTCGATCCGCGCGATCCGGCCAATTCGCGCATGCCGTTCGATGCGGTGCGCCTGCTGACCCGGCAGCCGCGCTGGAGCGGCGGCCTGCTGTGGGGGCGCCCGGTGCTGACCCGTACCGGCAGTTTCGACGACCGCACCAACCGCGACCAGCGCCTGTGGGGCGCACATGCCGAAGTGCCGCTGTCGCCCAGCCAGCCGAAGGCGGCGCTGCTGGAGACGCTGTACCTGGACACCGTGCAGGACGGGCGCCGCTATGGCGGGGTGGTCGGCGAAGAGCATCGGCACACCCTGTCCACGCGCCTGAGCGGCGCGGTGCAGGGCTGGGACTACGACCTGGAACTGATCGGCCAGCGCGGCCATTTCGCCGGCCAGCGCGTGCGCGCCTGGCAGGGCACGCTGTTCGGCGGCTACACCTTCGCCAAGACCGCGTGGACGCCGCGCTTGGGCTGGCGCATGGAGGCGTCCTCCGGCGACCGCGATCCGCGCGATGGCGAACTGAACACCTTCAACGGCCTGTACGCGCGCGCCTCGGTGTTCGACGGCAGCATGATCAGCAGTAACGTGCGCGCCATCGGCCCGGAGCTGGTGCTGCGTCCCAGCGAACGGCTGTGGATCGACATGTACGTGCTCAAGCTGCAGCGACAGAGCCTGCACGACGGCGTGTACGCCGCCGGCTGGCGGGTGCTGCAGCCGGGCGATGCCAACGATGCGCGCGACATCGGCACGCGCTCGGTGCTGTGGGTGAAGTACCGCTTCAACGCCTTCGCCAGCCTGGACGTGTACGCCCACTACACCCAGGCCGGGCCGTTCCTGCGCGAGGGACCGGTCCGCGGCCGCGACTACTTCTACATCGCCCCCTTCCTGACCCTGCGCTTCTGAGCCGGAGCCTTCCCATGCGCGATCCGCTGCCATCGTCTGCGCCGTACCGCCCGCTGTATGCGTGGTACGTCACCATCGTGCTGTTGCTGGCCTACACGCTGTCCTTCGTCGACCGGCAGATCCTGGGGCTGCTGGTGCAGCCGATCAAACGCGACCTGCAGCTGTCCGACTCGGCCTTCAGCCTGGTCCACGGCTTCGCCTTCGCGGTGTTCTACACGTTGATCGGGGTGATGCTGGGCCGCGTCGCCGACCGCCGCAATCGCCGCAACCTGATCGTGCTGGGCGTGGTGGTGTGGATCGCGGCCACCGCCGCTGGCGCCTACGTCACCAGCTTCTTCACCCTGTTCCTGGCGCGGGTGTTCGTCGGCGTCGGCGAGGCCTCGCTGTCGCCGGCGGCGTACTCGATGCTGGCCGACTACTTCCCGCCGGAAAAGCGTGCGCGGGCGATGAGCGTGTACACCTCCGGCGTCTACATCGGCTCGGCGGCGGCGTTCATCGTCGGCGGCCTGGTGATCGCGGCCACCAGCAAGGAGAGCACGGTGGTGTTGCCGCTGTTGGGCAGCTTCCGGCCCTGGCAGGCGGCCTTCATCCTGGTCGCGCTGCCCGGCCTGGCGGTGATCGCGCTGATGGCCACGGTGCGCGAACCGGCGCGGCGCGAGCAGGCCGCGGCGGTGCCGAGCGTGCGCCCGGACCTGCGCCACCTGCGCGACAACGCGCGGGTGTACGTGGCGCTGTTCCTGGCCAACGGGGTGATCGCGATGATCACCTTCGGCATCACCGCGTGGCTGCCGGCCACCTTCATCCGCCGCTGGCAATGGACGCCGGGCGAGATCGGCCCGGCCTACGGCATCATCATCCTCACCTTCGGCATCGCCGGCATGCTATTCAGCGGCTTCCTCGCCGACCGCCTGGCGGCGCGCGGCAGCCGCGACGCGGCGCTGAAGATCTCGCTGGTCGGGGCGGTGCTGCTGGTTGTCAGCAGTGCGCTGTTCGCGGTGGCACCGGGGCCGTGGCTGGCGCTGGCGGCGATCGCGCTGACCACGTTCGTGCTGGGCATGCCGGTGGCGCTGGCGCCGGCGATCCTGCAGGCGGTCACCCCCAATCGCCTGCGCGGCCAGGTCACCTCGATCTACCTGCTGCTGGTCAATCTGATCGGGCTGGGCCTGGGGCCGTACCTGGTGGCGCTGGGCACCGACCACGTGCTCGCCGACGAGCGCCAGGTCGGCCTGTCGCTGGGCGTGGTGTGCATGGGCGCGGCGCTGCTCGGCGCGCTGTGCCTGTGGACTGCGGCCGCGCCGTACCGCGCGCTGCTGCGGCGCGTGGACGCGGCGTTGTGACCATGCGCGGCCATGCCCCTACAATGCAACGGCGACGGTGTTGCCGGCCGGCGCCGATGGATGCGTGCGCATCCGCCGTGACCTGGTCGCAGGATGCCCCATGCAGGAAGCGCCGTGAGTTCGAAACCCAGTCCCGAGATGTCCAGCAGCGCGTTGCCCGCCGATCCGCACACGGCGGACAGCGTGGACCAGCGGCGCCTGACCAGCCTGATCGGCTATCGCATCACCCGCACCGAACTGCAGGTGCGGCGCCTGTTCCAGGAGTGCGTGCGCGCCTTCGAGCTGAAGCCGGTGGAGTATTCGCTGCTGGTGCTGGTGGACGCCAACCCGGGCATCAACCAGCGCCAGTTGGGCGAGGTGCTCAGCGTGTCGCCGCCGAACCTGGCGATCGTGGTCGCGCGCCTGGTCAAGCGCAAACTGCTGCGCCAGGTGCGCGGACGCCAGGATCGGCGCATGCAGCACCTGCATCTGACGGCGCCCGGCACGGCGCTGCTGGCGCAGGCCGAAGCCGAAGTGGTGCGCATGGAGCAGCAGCTCAGCACCGCCCTCGGCGCGACCTCGGCACGCGCATTGCTGCAGGCGTTGGACCGGCTGGACCGGGTGGACGCGCTCGAGCGTCTGTAGCGGTCCTTGTTGCCGCGGCCGGCCAGCGCCGTCCGCCCGTCTTCCTTGTTGATTCCGGACCCGCCGCCAGCGCCCCGCTGACGGCGCGCGTCGCCGCGTGGCCGCGCTCTGCGCGCGGCGGCGCCTGTCCGCGTTCCTTTCCCCCCGCTCCCCGCCGTTCTCCTTTCGCTTGGAGTGCTTGCCTGTGACCCGTGTCTGCCACCGTACTCCCTCGTCGCCGCGTGCCCACGCGCGCGTGTCCCTGCTTGCCTTGCTGACCATCGCCTGCGTCGCCCCGGCGGCCGCGCAATCGGTGCCGCAGAGCGCCACCCTGCCGACCGGCATCAATACCGGCGGCACCAGTTTCTTCGACGGTTTCAGCAAACCCGATCCGGGCTGGACGGCGATCCAGTATCTGCGCCGCTACGACTTCGACACGATCAAGGACGCGCACGGCGACGACGTGCCGGTGTTCCGGGATCCGCACATCGGCTCCTCGGTGTGGGTCACCCAGGTCGCCTACCTCAGCGACTACAAGCTGTTCGGCGGCTCCCTCGGCATCACTGCGCTGGCCGCGCTGGTCGATCTGGACACGTCGTTCGCCTACGACAGCCCGGTGGCGCTGCGCGACAACGGCCTCGGCCTGGGCGACCTGACCATCGGCCCATACCTGCAGATGGCGCCGGTGATCCGCGACGGCCGCCCGGTGTTCTCGCAGCGCTTCGAACTGGACGTGTTGGCGCCGATCGGCAAGTTCGACCGCAATCGCGACGTCAACCAGGGCTCGGGCTACTGGTCGGTGCTGCCGAACTGGGCCTTCAGCATCCTGCCCACGCCGCGCTGGGAGATCAGCGGACGCCTGAACTACCTCTACAACTTTCGCGCCGACAAGGCCTCCAACGTGCCGCAGGGCGATGGCTTCGTGTTCCGCAACGGTCAGGCCGGCGACGCCGCCTGGCTCAACTTCGCCAGCTCGCTGGAAGTGGTGAAGGATCTGCACGTGGGCATCAACGGCTACTACCTCAAGCAGTTGCGCGACAACCGCACCAATGGCGAACGCGTTGCCGACAGCAAGCAGACCCAGTTCTATCTCGGCCCCGGCCTGTCGTGGCGGATCGATCGGAAGAACATCTTCAACGCCAATTTCTACATGCCGGTGGAGGTCAAGAACGCGCCTTCCGGCCACAACGTCAACGTCCAGTACGTCCACGTCTTCTGACGCCCAACCCCGCAACGGACACGCGCTGCCATGAACCTGCACAACAAGACCCTCCTCGTCACCGGCGTGGCCTCCGGCATCGGCGCCGAGGTCGCGCGCCTGGCGCGCTTCCACGGCGCCACGGTGATCGGCATCGATCGCCAGCCGGTCAACATGACCCTGCACGGCTTCCACCAGGCCGATCTCGGCGACCCGGCCTCGATCGATGCGCTGGTGGCGCAGTTGCCCGAGCGCATCGACGCGCTGGCCAACATCGCCGGCGTGCCCGGCACCGCGCCGGTGGACGTGGTGGCGAAGGTCAACTACCTGGGCCTGCGCCACCTCAGCCAGGCGCTGCTGCCGCGCATCGTGCCCGGCGGCAGCATCATCAACATCGCCTCCATCCTCGGCGCGGAGTGGCCGCAGCGGCTGGACCTGCACAAGCAGCTGGCCGCCGCCGACAGCTACGCCGCCGGCCACGACTGGCTGGCGGCGCATCCGGTGCCGCAGGACACCTGCTACCAGTACTTCAAGGAAGCGCTGATCGTGTGGACGCTGCTGCGCTCGCGCGACTGGTTCGCCACGCATTCGGTGCGCGTCAACAGCGTCGCGCCGGGCCCGGTGTTCACGCCGATCCTGGGCGATTTCGTCACCATGCTCGGGCCCGAGCGGGTCCAGGCCGACGCCGGCAAGATGAAGCGCCCGGCCTATGCCGACGAAGTCGCCGAGGCGGTGGTGTTCCTGGCCTCCGACGCGGCGCGCTGGATCAACGGCGTCAACCTGCCGGTGGACGGCGGCTTGGCGGCCACCGCCCTCTGAACGACTTCTTCTTCCTCTTTCCACGAGAGCACACAGCATGCACAGCACCGAACCCCTGGCCGCCGCGTCCACCTGGAGCGAGCGCATCTTCAATGGCGAGTGGATCGCCGCCCAGGGCGGCGTCCTCGAGGTAATCGAACCGGGCAGCGGCACGCCGCTGCATCGCGTCGGCCAGGCCAATGCCGCCGATGTGACCGCGGCGGTGGCGCAGGCGCGCGATGCGCAGCGCGCCTGGGCGGCCACGCCGCCGCGCGAGCGCGCGGCGGTGTTCCACCGCGCCGCGCAGGTGCTGCAGCAGCATGCGGCCGCGGCCGCGGCGCTGATCGCCCGCGAAACCGGCGGCATCCTGCCCAAGGGCGAGCACGAGGTGCGCGAGGCGATCGTGCTGCTGCAGCAGGCCGCGGCGATGCCGCTGCAGGCGCAGGGCCAGGTGCTGCCGACCGCGCCGGGCCGGCTGAGCCTGGCACGGCGCCTGCCGCTGGGCGTGGTCGGGGTGATCTCGCCGTTCAACTTCCCGCTGGTGCTGTCGCTACGCTCGGTGGCGCCGGCGCTGGCGGTCGGCAATGCGGTGGTGCTCAAGCCCGATCCGCGCACGCCGTACGCCGGAGGCTTCGTCATCGCCGAGGTGCTGCAGCAGGCCGGCCTGCCGAAGGGCCTGCTGCACGTGCTGCCGGGCGGCGCGGACGCCGGCCAGGCGCTGGTCGAGGCGCCGGGCGTGCCGATGATCGCGTTCACCGGGTCCACCGCGGCCGGTCGCCGCATCGGCGAGCTAGCCGGCAAGCACCTGAAGAAGACCGCGCTGGAACTGGGCGGCAAGAATTCGCTGATCGTGCTCGACGATGCCGACCTGGACAAGGCGGTATCGGCGATCGCCTTCGGCGCCTACTTCCACCAGGGTCAGATCTGCATGGCCACCGGCCGCGTGCTGGTCCAGCGCAGCATCGCCGCCGAACTGACCCGGCGCCTGGCGGAGAAAGCGCGGCACCTGCCGGTCGGCGACCCGGCCACCGCACACGTGGCGCTCGGCCCGATCATCGACCAGCGCCAGCTGCAGCACGTCAAGGACGTGGTCGATGCCTCGGTGGCGGCGGGCGCCGTGATCGAGGCCGGCGGCACCCACGATGGCCTGTTCTACGCGGCCACGGTGCTGTCGAACGTGCAGCCGGGCATGCCGGCGTTCGAGGAGGAAGTGTTCGGCCCGGTCGCCAACGTCATCGCCTTCGACAGCGACGATGACGCGGTGGCCCTGGCCAATCAGACCGAATACGGCCTGTCGGCCGGTATCCTCTCGGCCTCGGTCGGCCGCGCGATGGCGCTGGGCGAGCGCCTGCACACCGGCCTGCTGCACATCAACGACCAGACCGTGGCCGACGAAGTCACCAACCCGTTCGGCGGCACCGGCGCCTCCGGCAACGGCACCAGCATGGGCGGCCCGGCCGACTGGGGTCAGTACACGCACTGGCAGTGGGTGACGATCCAGGACAGCGCGCCGCAGTATCCGTTCTGAGGGGATGTTCACCGGGCGCCACATCGGCGCCCGGTGATGCGTGTGGATGCATTGCTCGCAGGAGCGATGTCTGCTCGGTGGCCTGCGGGTTGAGCTACGCGCGGCCAATACGGCGTCGACCCTGCACTGTGGGAGGGACTTCAGTCCAGACGCCTCTGCGGTGACTCGCCATTGCCGCTGCGTTCGTCGCGGCTGAAGCCGCTCCTACACCGGACGACGCGGGTATCTCCCTGTAAATCCTTGTAGGAGCGACTTCAGCCGCGACCGGGCCATCTCGACGAACCCCACGCGCTCACCCCTGCGCCCGCTGCCGGAACTGGATCGGCGAACACCCGGCATGCCGGCGGAAGCAGCGGCTGAAATACGCGGCATCCGCATAGCCCAGCACCGTGGCGAGCTGCTGCACAGTCAAGGTGGTGTAAACCAGGCTGCGCCGCGCCTCGAGCATGATCCGGCGCTGCAGCAGTTCCAGCGCCGAGGCACCGGCCAGGCGCCGGCACAGCGTGTTGAGATGGCTGCGGCTCAGCCCGAGCCGGTCGGCATAACGCGCCAGCGGCCAGTGCTCGCGGTAGTGCGCGTCGATCAGCGCGGTGTAGGCGCGCACGTGGCGCGCGCCGCGGTCGGCGTCATGCGGATCGGCATGCGCCTGTGCCAGCGCGCCGCGCGCCGCCCACAGCAAGGCCTGCGTCGCCAGCGCCTGCAGCATCGGTTCGCGGCCGGGGCGGCGCTGCGTGTGTTCGGCGGCGATGGCGGCGAAGCAGGCGTCCAGCATCGGGTGCTGCTCGCCCGCCGGCAGGCAGATCGGCCGCGTCAGCGCCTCCTCCAGGCTCGGCCACTGCGCCACCAGGCGCTGCCGCAGCGGCGCCGACACCGTCACGATGTGGCCACGCACGTTGCGCTGGAAGCGGAAGCCGTGCACGCACAGCGGCGGCAACAGCAGCAGGCATGGCCCGCGCAGGCGCTGCTGCGTTCCGTCCAAGTGCAGGCCGGCGCTGCCGCGCTGCAGATACAGCAATTGCAGCAGGTCGTCGTGGCGGTGCGGGCGGATGTGCCAGTCGTGCAGGCGGCTGCGCGCGGCGATGGATTCCCAGTGCAACAGGTCCGGTGTCTCGCGGTCGCCGGTCTCGCCGTACAGGCGGAAGGCCGGGACCGTGACCGGTGACGTGGCGGCAGCTGAAGCGGTGCGGGGCATCGGCGAAAAGTACCGGAATCGATCGCAATGATCCATGTCCTCGGCACGCCGCAGCCGGAACACTGTGCGTCGGTCCCATCCTTCGGAGGACGCATGCGTACCCAGGTCGCCATCGTCGGCGCCGGCCCGGCCGGGCTGCTGCTCGGACAGCTGCTGCACGGCCACGGCATCGACACCGTCATCGTCGAGCGGCAGACGCCCGAGCACGTGCTGTCGCGGATCCGCGCCGGCGTGCTGGAACAGGGCACCGCCGATCTGCTGTGCGCCGCCGGTGCCGGCGCGCGCATGCAGCGCGAAGGCATCGTCCACCATGGCTTCGAGCTGGCGCTGGAGCAACGCCGCGAACGCATCGAACTGAGCGCGGCGACCGGCGGCCGTGCGGTCACCGTCTACGGCCAGACCGAAGTGACCCGCGACCTGATGGACGCGCGTCGCGCCGCCGGCGCCACCACCCTCTATTCCGTCGAGGATGTGCAGCTGCACGACATCGACGGGCGGCAACCCTGGCTGCGCTTCGTGCACGACGGCGCCGCGCAGCGCCTGGACTGCGACTACGTGGTCGGCTGCGACGGCTTCCACGGGGTCAGCCGCCGCGCCATCCCGGCCGAGGTGCTGCGCGTGTACGAGCGGGTCTATCCGTTCGGCTGGCTGGGCGTGCTGGCGGACACCCCGCCGGTGGCCGACGAACTGATCTATGCGCGCAACGCGCGCGGCTTCGCGCTGTGCAGCATGCGCTCGCCCACCCGCACCCGCTACTACGTGCAGGTGCCGGCGGACGAGCGGGTCGAGGACTGGTCGGATGATCGTTTCTGGGACGAGTTGCGCCGCCGCCTGCCCGACGACGTGGCGCAGGCGCTGGTCACCGGCCCCTCGCTGGAGAAGAGCATCGCGCCGCTGCGCAGCTACGTCGCCGAGCCGATGCAGTACGGCCGCCTGTTCCTGGCCGGCGATGCCGCGCACATCGTGCCGCCGACCGGCGCCAAGGGCCTGAACCTGGCCGCCGGCGACGTCGGTCTGCTCGCGCAGCTGTTCGCGCAGGCGCAGCAGGCGCGCAGCGACGCGCCGCTGCAGCGCTATTCGGAACTGGCCTTGCAACGCGTGTGGAAGGCCGAGCGCTTCTCCTGGTGGATGACCACGATGCTGCATCGCTTCCCGGACGAGGATGCGTTCAGCCGCCGCCTGCACGATGCGGAACTGGACTACCTGCTCGGCAGCGCGGCCGGCCGCGCGACCATCGCCGAGAACTACGCGGGACTTCCGTTGGCGCTCTAAGGCTGGGAGTGGGGAATCGGGATTGGGGATTCGTCGAGCCGCGTCCTGTGTTTTTTTCCTGTGCGTCGTGGTGATCGCTGGTTCCGCTTTGGCCAATCCCCAACCCCGACTCCCCGGCGTTTCAGCAGTCGAATGGCTGATCATCCCGATTGAAGCGCCATCGATCGTCGCTGCCGACGACATCGATGGGATGCGCCGATGCCCGACGAAATAGATCGCCAACACATCGCGGCGCCATGCACTGCATGCGCACCTTTAGGTGCGTGTTACTGCGCCATTTCTGAGGTCGAGGTAATTGTGGCGATTCTCCCAGACCAGGAAAAAAGCCGGTAAATCTGCGTGTTTTTCGCGGTTTCCTGCGTTGCGCAGGCCGTGCGCGTTGCTACGCTGCAGCCGCGCCGGTGCCATCGCTGCCGCGCATCGCGGCAGCGCGTCGTCATCGCGCATTTCCCCTGTTCCCCCATCGGAGAGTCTTCCATGAAGATCCGTTTTCAGGCCTGCCTGCTGGCGCTGCTGCTTGCGCTCCCCGCCGCGTCCGCGTTCGCGCAGACCGCGGTCACCGCCAATCCCAACCACGCGCAGCTGCTGCACGGCGAGGACTGGCGCACCACCGCCAACAAGCGCCTGGTCTACGATTTCTGGCGCATCGTGTTCGAAGCGGGGCACACCGAGTATGCGCCGCTGTACATGGCCAAGGACTACATCCAGCACAACCCCAACGTAGCCAATGGCCGCGATGCGTTCCTGGCGTTCCTGACCTCCTTCGTCAAGCCGACGCCGATCCAGCCGCGCGTGCAGTTGCCGCTGGTGGCGATCCTGGCCGAGGGCGACTACGTGACCCTGGTGTCGGTGCGCACGCTGCCCGATCCCAAGGACGCCAGCAAGACCTACACCACCACCTGGTTCGACATGTTCCGCATCCAGAACGGCAAGATCCAGGAGCATTGGGACGCGGCGACCAAGTGATCCCGCACGGGCGACGTTGAACGCCCGCAGGCGCCGCCCACTGCGGCGGACGGCGCCTGCGGTGCGTGCGGACGGTGCCGCGCGTGCGCGTCAGAATGCGTCGGGGCGATAGCCGGTGTCGATGCTGAGGCTGCCGCCGAGCGCGCGCGAGACGCAGGCGCAGAGCTTGCGGTTGCTGTGGCGCTGCTCGTCGCTGAGGAACACGTCGCGATGGTCCAGCGGTGCGGCGGCTTCCAGCACCTCAACCACGCACAGGCCGCATTCGCCGCGGCGGCAGTCGGCCATGACTTCCACGCCCGCCGCGCTCAGCGCATCCAGCAGCGACTCGTTTTCGGCGACCTGCACGGTCTTGCCCAGCGCCGGCACCTGCACCACGAACGGTTGCGCCGGTGCGTTGCCGCTGTTGCCGAAGGTCTCGAAGTGCAGGCGCGCGCGGGCGCGGCCGTCGTCGCGCCAGCGTTGCCGCAGTTCGTCCAGCAGCGGCAGCGGGCCGCAGGCGTAGACGTCGGCGTTGCGCGGCCACTGTGCGATCTGCGCGGCCAGCTCGAGCTGGCCCAGATGTTCCGGGCAGAACAGCTGCAGGCGCTCGCCGAGCAGGTCCTGCAGATGCTCCAGGTAGGCCATGCTGGCGCGGCTGCGGCCGGCGTACAGCAACTGGAACGGGATGCGCCCGCGCGCCAGCCGTTGCGCCATGCCCAGGATCGGGGTGATGCCGATACCGCCGGCGACCAGCACGATGTGCTCGGCGGTCTCGTCCAGGGCGAAATGGTTGTTGGGCGAGGAGATCTCCAGTTGCGCACCCGGCGCCAGCGCCCACATCGCGCGCGAACCGCCGCGGCTGTCGGGCACCGCGCGCACGGCGATGCGATAGTGGCCATCGGCGGCAGGCTCGCCGACCAGCGAGTAGGAGCGCTCGTGCCAGGCGTCACCGATGCGCACGCGCACGTCGAGATGGCTGCCTACGGTGAAGGGACGGCTGGCGCGGCCCGGATCGAGCACGATCTCGCGCACGTCCTGGCACGGCGTGGCAACGGCGACGACGCGGGCGGTGGTCCACTGGGTGTCTTTGCGCATGGCGGGGTCCGGCAGGCGGGAAGGGGAGGCGGGTACGACGCGCACCGCGATCAGGCGGGCGGACGGCGCCGCAGCAGGCGGCTGCCGGGGATCTGGCCCAGCGCGTTCTGGTCGTGCAGGGCGTGGTGCGCGTTGCGCTGCGCCAGCCGCGCGTGTTCGCGCATCAGCGCTTCGGCGCGCGCGCCTTCGCGGCGCACGATCGCGTCCAGCACCTGGCGATGCTGGTCCTGCGCGATCGACAGCACGGTGGCGGCCTGGCCGCGCTCGAGCACGAAACTGCTCGGCGAGGCGAACGGCAACTGCGTCACCCGCGCGAACTCGCGCGACAACAGCGCACTGCCGGCCATCTCGAACAGCAGTGCGTGCAGCTGCGCGTTGCAGTCGACATAGTGGGGGAAGGCCTGCTCGCTCAGCGGACGCGCCGCCAGCACGGTGTCGATCTGCGCCAGCAGCGCCTGTGCCCGTGCCAGCAGTGCCGGGTCGGCACCGCGCTCGGCGGCGCGCCGCGCCGCCAGGCCTTCCAGGGTGCCACGCAGTTCGATGGCATCGTCCACGTCGGCTTCGTCGAATGCCTGCACCGCGTAGCCGCCGCCACGCAGCGGCTGCACCAGCCCCTCCTCGGCCAGCCGCTGCAGCGCGGCGCGCACCGGTGTGCGCGAGACACCCAGGCGTTCCACCAGGGCGACCTCGGACAGGCGCTCGCCGGCGGCCAGGGCGCCGGCCAGGATCAACTCGCGCAATTCGAGCAGCGCGCGGGTGGTCTGTGCGGCGCTGGAGCGGAACGGATGCGCGGCGGACATGGCGGGTTCCTGTGCGGCAGGGTGGGGCGGGCTCAGCCGACCATGCGCAGCTGCAGGTCCTGGTTGCGCTGCTCGGCGGCGACCATGCGCTCGATCAGGCGTCGCGCCCACATGCCGCCGGCATCGACGTTGAGGTTGTAGAACACGTGGTCCGGATGTGCGTCGATGGCACGCTGCTGCGCTTCCAGCACCAGTTCGTCCTCGCCGAACACGCCGCTGACGCCGTCGCGCAAACGGGTGGTGATCGACTGCTCGTGCAGCGAATGGTTGCGCGCGAATGCCCAGAAGTAGTGGCAGGTGCGGTCGGTTTCCGGGGTGATGGTGTTGAGCACGTAGCCATTGACGCCGCGCGAGCGGTCGCCCTGCGGCGCGCCGCTGCCGGCCACCGCCACGCCGACATCGATGGCGATGGTGCACGGCGCCTCGAAACGGATGATCTGCCAGCGGTCGACCTTGCCGCGGTAGCCGTGCGCGTGTTCGATCTGCCAGGCCCAGAACGGCGGCGGGTCGATGTCGAGCATCCAGCGCGAGACCACCGTGCTGCGTTCGCCGTGGACCACGTCGAACGGCGCCTCGGCGACCTCGTCCTGGCCGATGCTGGAGCCGTGCACGAAGGTCTCGTGGGTCAGGTCCATCAGGTTGTCCAGCACCAGCCGGTAGTCGCATTTGACGTGGATGGTGCGGCCGTCGCCGGCCCAGGCCGGGTCGTCGTTCCAGTGCAGGTCCGGTACCAGCGCCGGATCGGCCAGCGCCGCATCGCCCGGCCACACCCAGACGTAGCGGTGCCGTTCCACGGTGGGGAAGCGGCGCACGCAGGCGGACGGATTGATGGTGTCCTGCGAGGGCATGTGCACGCAGCGCCCGTTCGCGTCGTAGACCAGGCCGTGGTAGCCGCAGACCACGTCGTCGCCGCGCAGCCGGCCCATCGACAACGGCACCAGGCGATGCCAGCAGGCGTCCTCGAGCGCGGCGACGCGGCCGCTGCTGGTGCGGTACAGCACGATGTCCAGATTGCACACCTTGCGCGGCAGCAGCGCGTGCTTGACCTCGTGATCCCAGGCGATGGCGTACCAGGCATTGAGCGGAAATGCCGGAGCGGACGACTGCATGGCGGCGACCTCGATTGTGTATACAACAGGCTGGGGAAAGATCCTTGCGTGTTGCGGGCGAATGGCGGGCGTGCGCTGCCATCGCGCCGTCGCCCGATGAAGGGCGACGGTCGAATGTATACAACAGGGGCAAGGCGGCGCGCCGTTGTCGCCGCGTTAAATTGTTCGTTTATCGAACTATGCATCCGATAATCGGATTGACCGCCCGCCGGAGCGGGCCTAACGTGGCCTCCCGAAGCGACCTGGAGGAGGATGTCGTGGCACACCCCGTAATGCGCCTGCGCCCCTGTGCGCTGCGCCCCCGGCCGGCGACGGCGGAGCGGCGCCGATGATCGACAAGACCATGGCCTCGTGCGCCGCCGCGGTGGCCGACATCCACGATGGCGCCACGGTGATGATCGGCGGCTTCGGTACCGCGGGCATGCCCGATGCGCTGATCGACGCGCTGATCGCACAGGGCGCGCGCGAACTCACCATCGTCAACAACAATGCCGGCAACGGCGAGACCGGGCTGGCCGCGCTGATCAAGCACAAGCGTGTGCGCAAGATCGTGTGCTCGTTCCCGCGGCAGAGCGATTCGCAGCACTTCGACGCGGCCTACCGTGCCGGCGAGCTGGAGCTGGAACTGGTGCCGCAGGGCAATCTGGCCGCGCGCATCCACGCCGCCGGCAACGGCCTGGGCGCGATCTTCACCCCCACCGGCTACGGTACCGAACTGGCCGCCGGCAAGGAGACCCGCGAGATCGACGGCCGCCACTACGTGCTGGAGTATCCGATCCGCGCCGATTTCGCGCTGATCAAGGCCTACCGCGGTGATCGCTGGGGCAACCTGGTGTACCGCAAGACCGCGCGCAACTTCGGCCCGCTGATGGCGATGGCCGCGACCTGCGCGATCGTGCAGGTGGACACGGTGGTGGAGCTGGGCGCGCTGGATCCGGAAGCGGTGGTGACCCCGGGCATCTTCGTGCAACGGCTGGTGGCGGTGAGCGCCACGCAGGAGGACGCATGCACGCATTGAGCAGCCGCGGCATCGACCGCAATGCACTGGCCGCGCGGGTGGCGCGCGACATCCCCGAGGGCGCCTACGTCAACCTGGGCATCGGCCTGCCGACCGCGGTGGCCAACTTCCTGCCGGCGGACAAGGAAATCTTCCTGCACAGCGAGAACGGCCTGCTCGGCATGGGGCCGGCGCCGCCGCCGGGGCAGGAGGATCTGGACCTGATCAACGCGGGCAAGCAACCGGTGACGCTGCTGACCGGCGGCTGTTATTTCCACCACGCCGACTCGTTCGCGATGATGCGCAGCGGGCGCCTGGACGTGTGCGTGCTCGGCGCGTTCCAGGTGTCGGTGCACGGCGACCTGGCCAACTGGAGCACCGGCGCGGCCGATGCGATCCCCGCGGTCGGCGGCGCGATGGACCTGGCGATCGGCGCCAAGCAGGTCTACGTGATGATGGAACTGCTGACCAAGCGCGGCGAACCGAAGCTGGTGAACGCCTGCAGTTATCCGTTGACCGGGCTGCGCTGCGTGTCGCGGGTGTATACCGACCTGGGCGTGTTCGCGCTTGGCCCGGACGGCGCGCGCGTGCTCGAACTGGTCGCCGGCGTGAGCCTGGACGACCTGCGCCAGGCCACCGGGCTGGCGCTGACCCTGGCCGATTCCACGGAGGCGGCATGAACGAGGCCTACATCATCGACGGCGTCCGCACGCCGATCGGCCGCTACGGCGGCGCCCTGGCCGGGGTGCGTGCGGACGATCTCGGCGCGGTGCCGCTGCAGGCGCTGCTGGCGCGGCATCCGCAGTTGGATCCGGCATGCATCGACGACGTCTACCTGGGCTGCGCCAACCAGGCCGGCGAGGACAACCGCAACGTCGCGCGCATGAGCCTGCTGCTGGCGGGCCTGCCGTTCAGCGTGCCGGGCAGCACGGTCAACCGCCTGTGCGGCTCGGGCCTGGATGCCATCGGCACCGTCGCGCGCGGCCTCCGCGCCGGCGAACTGGGCCTGGCCATCGCCGGCGGCGTGGAGTCGATGTCGCGCGCGCCGTGGGTGATGGGCAAGGCCGACAGCGCCTTCGCCCGCAACCAGCAGCTCGAGGACACCACCATGGGCTGGCGCTTCGTCAATCCGAAGATGCAGCAGCGCTATGGTGTGGAGCTGATGGGCGAGACCGCCGAGAACGTGGCCGCGCGGCACGGCATCTCGCGCGAGGACCAGGACGCGTTCGCGCTGCGCAGCCAGCAGCGCACCGCCGCCGCGCAGGCCGCCGGTTTCTTCGACGGCGAGATCGTGCCGGTGACCGCCCCGGGCAGGAAGCGCGGCGAGACCATCGAGGTCGGTGTCGACGAACATCCGCGTGCCGACACCACGCTCGAGGCCCTGGCCAAGCTCAAACCGATCTTCCGCCAGCCCGGTACGGTCACCGCCGGCAACGCCTCGGGCATCAACGACGGCGCCGCCGCGCTGCTGCTGGCCAGTGCCGCGCAGGTGCAGGCGCTGGGCCTGACCCCGCGTGCGCGCGTGCTGGGCTTCGCCAGTGCCGGCGTGGAACCGGCCTACATGGGCATCGGTCCGGTGCCGGCCACGCGCAAGTTGCTGGCGCGCCTGGGGCTGTCCATCGGCGACTTCGATGCGATCGAACTCAACGAAGCCTTCGCCGCCCAGGGCCTGGCCTGCCTGCGCGAACTCGGCGTCGCCGACGATGCCGCGCACGTCAACGCCAACGGTGGCGCGATCGCGCTCGGCCACCCGCTCGGCATGAGTGGCGCGCGCCTCGCCCTGACCCTGTTGCGCCAGCTCGAGGCCACGGGTGGCCGCCGCGGGCTGGCGACCATGTGCATCGGCGTCGGCCAGGGCGTGGCGCTGGCGATCGAGCGGCTGTAGCCGCTCGCCCCATCGACGCTGCGCCCCGCACGCCTGCATCATCCTTCCAGCCAACCGGCTCCGCGCGGAGCCAGCGAGACCGCACGATGCGCGACGACACCCCCATCGATCCCCTGCTCGGCTATCGCCGCCCGTACCCCGGGACGCAGCCGGCCTATCTGCATCCGCCCTACGCCTCCACCGGCGCGCGCGGCCCGACCCGCGATCCGATCGCGATCCCGCTGACTCTGTCCGAGGCCACCGGCCCGACCTTGGACCGAACCACCCTGGGCGAACACGCCGCCGATCTCACCGCCGGCTTCCCCGGCGCGCCGCTGGGCGAGCGCATCATCGTCAGCGGCCGCCTGCTCGACGAGAACGGCAAGCCGGTGCGCCACAGCGTGGTCGAGGTCTGGCAGTGCAACGCCGCCGGCCGCTACCTGCACGCCGGCGACCAGCACGATGCGCCGCTGGATCCCAACTTCACCGGCACCGGCCAGGTGCTGACCGACGACCACGGCCGCTACCGCTTCACCACCATCAAGCCGGGCGCGTATCCGTGGCGCAACCACTACAACGCCTGGCGCCCGGCGCACATCCATTTCTCGCTGCACGGCGACGGCATCGGCCAGCGCCTGGTCACGCAGATGTACTTCCCCGGCGATCCGCTGCTGGCGTTCGACCCGATCTTCAACTGCGTGGAGGATCCCAAGGCGCGCGAGCGCATGGTCTCCACGTTCGACTGGGAGAACACCGCCAACGAGTTCGCGCTGGGCTACCGTTTCGACATCGTCCTGCGCGGACGCAAGCAGACCCCTTGGGAGTGAGGCGATGAGTTTCCAGGCAACCCCTTCGCAGACGGTCGGCCCCTACTACCGGATCGGGCTGGAGCCGCTGTACCGCACCGAGATCGCGCCGGCGCAGGCGCAGGGCACGCATGTGGAGATCGCCGGCAGCGTGTTCGACGGCCATGGCGTGCCGGTCGGCGATGCGCTGCTGGAAATCTGGCAGGCCGATGCCGCCGGCATCTACGACCATGCCGCCGATCCGCGCCGCGGCGAACACGATCCCGCCTTCCACGGCTGGGGCCGGGTGCCGACCGACGCGCAGGGCCGCTTCGCCTTCCGCACGGTCAAGCCCGGGCGCGTCGCTGGGCCCAAGGGCCTGCAGGCGCCTCACCTGGTGGTGCTGGTGTTCATGCGCGGCCTGCTGCGCGCCGCGCCGACGCGGCTGTACTTCGGCGACGACGACCTGGACGGCGATGCGATCCTGGCGCAGGTGCCGGCCGAGCGCCGCGCCACCCTGATCGCGCAACCGCTGGCGGCGCACCGCTACCAGTGGGACGTGCGCATGCAGGGCGAGCACGAGACCGTGTTCTTCCGCTACTGAGCGCGGCGACATCCTGCACAGGCCGCAGCGGTTACGCTGCATGATCTCTCCACCGCATACGAACCGATGAGCGTCTCCGAGTCCCTGTTGCGTCCGCTGTTCGGCGATCCGGCCGTCGATGCACTGTTCGATGACCGAGCCCGCCTGCAGGCCATGCTCGACGTGGAAGCGGCGCTGGCACGCGCGCAGGCGCGTTGCGGGGTGATCCCGGCCAGTGCGGCGGCGCCGATCGCCGCGGCCTGCGATGCCGCGCGCTACGACGTGCCCGCGCTCGCCGCCGCCACCGCGCTGGCCGGCAATCCGGCGATCCCGCTGGTCAAGGCGCTCACCGCGCAGGTCGCCGCCGCCGATGAGGACGCCGCGCGCTGGGTGCACTGGGGCGCGACCAGCCAGGACATCATCGACAGCGGTGCGGTGCTGCAGCTGCGCGCCGCGCTCGACCATGTGGAGGCGCAACTGGACGCGCTGTGCGCGGCGCTGGCGGCACTGGCGCAGCGCGAGCGCGACACCGGCCTGCCCGGACGCACCTTGCTGCAGCAGGCGGTGCCGGTGACCTTCGGGCTGAAGGCCGCCGGTTGGCTGGACGCGCTGCAGCGCAGTCGTCGGCGCCTGCAGGCGCTGCGCGAGGATGCGCTGGTGCTGCAGTTCGGCGGCGCCGCCGGCACCCTGGCCGCGCTGCAGTCGCAAGGCCTGGCCGTGGCCGAGGCGCTGGCGGCGGAGCTGCGCCTGCCGCTGCCGGCGCTGCCCTGGCATGCGGCGCGCGACCGGATCGGCGAGATCGGCGCGGCGTTCGCGCTGCTGGCCGGCAGCCTCGGCAAGATCGGTCGCGACGTCGCCCTGCTGATGCAGTCGGAAGTGGCCGAGGCCTTCGAACCTGCCGCGGCGGGCAAGGGTGGTTCCTCGGCGATGCCGCACAAGCGCAATCCGGTGGGCTGCGTTGTCGCGATCGCCGCGGCCACGCGCGCGCCGGGCCTGCTCGCGACCCTGTGCGCGGCGCTGCCGCAGGAACACGAGCGCGCGGTCGGCGGTTGGCATGCCGAATGGGAGACCCTGCCGGAACTGGTGCGCCTGAGCGCCGGCAGCCTGGCCCAGGTGCGGGTGCTGGCCGAGGGCCTGGAACTGGACCGCGCGCGCATGGCCGCGCATCTGGACAGCCACGGCGGCCTGCTCTATGCCGAGGCGGTGGCGGTGACTCTCGCCGCCCATCTGGGCAAGGCTGCCGCGCACGCGCTGGTGGAAACGGCGGTGCGTCGTGCGCTGGCCACGCAGCAGCACCTGCGCGCGGTGCTGGCCGAGGAGCCGCAGGTGACCGCGGTGCTGGCGCCGGCGGATCTGGATGCGCTGTTCGCCAGCGACAGCTGGCGCGGCATGGCCACGGTGTGGATCGCGCGCGTACTCGCCGCGCAGGCGCGCGGGTGAGCGGCGCCGTGCCTGTCTGCCGCAGCGCCGGCGCCACGTTCTAGACTTGCCGGTGCCGCGCGGTTTGCTGCGCGACGGCCCAATCCCCTCTCCAAGCGAGCGCCGACCATGCCGATCCTCGACCTGCCCACGCATCGTCTGCATTACCGCATCGACGGCAGCGAAGGCCGTCCGTGGCTGACCCTGTGCAATTCGCTCGGCACCGACCTGCACATGTGGGACGCGCAGATCGCGGCGCTGGCGCCGCATTTCCGCGTGCTGCGCTACGACCGCCGCGGCCACGGCGCTTCCACCGCCGCGCCCGCGCCGTACGCCATGGCCGATCTCGGCGGCGACGTGCTGGCGCTCTGGGATGCGCTGTCGATCGAACGCAGCCACTTCTGCGGCCTGTCGATCGGCGGGCTGACCGGGCAGTGGCTGGGGCTGCATGCCGGCGAGCGCCTGCTCAGCCTCACCCTGTGCGCCACCGCGGCCAGGATCGGCAGCGCCGAGAGCTGGCAGGCGCGCATCGACCAGGTCCGCACCGAGGGCCTGGCACCGCTGTGCGAAGGCACCCGCACGCGCTGGTTCACCCCGGCCTTCGTCGAGGCGCAGCCGGCTACCGTCGAGGCGATCCTGGAGAGCTTCCGCGCCACCGACGCGCAGGCCTACATCGGCTGCTGCCAGGCGCTGGCCGAGGCCGACTTCCGCACGCGCCTGGGCGAGATCCGCGTGCCGGTGCTGGCCGTGGCCGGCCATGACGACCCGGTGTGTCCGCCGGCCGATCTGCAGGCCATCGCCGCGCAGGTGGCGCAGGGCGACGCCGCCGAGGTGCACGGCCGCCACCTGTGCAACGTGGAGTCGCCGCACGCCTTCAACGACGCGCTGCTGCGCTTCCTGTTGCAGTAGATCGCGCCCGCCTTTTCCCCACGTTCCAGGAGTTGCCCCGATGCACGAGAACGAACGCTACGCCGCCGGCCTGCAGGTGCGCCGTGCGGTGCTCGGCGATGCCCACGTCGACCGCTCGCTGGCCGCACGCACGCCGTTCACCGAGGAATTCCAGGAGTTCATCACCCGCACCGCCTGGGGCACAGTGTGGACCCGCGAGGGCCTGCCGCGGCACACGCGCTCGCTGCTGACCCTGGCGATGATGGTGGCGCGCGGCCACGACGAGGAATTCAAGCTGCACGTGCGCGCCGCGCGCAACAATGGCGTGAGCGCCGACGAGATCAAGGAAGTGCTGCTGCAGGCGGCAATCTATTGCGGCGTGCCGGCGGCCAACCATGCCTTCGCCCTGGCTGCGCCGATCCTGGCCGAGCAGGCCGCCGAAGGCGGCGCATAGCGCGCGCCGCGCGCGCTCAGCGCACCTTCCGCACGACGGTGACCGCCGGGCTCAGCCGCGTGCCGTCGGCGGCGCGCGGCAGCATGCGCGCGACCGGCTTGCCGGTGCGCGTGTCGATCAGCACCGAGTGGCGCTCGCCGTGGTCGAACAGATGCCGTTCGCCCCATTGCCGCAGCGCCAGCACCACCGCGAACAGGTCCTCGCCCTTGGCGCTCAGCGCGTACTCGCGGTAGGCGCTGCCGTCGGAGGCCTCGCGCGTCTCCAGGATGCCGGCCTCGACCAGCTTGCGCAGCCGGTCGGCCAGGATGTTGCGGGCCATGCCCAGGCTGCGCTGGAAGTCGCCGAAGCGGCGTATGCCATCGAAGGCATCGCGCACGATCAGCAGTGACCAGCGGTCGCCGATCAGGTCGGCGCTGCGCGCCACCGGGCAGGGCGACGCGGGTAGGGCAGGGCGGGACGGCATCGGCGTTTCCGGTCGGCGCTCGGCGGCAGTGGTTGCATTTTAAAACCTATCGACCTAGCCTGGAACAAGTTTCGTTTTGAAACTGGAAAGGGCAAGTCTTCGATCATGCAATCCGTCACCGCTGCGCCCTCCATGCCGCGTCGCCTGGTCTGGCTGTTCGCCATCGCCAGTGGCCTGAGCGTGGCCAACGTCTATTACGCGCAGCCGCTGCTGGATGCGCTGGCAGCGGATTTCCGCATCGGCCCGGCAGCGGTGGGCGGCGTGGTCAGCGCCGCCCAGGTCGGCTGCGCGCTGGCCCTGCTGTTGCTGGTGCCGCTGGGCGACCTGGTGGAGCGTCGGCGTCTGATGGCAGCGCAGGCGCTGGGACTGGTCGTGACGCTGGTCGCGGTGAGCCTGGCGCGGTCGGCGCCGGTGTTGCTGGCCGGCATGCTCGCCGTCGGCATGCTGGGCACGGCGATGACCCAGGGGTTGATCGCCTATGCCGCCAGCGCCGCGGCGCCGCAGGAGCAGGGGCGGGTGGTCGGTGCGGCGCAGGGCGGTGTGTTCATCGGCCTGTTGTTGGCGCGGGTGTTCGCCGGCGGCATCAGCGACCTGGCCGGCTGGCGCGCGGTCTATGCCGGCGCCGCGGCGCTGATGCTGGCGCTCGCGCTGCCGCTGTGGCGCTGGTTGCCGGCGCTCCCGGTGGCGCCGCAGCCACTGCGCTATCTGCGCCTGATCGCGTCCATGCTGACGCTGCTGCGGCAGGAGCGTGTGTTGCAGGTGCGCGGCGTGCTGGCGCTGTTGATGTTCGCGGCGTTCAACATCTTCTGGAGCGCGCTGGTGCTGCCGTTGCGCGCACCACCGTACGCGTTCTCGCACACCGCCATCGGCGCCTTCGGTCTGGTCGGCGCGGTCGGTGCGCTGGCGGCCGCGCGGGCCGGACACTGGGCCGACCGCGGCCATGCCCAGCGCACCAGCGCCGCGGCGCTGGTGGTGTTGGTGCTGGCCTGGTGGCCGCTGTCGTGGCTGCCGCAGTCGCTCGCCGCGCTGGTGCTCGGCATCGTCCTGCTCGACCTGGCCGGGCAGGCCTTGCACGTCACCAGCCAGAGCATGATCCTGCGCGACCGGCCGCACGCGCACGGTCGGCTGATCGGCCTGTACATGCTGTTCTACGCAGTGGGCAGCGGACTGGGCGCGATCGGCACGACCGCGACCTATGCCCAGGCAGGTTGGACCGGCGTGTGTCGCCTGGGGGCGGCGGTCAGCTTGCTGGCGCTGCTGTTCTGGTGGGTGACGCGACGGCTCGGCGCGGCCCCGGCGGCGCTCAGTCCAGTACCCGGCTCAGGCGCTGTGCCGCCTGCCGCAGTGCCGGCAACACCGTGCTCTGCAGGCTGCCCAGGGTCATCCGCGCCACCGAGCTGCCGACATTGAGCGCGGCCACCACGCGGTCCTGGCGGTTGCGCACCGGTACCGCCACCGAGCGCAGGCCGATCTCCAGTTCCTGGTCGACAATGGCATGGCCGTCGCGCTGCACGCGTTCGAGCAGGGCCTGGAACTGCGCACGGTCGGTGACGGTACGTTCGGTGCGCGGGCGCAGCGGATTGCGGTCCAGGTAGCTGTTCAAGGTGTCGCCCGGCTGCGCGGCCAGCAGCACCCGGCCCATCGAGGTGCAGTAGGCGGGCAGGCGGCTGCCCGCACGCAGGCCGATCGACATGATCCGCACGGTTTCCGCGCGCGCCACGTACAGCAGGTCGTCGCCGTCGAGCACGCCCAGCGAGCAGGACTCGTGCAGGTCGTCGCGCAGCGCATCCAGCACCGGCTGCGCCGCCACCGACAGGGCGGCGGTGGACAGGTAGCCGCTGCCGATGCCCAGCGCACGCGGCAGCAGCACGTAGCCGCGGCCGTGGGTGCCGGCGTAGCCCAGCTTCTCCAGCGTGTACAGCACGCGCCGCACCGCCGCGCGCGGGATGCCGGTGTCGGCGCTGAGCTGGGCCATGCTGACGTCGCGGCTGTGCTGGCCGAAGGCGCTGAGCACGGCCAGACCGCGCGCCAGCGAGGTCATGAAGTTCGGGTCGCCTTCGCACTCGCCGATGCGCCGCATCAGCTCCGCGGCCAGGCCACGCTCGGGCGGGGTGGGGGCGGTGGCGGCACGCGCGGTGCGGCGTGCACGAGGGGGACGCGGGGAATCGGACATGGAAGCGGCGGCGGCGGCAATGCGTCCGATGGTAGTGGCTGCATCCGCGGGCGTCGATGCCGCGGTGTGCGCGAGTATCGTCATCCACCAGGTGGCGGATGACGATCCTCGATCCTTGTAAGAGCGGCTTCAGCCGCGACCGGGCGTTCCCGGGGACGCCCGGTCGCGGCTAAAGCCGCTCCTACGAGGGGTTCGAGTTTCGGTCCCCGGCCTCAGTCGCCCAACCGCACCACCAGCTTGCCGAAGTTGCCGCCGCTGAGCATGTCGATGAAGGCCTGCGGGGCGTTCTCCAGCCCGTCCACCACGTGTTCGCGATAGCGCACGCGGCCCTCGGCCAGCCACGCGCCCATCTCGCGCAGGAACTCCGGGTACAGCTTGACGAAGTCGCCGACGATGAAGCCGCGCAAGGTCAGGCGCTGGCGCAGTACCTGGCCCATCAGCGCCGGGAGCCGGTCCGGCCCCGGCGGCAGGGCGCCGTTGGCGTTGTAGGTGGCGATGGTGCCGCACACCGGCACCCGCGCGAAGTCGTTGAGCAGCGGCAGCACCGCATCGAACACGTGGCCGCCGACGTTCTCGAAGTACACGTCGATGCCGTCGGTCGCGGCGGCGCGCAACTGCTCGGCGAAGTCCTTGGCGCGGTGGTCCAGGGCCACGTCCACACCCAGTTCCTCGCGCAGGTAGCGGCATTTCTCCGCGCCGCCGGCGATGGCGATCACCTTCGCCCCACGCAGCTTGGCGATCTGCGCCACCGTGGCGCCGACCGGGCCGGTGGCCGCGGCCACCGCGACGGTCTCGCCGGGCTGGGGCTTGCCGATCTCGTGCAGGCCGGCATAGGCGGTGAAGCCGGGCATGCCGTACACGCCGAGCGCGGTGCTCGGCGGCAGCGGCGAGTCGCGGTCGAGCTTGCGCCGCAGGCTGGCGCCGTCGACGACCAGATGGGTCTGCCAGCCGCCGTTCTGCACCAGCACCAGATCGCCCGGCGCGTGGTCGGGGGAATTGGATTGCAGCACCTCGGCCACGGTGCTGCCGACCATGGTCTCGCCCAGCTGCACCGGCGGCGCGTAGGACGGCGCATCGCTCATGCGCCCGCGCATGTACGGGTCCAGCGACAGCCAGCGGTTGCGCAGCAGCACCTGGCCGGGGCCGGGTGGCGCCAGCGGCGCCTGCTCGGTGCGGAAGTTGTCGGTGCCCGGCGCGCCTTGCGGGCGCGAGGCGAGCACGATGCGGGTGGTCTGGGTGGGGGCGGTCATGCGGTTTCCTCACTTGCGGTATTCAATTGCGCGATGTCTTCGGCCGACAGCTGCAGGCGCGCGGCGGCGAGCAGGTCCTGCAACTGTTCCAGGCTGGTCGCGCTGGCGATCGGCGCGACGATGCCGGGCCGCGCCATCAACCAGGCCAGCGCCACCTGCGTGGGCGTGGCGGCATGCTTGCCGGCGATGTCGTCGAGCGCGGCGAGGATGCGCAGGCCGCGCGCGTTGAGATAACGCGCGACCACGCTGGCACCGCGCGCCTGGCTCTTGCCGGCATCTTCGGCGCGGCGGTACTTGCCGCTGAGAAATCCGCTGGCCAGCGCGTAGTAGCACAGCACGCCCAGGCCCTGTTCGCGCACGAGCGGCTCCAGCTCGGCCTCGTAGCCGGCGCGGTCGTACAGGTTGTACTCCGGCTGCAGCGTCTCGTAGCGGGGCAGGCCGTACTGCGCGGAGACGTTCAGGGCCTCGCGCAGGCGCGCGGCGTTGTAGTTGGAGGCGCCGATCGCGCGCACCTTGCCTTGTTCGATCAGCCGCCCGAACGCCGCCAGGGTGGCTTCCAGAGGTACCGAATCGTCGTCTTCGTGCGCCTGGTACAGATCGATGACGTCGGTCTGCAGGCGCTGCAGCGAGTCCTCTGCGGCAGCGGCGATGTTGTCGGCGGACAGACCCGGGCGCTCGGCCCACTTTCCGACCTTGGTCGCGATCAGCACCTTGTCGCGCTTGCCGCTGCGCTTGAGCCACTGCCCGATCAGCGTTTCCGATTCGCCGCCGCGGTTGCCGGGCACCCAGGCCGAGTAGATGTCGGCGGTGTCGATGAGGTTGCAGCCGGCCTCGACGAAGGCGTCGAGCAGGGCGAAGGAGGTCTTGGCGTCGGCGCTCCAGCCGAACACGTTGCCGCCGAACGCCAACGGTGCCGCATGCAGGCCGGAGCGGCCGAGTTCGCGCGTGTGCAGCATGGAAAACGCTCCACTGTGGGGGAAGGCGACAGGATAGTCGCCAGGGGTTTGGCAACCGTCAAATGCTCGCGAAAACAGCGTTCCGCCAGCGTGATCCGCGCTAACGGGAGTGCAACATTCGGCCTTGCCGGGTCGCGTGCTAGGCTCGCGCCACCTCTCTTGCGGATGCCTGCCATGACGCTTCGAACCTCGCTCGCCTGCGCCTGCACCCTGGCCGTCGCCACCGCCTTGCTCGCTCCCGCGGCGCAGGCGATCAAGCCCGCCGACACCGCGACGCTGCCGGCGCCGGACGCATCGCTGCAGGCGGCGATCAACGGCAGCTGGCGCGACCGCGCCAACGTCGCCCGCGACGCCTATCGCCACCCCGGGCAGACGCTGGCGTTCTTCGGCATCAAGCCGACCCAGACGGTCATCGAGGTCACCCCGGGCAGCGGCTGGTATTCCGAGATCCTGGCGCCGTACCTGCGCGAGCATGGTCAGTACATCGCCGCGGTGGTGGATCCGGCAGCCGTGCCGGAAGGGCGCGGCCGCGACTACCAGCAGAAGGCGCGCGCCGGCCTGGAACAGAAGTTCGCCGCGGCGCCGGCCCAGTACGACCGCGCGCGCATCGTCGCGTATGCGCCGAACGCGCCGGTGTTCGGCCCGCCCGGCTCGGCCGACCTGGTGCTGACCTTCCGCAACGTGCACAACTGGCGCATGGCCGGGCAGGCCGAGGGCATGTTCAAGGGCTTCTACCAGGTGCTCAAGCCCGGCGGCGTGCTCGGCGTGGTCGAGCACCGCGCCAAGGCCGACGTGCCGGCCGACGACAAGAGCGGCTATGTCGGCCAGGCGCAGGTGATCGCCATGGCCGAGGCGGCCGGCTTCAAGCTGGCCGGCAAGAGCGAGCTCAACGCCAATCCGCGCGACAGCAAGGACTACCCGGGCGGCGTGTGGACGCTGCCGCCGAGCAACCAGCACGAGGCCGCCGACGACGCCAAGTACCAGGCGATCGGCGAGAGCGACCGGATGACCCTGAAGTTCGTCAAGCGCTGAGCCGGCGCGCGGGCGACGCGGCGCAGGTGCATGGGACAATGCCTGCGCCGCGCCGTGCGGCGCAGGCCCGCCGCCGTTCCCGCCGATGCTGATCGCCTTCAACAAGCCCTTCAACGTGCTGTGCCAGTTCACCGACCGCAGTACGCCGCCGCGGCGGACCCTGGCCGAGTTCGGCCTGCCTGCCGACGTGTATGCGGCCGGACGCCTGGACTACGACAGCGAAGGCCTGCTGCTGCTGACCGATGACGGCGCGCTGGCACATCGCCTCACCGATCCACGGCACAAGCAGCCCAAGACCTACTGGGTGCAGGTGGAGGGCGCGCCACAACCAGAACAATTGCAGCGCCTGCGCGACGGCGTGCTGTTGAACGATGGCCCGACCGCGCCGGCGCAGGTGGCATTGCTGGAGGCACCGCCAGCGCTGTGGCCGCGCGATCCGCCGGTACGCTTTCGCAAGAGCGTGCCCGATGCCTGGCTGCAGATCGTGCTGCGCGAAGGCCGCAACCGCCAGGTGCGGCGGATGACCGCGGCGGTCGGCCTGCCGACGCTGCGGCTGGTGCGCGCGGCGATGGGCGCGCACCGGGTGGACGGGTTGGCGCCGGGCGCGTGGCGTGCGTTGTAGTGCGTGGTGTGCCGAGTCACGCCTAGGAGCGGCTTCAGCCGCGACATGAGGATCTCGTAACCCTTCCGGTCGCGGCTGAAGCCGCTCCTACGTTGGAAGAGCGGGGGCGCAGCGAACCCATAAAAAAGCGACCGGGATCTCTCCCGGTCGCTGTGTGCGCCGCTGCGGCGGCCCTCAGGCCGCTCGCGCAACCTCACTCTTCGGTCGCGGCGTCCTGCGTGGCTGCAGCGCGGCGCGAGTTGCGGGTGCTGGCGGCGCTGCGGCGGGCGCCGGTATTGCCGCGCTTGCTGGCGGCTTCGATGCGCTGCGCATTGCCTTCGATCGGCGCGCCCTTGTCGCGCTGGCGCTTGCGGTAGATGGCGTAGCCGAGCAGGCCGACGCCCACCGCGGCGGCGGCGATGGCCACGGCCGGGTTGCGGCGCACTGCGGTGCGCGCGACCTTGGTGCCGGTCTTCACTGCACCCAGCGCGGCACCGGCCTTGAGCGCGCTCACCGCCTTGCCCGACTGCAGCCACTTGTTCGCCTGCGGGCCGAGATGCTTGAGGCTGTCGCCGGCGTGGCTGGCGAGATCCAGGGCGCGGTCGGTGATGATGGTCAGCTTGCTCATGGGCGTCCCCTACTGGCAGGAATGAAGGCCTGCAGTGTCGCCCCCGTGCCGTATACGGGGCGTTAGCGCAGCGCCGCGGATTCGTCTGCCGGCTGAATGCGGGGACGTGGGTGGCAACGCGCGATCCGCCCCGGCGTGCGCCGCGTGGGCCTGCGACGCGCTGCCGGTGGTGCGTCGCGCGGCGCCTGGCTTGTCGTCGGTTCCAGCGGCATGACGTCGGCCTTGCGCCTGCCTATTCGGTCCGATCGACCACGTTGCGTGCGTCCGCGTCGTCCACGGGCATGGACTGGCGTCCACCTCCTCCCGCTCCCCTTGCACAACTCCGCGCCATCGTGGCGCGGCGTGCTCGGGCGATCAATGACGCCTAGGTACCGCGCGGCTTGGCGCGATGGCTGGCGGTGGCAGTCCAGGGGTCGTCCGGCCAGGGGTGGCGCGGATAGCGCCCCTTCATTTCCTTCTTCACTTCCGGATAGGTGCTGGACCAGAAATTGCGCAGGTCCTGGGTGACCTGCAGCGGCCGGCCGCCGGGCGAGAGCAGGTGCAGCAGCAGCGGCACGCGGCCGTCGGCGATGCGCGGGGTGTCGGCCAGGCCGAACAGTTCCTGCAGCTTGACCGCCAGCACCGGCGGCTGCGGCTGTCCGGCGTGGTCCACGCTGTAGTCGATGCGCCGTTCCATGCCCGAGGGCACGGCGATGCGCACCGGGGCATGACGGTCGATGGCCTGGCGCCGGTCCCACGGCAGCCGCGCCTTCAGCGCCTCGCCCAGCTCGTCCTCGCCGAGCGCGTCAAGCCGGGTCTTGCCGGCGAAGGCCGGGCGCAGCCAGTCGTCGAGGCTGTCCAGCAGCGCGGCGTCGCCCAGGTCCGGCAGCTCCAGTTCCGGCATCCACTGGCGCAGCCCGGCCACCCGCGCGCGCCACTGCGCCAGGCCCTCGCTCCAGGGCAGCGCCTGCAGCCCCAGTTCGCGGACCGCCTCGGTGAGCGCTGCGGCCGCCTGCGCCGGCGCGACGCGGCCGGCGGGGCGGCTGTCGAGCACGATGCGATCGAAGCGGGTCTCGCGCAGCGCGCTCAGCGCACGCCGTTCGGGATCCCAACGCACCACGTCCTCTTGCGCGAAGCGCTGCGGGAATTGCGCGCGCAGATAGGTCTCGTCCACCGGCGCGGCGCGCAGCAGCAACGCGTCCTTGGCCTCGTGACGCAACTCGGTGGCGACCAGCCAGGGCTCGCCGCGCAGGTCGCTGTGCTCGAACAGGCGCACGCTGCGACCGTTGGCCAACTGGTAGCGCAGCGGATCGCTGGGGTGGCGCGTACCGATGCGATCGGGAAAGGCATGCGCCAGCAGATCGCCGAGTTCATGCGCCTCCAGGCTGTCCGGCGCCGCGGCGTCGCTGCGCAGGCGCCGCCGCCATTGCTTGGCGGCCGCGTCGATCGCCGCCAGCGCACCGCGGTTGGCGTCGTGCGGCACGCGGCCGCGTCGGAACGCGGCCAGGGCGCGCCAGCGCGCGGCCAGCGCATCGCCACCCTGGCGCAGCGGGTCGCGTGCTTCGATCAGGGCGGCGAGGTCGCAGGCCAGCGCCTGCGCACGTGCATCGTTCGCCGCCAGCAGCATCGCCGCCAGGCGTGGATGGGTGCCCAGCGCGAGCATGCGCCGGCCGCTGGCGGTGATGGTGCCGTTCGCGCCGAGCGCACCCAGCCGCTGCAGCAACTCACGCGCGGCGGCCAGCGCGCCGGCCGGTGGCGGATCGACGAAGCGCAGCCCGTCGCTGCCCCAGGCGGCCAGTTCCAGTGCCAGCCCGGCCAGTTCCACCTGCAGGATCTCGGCGCGGCGCTGCGCCTCCAGGCGCTGCGACTGCGGCCACAAGCGGTAGGCCCAGCCGCTGGCGACGCGGCCGGCGCGCCCGGCGCGCTGGTCGGCCGAGGCCTGGGCGATGGCGGCCACGTCCAGCCGCGAGAAGCCGCTGTTGGGATCGTAGTGCGGCTCGCGCGCCAGCCCGGCGTCGATCACCACGCGCACCCCGGGCAGCGTCACCGAGGACTCGGCGACGTTGGTTGCCAGCACCACGCGCCGCCGTCCCTGCGGATCGGGCTGCAGCACCTTGCTCTGCTGTTCCACCGGCAACTCGCCATGCAGCGGCAACACCTCCACCCCCCTCCCTTCTTCCTCCGGGAGAAGGTGGCGCGCAGCACCGGATGAGGGCGCGCCGGAAGCGGTGTCTGCTGGGGTAACGCTCGACGCGGCGGCGGATGCCCCCTCGACGCCAACCCCCGCCGTCGCCAGCGCCGCCTGCACCCGTCCGATCTCGCGCTGCCCGGGCAGGAACACCAGCACGTCGCCCGGATGCTGCTGCAGCGCATGCTCCACCGCACGCCGGGCCTGCGCTTCCAGCGATTCCTCGCGCCGCGCCGGGAAGTGCGCGATTTCCACCGGGAAACTACGCCCGGCGCTGGACAGCCGCGGCGCGTCGAGGAACTGCGCCAGGCGCTCGCCGTCCAGCGTGGCCGACATCACCACGATGCGCAGGTCCTCGCGCACCTGCGCCTGCACGTCCAGGGCCAGCGCCAGGCCCAGGTCCGCGGCCAGGTGGCGCTCGTGGAATTCGTCGAACAGCAGCGCGCCGATGCCATCAAGCATCGGGTCGTCCTGCAGCAGGCGGGTCAGGATGCCCTCGGTGACCACCTCGATGCGGGTACGCGCGGAAACCTTGTTCTCGAAGCGGATGCGGTAGCCGACGGTCTCGCCCGGCGCTTCGCCGCGCTGCCGGGCCATGAAGGTGGCGGCGCTGCGCGCGGCGACCCGGCGTGGTTCCAGCATGACGATGCGCCGGCCCTGCAGCCAGGGCGCGTCGAGCAGCGCCGGCGGCACCTGGGTGGTCTTGCCGGCGCCGGGCGGGGCTTCCAGCACCAGGCGCGGATGGGCGGCGAGGCTGTCGCGGATCTGCGGCAGCAGCGGATCGATCGGAAATGCAGCGTGCGTCATGCGCGGCAAGGATACGTGGAATGCGCCATGGCGGCGCGCGCGGCGGCGCTTGACGCAGCGTCAACCGCCGCGTCTGGCACTTGACGCATTGGTGCTGCAACGCGCTGGCGGCCGTCGCCAGACTGCACTGCATCCGGTGGCGCGCATGTCGCCGGCAACCATCACGATTTCCAGGGGACCACCAATGATCAGCATTCCCGTATCCGAAAAATCCCATGCCGTGCTGCGCAGGCTGTCCAAATGGCTGTGCCTGGCGGCGTTCGTGGTCGTGGCCGCGTTCCTCGGCCTGTCCGGCTTGGCCGGCTATCACCGGGCCAATGCGATCCTGAAGGACCACAGCGTGGTCGATGCGCCGGTGCACCTGGACCATATCGAGGAGGAGCGCGGCCGCAAGGGCCGCGTCTCGCGCACCTACCACTTCCGCTACGGGTTCGAGGCCGGTGGCAAGCGCTATGAAGGCGCGTTCGAGACGTCCGAGGACAACGCGGCACCCTACATGGAGGAAGGCGCCAACGTACGCGTGGCCTACGCCAATGCCAAGCCGTCCCAGTTCGATCGACTGGACAAGCTGGAGGGCAACAAGCACCTGGGCGCGGTGCTGCGGCGGCTGGCGTTCGGTCTGCCGCTGCTCAGCGTGCTGATCTTCGTCGTGTACCTGTTGATCACCCGTCGCCTGTTCGTGGCGCAGGCACCTCAGGCACCTCAGGCGCCTCAGGCACCGCCGATGCCGCCGGCGCCACCCGCGGCCTGAGCGGCGGACGGGACCGCAGGCATGGTGCCGATTGACAGCGATGATGCGGTAGTTAGGGTGACCTACTGCCCGCTGATCCGGATCCATTGCATGCCCGTTTCGGAGTTCCCCGACCTGCTGACCCGCCACATGCGCCGGATTCGTGCCAGCGCCGCCGGCGTGGCCAGCGAGATCGGGATCAGCCGCGAGGCGGTCAACAACTGGCGGCACGGCTATTCGCTGCCCAACCGCAAGCACCGCGACAAGGTGCTTGCCTGCGCCAACTACCTGCGCTTGACCGAAGCGGAAGCCAATCGGTTGCTGGTCGCGGCCGGCTTCGAAGCCGAATTCCCGGCCGAGCCGACAGCTGCCGCCGCGGTGGCGTCCGCACCGGCATCGGCATCGTCCTTGCCGACGTCGGTTGACACGACCGTGACCCGGTTGTTCGAGCGGCTGCAGCAGCTGCGCCCCTATCCGGTGCTGTTGCTGCTCACCCAGGCGCACTGGGGGCAGCCGCCGGAGCGGGCTGCGATCCTGGCGCAGGCGCAGGCGCGCTACGGTCGCGAGCGGGTCCTGCACCTGCAGCCCTCCTTCAGCGCCGGCGAGGATGCCGACGCCTACTTTGCCGCGCTGGGCCGGCAGTGCGGCATGGAGGGGGTGGCGTCGGACTACGACTTCGAGACCGGGCTGGGCCGCCTGTTGCGTGCACCGGGCTCGCTGTTCTGTCTGGTCAGCCGCTTCGAGCAGGGCGCGCCCGCGCAGCGCCATCTGCTGGCGGGAATCCTGCGCAGCCTCAGCGAGATGTACAGTGGGCAGTTGCACCTGATGATCTGCGGCGGCGCGGCGCTGGCCGACCTCAAGTACCAGGGCGGGGACCTGTCGCTGCTCAACATCGCCACCACGGAGACCTGGCCGGAACTGACCGTGGCCGACCTGCAGCGCATGGCCGCGGATCCCGCACCGACCGTGCAGGCCGCGGCGCGCGCGCTACGCCTGTCCGGCGGCCACCCGCTGCTGGCCAGCGCGGCGCTCCTGCTGCTGGCGCAGGACGATCCCAGCGATGAGGACGTGACCGAACAGTTGGCCTGCCACCCGCCGCTGTGGCAGGCGTTGCTGCCGCTGCTGCGCGACCCGATGCAGCGTGGCATCGTGCAAGGCTGGCTGGACCAGCCACGGCTGGCACCGGCACGCCCGTACCTGCTGGACCCGCTGCTGCGCCATCTGTACTGGAGCAACCTGCTGGTGGCGCGCAGGCATCCCGACGGCAACTGGCTGGAATGGCGCTGCGAGGCGATCCGCCGTGCCGCTCGCACCATCGTCCATCAGCTCGACGGCGGCGCTGCGTGAGGGCCGCTGCCGCGCACCTGCGTTGGCTGCGGCTGCTGGCGCTCGCGCTTGCCACCTGGTTTCTGGTGAGTCTGCTGTTCGCCCCCTGGCTCAATCCCTGGATCGCCTGGCGCGCGCAGCGCGATGGCCAGACCCTGATGCTGCTGCAGCGCAGCCGCATCGACATGCTGCTGATCCGCGAGGAGGCGCTGTCGCATTGGCTGATCCATCGGCAGTGGCCCACGGCGCCGGCCTTGCCTGGCGTGCAGGATGCGGCGCAGGCGGTGGTGACCGTCGATGCGCCGGCCGAGTTCGAACTGCGCTTCCGCTACACCAATCTGTTCCCGCCGCAGTCCGGCCTGCGTGGACGGGCGCTGATCTACCGGCTGGATCCCGCCTCGCAGGCATGGCACTGCCGTCCCGGGATTCCACCCCCCTCGGCGGCAGCGCTGATCCCACAGGAATGCCGCCACTCGGCGCCATGGACCATCGTCGAATGGCTGGCGTTGCTGCTCGCCACCGCGATCGCGCTGCTGCTGGCGCTGGCGCTGCTGTGGTGGCGCGTGCGCCCGGCGATGCTGGACGTCGTGCGCGTGCCGCGGCGCGTGTTCCGGCACCCGATTGGCACACTGCCGCAGTTGCACCGGAAACTGGGCTGGATCCGTGCGCGCGACGGCGTGCTGCTGGCTGCCGGCATCGCGGGGGCGCGCTGGCGCGAGGCGATGGCCTATGCGCGCGGTGGCGCGGACCTGCGTGCGGCGGCGCTGGCGGCGCGCGTAGAGGCCGTGGCCACGCGCGCGACCGACTGGACGCTGCCCGGCCAGGTCTGGCTGTGGGCGTTGCCGCAGAGCCTGCCCATCGCACTGGAACGCCTATGGCTCTACCAGCCCGATCCGGCCCTGCCCGGCGCGGCGATCGTCGAGCAGTTGCGCGGGATGCGCAGCGGGCAGGACGTGGTGCTGGTGGTCAGCCCTGGCGCCGATGCCGACGCGCATCTGCTGGGCTTCGCCAGCGACCCGGCCAACCTGTGCGCGTGCCTGGACCAGGCCGGCCAGACAGAATGGCTGCTGCGACCCAAGGCGACGGAGGTGCTGGTGGCGCTGCTGGCCCGGCAGTTGAAGGTGACCCGCATCTCGCCCTACCAGACCCATGGCGGCATCACCCGTCCGGCCTCGTTCTTCGGCCGGGAAGCGCTGCTGGCGCGTGTGCTCAACCGCGAGCCCGGCAACTACCTGCTGGTTGGCGGCCGACAACTGGGCAAGACCAGCCTGATGAAGGCAATCGAACGGCGCTTTGCCGGGCATCCGCACATGTATTGCACCTACCTGTCGCTGCGCGACCACCGCCTGGCGGCGCGCCTGGCTGCCGAGTTGCGGATGCCAGGCGACAGCGGCATCAATGCGCTGGTCGACGCGCTGGCGCAGCGCGCCGGCGGGCGCCGTCTGTTGCTGCTGGTGGACGAGACCGACCTGTTCCTGCGCGAGGAGGCGGCGAGCGGCTACACGCAACTGGCGGCGCTGCGCGCGCTGAGCGAGGAGGGGCGCTGCCACTTCATGCTTGCCGGGTTCTGGGACCTGTACGAAGCCGCGGTGCTGGACTACGCCTCGCCGATCCGCAACTTCGGCGAGGTCATTCACCTGGCCGGGCTGGAACACGAGGCCTGCGTGGCGTTGGCGACCGAGCCGATGGCGCGCCTGGGGATCTACTACGGCGAAGATCGCCTGCCCGAGACGCTGGCCACGGCCTGCGGGCAGCGTGCGAATCTGGTCGCCATCGCCTGCCAGCAATTGCTGGAACGCCTGCCGCGCGCGCAGCGCCTGATCGAGGCGCAGGCCGTGCATGCGGCGATGCACTCGGATGCGATGGCCGATGCGCTCGCCGGCTGGGCGCGGCTGAGCCCCGACCCGCTGGCGTGCCGGATCGACCGGATCCTGGTCTACCGCGTGGCTCAGGCGCACCATGCCGGGCCGGCGGCGCGATCGCAGACGGCCGTGGTGCGGATGCTGGCCGATTTCGACGCTGCCGGCGTCGCGATGGACGCGGAACTGCTGCGCCGCGCGCTGGCGCGCCTGCAGTTGGCCCACGTGCTGCGCCGCACCGATGATGGGGCGCACTACCGGTTCGCGGTGCCGCTGTTCGCCGCGCAGTTCCAGCCCGGCGAAGTGGATGCGCTGTTGGCACGCGAACTGCAGTCGTTGCGCGCGGAGATGCCGCCGCCTGCCTAGGGCCTGCCCAGGAATGGGTGATAGGCCCTGGCGCGTGCCAGGTCCGTTGCGGTACCGCGTCTCGCTTCACCGCGCATGACACGCTTCAGGGCGTACAGCCTGCCGGCGACGTCCCTGGGTGGATCACCGGACCGCTACAATCCGCGCCACTCCTTCTTGCAGCCGTCCGCCCCATGCAGTTGATCGACATCGGCGCCAACCTCACCCACGAGTCCTTCGATCGCGACCGCGACGCGGTGCTGCAACGCGCCCGCGCCGCCGGCGTCGCGCAGTTGGTGGTCACCGGCGCCAGCCGCGAACACTCGCCGCTGGCGTTGCAGTTGGCGCAGCAGCACCCGGGCCTGCTGTACGCCACCGCCGGCGTGCATCCGCACCACGCGGTGGAGTACACCGCCGAGTGCGACGCCGAACTGCGCGCGCTGCACACGCACGCCGAGGTGGTGGCGGTGGGCGAGTGCGGCCTGGACTACTTCCGCGACTTCTCGCCGCGGCCGGCACAGCACCGCGCGTTCGAGCGGCAACTGCAGCTGGCGGTGGACACCGGCAAGCCGCTGTTCCTGCACCAGCGCGACGCCCATGCCGACTTCATGGCGCTGATGCGCCAGTTCGACGGCAAGCTCGGCCCGGCGGTGGTGCATTGCTTCACCGGCAGCCGCGAGGAACTGTTCGACTACCTGGACCGCGATTGGTACATCGGCATCACCGGCTGGCTGTGCGACGAGCGCCGCGGTGCGCACCTGCGCGAGCTGGTGAAGCACATTCCGGCCGAGCGGCTGATGATCGAGACCGACGCGCCGTATCTGCTGCCGCGCACGCTCAAGCCGACGCCGAAGGATCGCCGCAACGAACCGGCCTTCCTCGCACACATCGTCGAGGAGCTGGCGCGCGACCGTGGCGAGGACGTGGCCACGGTCGCTGCTTCCAGCACTGCCGCCGCGCGGACGTTCTTCCGCTTGCCGACGCCGGCCTGAGGGCAGGCGCCGGCCGGTAAACAGGTGTAGGAGCGGCTTCAGCCGCGACCGGGCGTTACCGGCAAGGCGTCGCCGCGGCTGAAGCCGCTCCTACGAGACGCGCAATGCGGCCTGCCGGGCGGCAGCCGCCGCCTCACTCGACCTGCGCGTCCTCGCGCTTGGCTTCGGCCATGGCTTCCGGCTCCAGTTCCTCGGCGCTGCGGTTGAGCTTGACGAACACGCCCCAGGCGACCAGCAGCAGCGCCGCGCACAGGCCGACCGCGGCGGCGTAGGGCAGCTTGGCCGGGTCGTCGTGCATCAATTCGAAGATCGACACCAGGGTCTCGATCGCCAGGGCAATGACGATGACCACGAAGAACCGCGACAGGTAGCGTCGCACCCGGGTCGGTCCGCTGACCTTGACGTCGCGCTGCACCTCTTCCTCGTAGATGGTCTGGCCCAGCTCCAGGGTCACCAGCGCCACGGTGAGCAACCCGATCGCTTCCAGCACCACGTTGAAGCGGTCGCGCACCACCAGTTCGCCGCCCGGCGTCAGGCCGTACCAGAGCTCGAGCACGGCCATGCAGATCAGCCCGGCCGCGCACAGCAGGAACAGCAGGATGATGAGGAAATGCCCGCCGCGGAACAGTTTTTCCATGCGCGTGCCCGTCGCTTGCCCCTGTGTGGTGGGCGAGCATAGGCGCCAGGCACGTCAGCGGCGCGCGAAGACGCGTGGCCGCCTCGCGGTCAGGCACACGCTCGCCTGCGGCGGCGCGCGGCGTGCCATGGGGATGCGAAGGGCGATTGCCGCGTCGACCGCGCGCGGCGCGGGTCAGCGCGCGGGCAGACCGGCCTGGTAGGCCTGCAGGTGGCAGTACGCGGCCATCAGCAGCGGTGCCTCGTGCCCGGCGGCGCGGGCGCGGGCGAGCATGTCGCCGACGATCTGTTGCGCTTCCACCTGCTGCCCGGCTTCCAGGTCGCGCAGCATCGACGCCTTCATCGGCGATCCGGGGTGGGTCAGCAACTGCAGCGCGCTGGCCTGCGCCGCCTCGGGCACCGCTTCGCCGGCGGCCGCGGCCACCGCCGTGCACTCGGCATACAGGCCACGCACCAGCGCCACGCCGTCGTCGCTGGCGACGATGCGCCCGATCGGCGCACGCATCAGGCAGGTGGCTGCGGCCAACGCGGTGAGGAAGGTGTACTTGATCCATTGCTCCTGCGCGATCCGCGGCGTGGCCAGGTGATCCACGTCGGCGTGCGCGCATGCATCCGCCAGGGCGCGCACGCGCGCGCTGTCGGCGCCGCGGCCGTCGCGCTCGCCGAAGGTCAGCGAGGCCGGCTTGGCCAGGTGCTGGATCGCGCCATCGGCATCGAGCACCGCACTGATGAAGCACAGCCCGCCGATCACCCGTTCCGCACCGAAGCGCGCATCCAGCGCCCGGTAGTGGCGCAGGCCGTTGAGGATCGGCAACACGCTGGTGCCGTCGTGCACGGCCGGCGCCACCGCGGCCAGCGCACTGTCCAGGTCGTAGGCCTTGCAGCTGAGCAGCACCAGATCGAACGGCCGCGCCTGCGCCGCAGCGGGCAGCGTTTCGGCGGTGAGCGTGTTCACCGCGATCGTCGCATCGCCGCGCGGACTGCGGATGCGCAGATCGTCGCGCTGCAGGCGCGCGGCCCGCGGCGGCCGCACCAGGAAACTGACATCGACGCCGGCCTGGGCCAGGCGTCCGCCGAAGTAACCGCCGGTCGCGCCGGCACCGAGAATCAGGATACGCATGAGACGTGGATCGCCATGGAGTGGGAGGCGTCCGACTGCGGGAACGCATGCCGGCAAACGAGCGTGTATGCAGCGCGGTCGACGATGCGACGCAATCGGCTATGCCGTTGCGCCGCATCGCGCGCCGCACGCGCCGTCAGCTGACTGCACGTAGCGGCGACCAGTGCGGCTCAGCTCTTCTTCACCAACTCGACGCGGCGGTTCTGCGACTTGCCTTGTTCGGTCGCATTGTCCGCCACCGGATCGGCATCGCCGAAGCCGGCTGCGCTCAGCCGCGACGCATCGATGCCCTGCGCAACCAGGGCCGCGACCACCGCCTTGGCGCGGCCCTCCGACAGCGTCTTGTTGTGCGCGGCATCGCCGGTGCCGTCGGTGTAGCCGTTGACGGCCAGCTTCAACGCGGCGTCCTGCTTGAGCAATTGCACGACCTGCGCGATCTGCGGCTGCGAGTCCGGCAGGATGTCGGTCTTGTCGGTGGCGAAGTTGACGTGCAGCGCCACCTTGCCGGTCTTGTCGATCTGCGTCTTCAGTTCGCTGGCCGGCAGCAGGCTGGCGGTGACTTGCAGCGGCTTGGTTTCGGCGATCAGCAGGCCGCCGCCGAATTGGTAGCTGCACAGGTGGATCCAGATATCGCGATCGGCGCGATGCACCACGAACACCTGCGCCGGGTTGTTCCAGACATCGCCCAAGCCGCTGTTGTACTTGGTGGCGACATCGCGTGGCCACTCCTTGATCTTCTGCGTGGCCGCTTCGGGAATGCGGCCGTCGAAGATCTTCTTGCCGCCAAGTGCCGTGACGACCGCCTCGATGTTGCGTTCCAGTTCCAGGTCCGAGAAGGTCTTGCCCTGTGCGGCATCGATGTGCGCGGACCAGACCTTGCCCTCGACCGGCTGCAGGCGATCGCCGGTCCAGAACGGCACCTGGTCGAAGTCCGCAACGTCCGGTGTGCTGCTGGTGACATAGCCCGTGGGCAACGCGATGTAGGGGAAGTCTCCCAGCGGGACGTCGGACACCGGCAGGCTGGCCGGGTCGAATGCCGTACTGGCGGCAGCCTGCTGCGTGGGAGCGTCCTGCGTGCTGCTGGCAGTCGCCGCGGGGGCCGGCGCCTGATCGTCGGGATGCGCGGGCTGCTGCTCATGCTTCTTGCAGGCGCTCAGACTTGCGATGACGGCCAGGGCCAAGGTCGCCACTACTGCTCTTTTCACAGAGATACTCCTTGTCGGGGGACGAACCAAACTAGTGTAACGGCGAGATCGATCGATCTTGCCGCAGAACGATGAATCCGCGTCGACCAACGATGGCGACGCGTGCTTGGTCGCAATGGAAACGGGATCAGTGCGCGAGGTCGGGGGGCTGGAACAACGCGTCCGGCTGCGGACCGTAGTCGACGCGCTGGATGTCCCATTGCTGCTGCTGTTCCAGCCCGGTCTTGCCGCGATAGGCGAGCACCAGGCCGGTTTCGCGATCCAGCCACATGGTGCCCTGCCGGGTCCTGCCAGGACCGTCCGGGTTGGCCAGGCGATAGCGCCATTGCACGGCGGAGCGGCCCGCGCGCAGGCCGCTGTCGCCTCGCTGGCAGTCGGCGAACATGCCCAGGCCCGCACAGGGCTGTTCCGGGTCGAAACGCAGCGGCCAGCGCATGCCGGGAACCGGCATGGCACCGCCCTGCTGGCCGACGATCCAGCCAGTCGGCGCATCCTTCGCGAGGATCAGGGCATACGACCGACCGCTGGCATCCTGGAACTGGATGCGCAGCGCGCCGTCGCGAAAGAACACCGTCGCCGGCTGCGCCGCGCCGCGCGGCTGGATCCGGCTCAGGCCGCCAAGCTCGTTGGTGGTGACCTGCGCTACGCCAGCGAACCCGGCGTCCTCGGCGTGTACCACGCCGGCAAATGCCTGGCACAGCGCCACCACGCACGTCAGCCGTGTCTGTCGACGCATCACTTGTCCAGATTGCCCTGCGTATAGATCGGCGACTGCATGCGCACGATGGCGTAGCTCTCGATCGGCAAGCGCCTGGTGAATGGCTGCAGCGGAGACGATTCGAACGTGCCTGGCTTCAGGTACTGGGATTTTCCGCCCAACACCCAGTCGACAAAAGGAACCACCAGCGGCGCGTCGTAGACCACCTTGATCTTGAGGATGTTGGCGTCCTGCACATTGACGCCACTGCTGCCGACCGCATCGCTGCGATACGCGAGCGTGTCGTTGGGCAACGCATACTGACCGTTGTACTGGCGTTCGCGGAAGTTGCTCCACGCGGCGCGCGTCGGATTGATGACCGTGATGCGGCCATGCAGCGTGAGGTCGGCGAACGCCTTGGCGTATGCCACTTCAACCGCGGCTTGACCCGTGTCGTTGGCATACAGCGGCATCATGCCCTTGGCGAAGCCCTTGCGCATCTCCATGCGGTCCACCCCGCTGACCGCGCCCGCGCGCGCCGCCATCAGCGCGGCATAGTCGAGCGTGGACTTCATGCGGTACAGCAGCACGGCCTGGATGACGGCAAGCAACAGGAACAGCAGCACCGGTGTGATGATCACCAGTTCCACCATGGATTGGCCGCGCATGGACGAGCGGCTGCGCAGAGCGCGTACGCGTGCTTTCATGACCGGGCTCCCGAATAGGATGGCACCGGCGCGGTTGCACGCCAGTGCCAGTGTTCGCCGCGTTGCGGTTGCAGGCGGTCCAGCGCACCGCCATGGAACTCGATGGTGGCCGCGGCGCGCCGGCACATCGCGGTGCGATACGGCCTGACGTTCTCGCGCCACTCCAGCACCACATCATCGTGACCCAGGAACACCAGATCCAGCGGATAGCCCATGCCGATGGTATGCACGCTGGCGCAGGGCCGGATCAGCAAAGCTTCCGATCCATCCTCGGCCAGCGCCGGGCGCGCCAGCAGCCCGCGCGCGCGCGACCACCAGGTATCGGCCGCCCACACCTGCGGGATCGGGTTGCCGGCGCTGCGCTCGATGCATCCGCGCTTCACAGGATCCCCTCCTGCAGCATCTTCAAGTAGATGAAGTAACCCAGGAACAGGAAGATCAGCGGGAAGAAGAACATCACCAGCGGCAGCATCATCTTCACCGGTGCTTCCAGCGCCAGCTTCTCGGCGCGCAGGAAGCGCTCCTCGCGACGCTGGTTGGCCTGCGCGCGCAAGGTGTCGCTCAAATTGGCGCCGACCTTGTCGGCCTGGATCAGCGCACTGGTGAAGCTGGTGATCTGCGCGATGTCCATGCGCTCGGCCATGCGCCGCAAGGCCTCGGCGCGCGGCAGGCCGGCACGCAGATCGCGCAGCATGCGCGAGAACTCCTGCGACAGCGCCCCTGCCGGTCCCTTGGCGACTGCCTGCTCGATGCCGCCGGTGACGTTCAGGCCGGCCTCGACCGACATGGTGATGAAATCCAGGTAGACCGGCAGATCGCGCACGACGGTCTTCTGCCGGGCCTTGCGCCGCTCGCCCAGCCACAACGCGGGGTACAGCCAGCCCAGCACGCCGCCGAACAGTAGGCACATCAAGCCCGAGCCGATACCCAGATGGCCGAGCATCCCGGTGCACAGCAGGAAAAAAGCGATCACCACCAGCGCGCTGGCCATGCGCAAGCCGTAGAACTCTTCCGGCGTCAGCGTGTAGTCCTGGCCGGCGGCCTGCAACTGGCGATGCGTCTGTTCCAATTGCGCCACGCTCAGGCGCGGCGCGATGCGCCGGGTCAGCACCGTCACCAACGGCCACATCAGTTGCATCAGCCGCGGTAGCGGGTCGTAGTAGGTGCGGTCTTCCAGTTCGACCTCGCGGATCACGCCGCGCGTGCCGATGACCACCAGCGCGACGGCGCCGGCAGCCAGAAGAGCGATGAGGACGAGCATCCAGGTCATACGTCGATCGTCATGATCTTCTTGCAGAGACGATAGCCCAGGTATTCCATGACCAGGCAGATGGTGATCACCACCCAGCCGTGCCAGCTATGGAACATCGGCTGCATGGTTTCGCTGTACATCAGGCTCAGATAGCCGATCAGGAACACAGGCAGCATCGCCATGACGATGCCCTGCAGGCGGCCCTGTGCGGTCAGCGACTTCACCTTCTTCTCCATGGTCAGGCGTCGACGCAGGGTCTCGGCCAGGGTCGCCAGGGTTTCCGCCAGGTTGCCGCCGACTTCGCGCGAAATGTTGACCGCCGAGACGAACAGTTCGGCATCGGTAATGGGTACGCGCTTGCTGAAGTTCTCCATCGCCTCTTCGGCGCGAAGCCCCATGTGCTGCTCGCGCAGGACCAGCGCCAGTTCCTGCGCCAGCGGCGGTTGCCCGTCGTGGACCAGCACTTCCATCGCCGGCGCGAAGCCAACGCCGGCACGCAGGCTGCTGGACAGCATCTGCAGCGCGTCGGGGAGCTGCTCCTGGATCTTCTCCAGCCTGCGCTTGCGCAGGAATGCGTAGACCTTGCGGGGCGCGAAGATCAGGAAGATCCCGATCAGCACCGCGATGACCAGGCTGCCGGTCAGCATCCAGATCAGCAATGGAATGATCACCATCACGATGGCGCTGATCATGTACACCTGGGCCGGATCCAGGAACAGGAACATGTCCGCGAGGTTCATACGGGCCTGGTCCATGAAGCTTTCGCGGTAGCGCTTCAGGAACTGCTCGCTGGAGCGCGCGATCAGCAGGATGGCCATCGCGGTCCCGGCAAACACCAGCAGGGCGATCAGCCACAGGCCCATCAGCGCGCGCCTCCCTGGTTGCGGAAGATGCCCAGATCCACCGACACGCCGCGCTCGGCGAGTTCCTCGTAGAACTCCGGCACCGCACCGGTCGCCACGAAATTGCCGGCGACCTTGCCGTCGGGGCCGTGGTAGGTGGTGGGCTTGAACAGGAACAGGTCCTGCATCTGGATGGTGCCGCTTTCGATGCCGGTGATTTCGGTGATGTGGCTGACCTTGCGCGAGCCGCAGGGATAACGGCGCTGGTGCACGATCAGGTTGACCGCCGACGCGATCTGTTCGCGCACCACGACCATCGGCAGCTCCATGCCGGCCATCATCACCATCACCTCCAGGCGCGACAGCGTCTCGCGTGGGTTGTTGGCGTGCGCGGTGGTCAGCGAGCCTTCGTGGCCGGTATTCATCGCCTGCAGCATGTCCAGACACTCGCCGCCGCGACACTCGCCGACCACGATCCGATCCGGGCGCATACGCAGCGCGTTCTTGACCAGGTCGCGGATGGTGATCTGGCCCTTGCCCTCCATGTTGGGCGGGCGGGCTTCCAGTGCCACCAGGTTGGGCTGCACCAGTTTGAGTTCGGCCGCATCCTCGATGGTAACCACGCGGTCGCCGTCGGGGATGAAGTTCGACAGGATGTTCAGCAGGGTGGTCTTGCCCGAGCCGGTACCGCCGGACACCACGATGTTGCGGCGCTCGCGCACCGCCATGATCAGAAACTCCAGCATCGCCTCGTTCAGCGAGCCGAACTTCAGCAAGTCCTCACCCATCAGCCGACGCGTGGCGAACTTGCGGATGCTGATACTGGGCCCGCGCAGGGCAACCGGCGGGATCACCGCGTTGACGCGCGAGCCGTCCTTCAGGCGTGCGTCGACCAACGGCGAGCTCTCGTCGATGCGCCGCCCCAGGGGCGTGACGATCCGCTCGATCGCCGCCAGGCAGGCGCGTTCGTTGGAGAACACCACGTCGGACTTCTGGATGCGACCGGCACGCTCGATGAAGATGTCGTCATGGGAATTGACCATGATTTCGGTGACGGTCGGATCGTCGATCAGATCCTCCAGCGGCCCCAGTCCGATCGCCTCGTCCAGCACCTGCTTGGCCAGTCTGCGCGGGCTGATGTCGGCCGGCAGATCGCTGAACTCGCGCTTGAGGATGTCGTCGATCAGGTTGATGGTGCTGTCGCGCAGCGCGCTGTCGTCCATGCTGCGCACGTCCATGCGCCGCAGATCCATCTGCCGCACCAGCGCCATATGCAGCTTGGTGCGCCAGGTGGCGATGTCCGACGGCGGCGGGCCAGCCACCACCATGTCTGTTGCCGCGGGCGCGGTCGGCTGGCGGTCGGCGGCGGCCTCGCTCGCCGCCGCAGGCGCTTCTGCTGCCCTGGTGGCGGCGCCGTCGTTGGCGGCAGGCGTCTGCCGGACGATGCGCGCATCGTCGCCACTGACCTTCAGCATGTACTGGCCGATGCGGATCTCGTCCTTGCCGTCGATCGGCCCCTGCTTGGCGAGCACCACTTTGCCGTTGAGCGTGATCGGCTCGCGCCCGCCCAGGGGCAGGATGAACACGCCCTCGTCCTCGCGCAGCAGGGTGGCGTGTTTGCCGGCAATGTTCCAGCCCTGCAGCATCACCAGATTGGCATCGGCGCGGCCGATGCCGCACTCGCGGTGCATGCATTTGACCTGACGCGTGTCGCCTCCTGGCGTATTGATCAGCACTGTGAACATGGCGGTGAACCTTGCGCTCCGTGGGGTGGATTACTTGATCAACTTGTCTTGGCGGGGGCTGATTTCGTCCTGCAGCTCCTTCTCGATCCCCTGGGCGCGCTGCAGGTCCTGGAGGTTCTCCGGCGAGGTGGGGCTGACGATGCGCGGGGTCACGAAGATCACCAGTTCGGTCTTGTTGCCGCGGAAGCCATCGGAGCGGAACAGCTTGCCCAGGATCGGGATGTCGCCCAGCAGCGGCAGCTTGTCCACGGCCTTGGAGGCCTCCCGATCGAGCAGGCCGGAGATGACGATGGTCTGGCCGGCAATGACGTTCAGCTCGGTCTCGACGCGCCGGGTGAGGAAGCCGGGAACGCCCTGCACCGATACCGACGGATCGATCCGGCTGACCTCGGCCATGATCGAGGTATTCACCTGATTGGACGAGTTGACCGACGGGTTGATGTTCAGGCGGATGCCGTACTCCTTGTACTCGATCTGGGTCTGGCCAAGGATCGACGGCACCACGATCGGCACTTCGCCGCCGACCAGGAAGGTCGCGTTGCTGCCGCTCTTGGCGCTCAGCTTGGGTTGCGCCAGCACCCAGGCCTTGCCGCGGCTCATCAGCAGGTTGATCTTCGAGGCGATCGTGGTGGCGATGCCGAAGTAGCCCTGCGGCCCGGGCAGCTTGGTGGGCAGCTGGTCCTTGATGTCCTGGAAGGTCTGGTTGTCCTGCGGCAGTACGCGGAAGTAATTGTTCGTGGTCACGTCGCGGATGAGGCCGCCGATCGGACCATCGATGGTGCTGTCCCAGCGAATGCCCAGATCCTCCACGGCGTTCTTGTTGAACTCCATGATGGACACGTCCATCTGCACCATCGGCCGCATGCCCACCGGGTCGGCCCCGGCGAAGTTCAACACCTGCGGATAGATCTTCTGCAACGCCTGGATTTTTGCCGTGGTGGCCGCGTCGACGTCGTTGCCCGAGATCACCACATTGGAGCCGATGGCCCGCACGGTAACGCCCGGCGTATTGCCCAACAGTTCGCGCACGGTCTCGGCCGCACCTTCGGACTTGCTGCCACCCACCGTCACGTTGACGTCGCGCTGGCTGCCATCGGCCATCCATAGGTGGACGTTGGTCTCACCGGGCTTGGTGCCGATCATGACCAGCTCGGACTTGCCGACTGAGAAGACGCTCAGGACCTCGCCGTCGCCGACCGCGATGCGGCGTAGTGCCCCGGATACCCGCCGCACCACGGCCTCGCCCGCATAGATGCTTTGCGACGGCTGGATCAGCGGGGCGACCGACGGCTTCTTGTCGCCGGCCAGAGCGACGCCGCCACCGGCTGACGAAGAGCCGCCGTTGCCCAGTTCCTGGATCTGCGATTCCACTGTCTGCTTGAGCTGGTCGACTTGGCGCCCTTGCGCCATCAGTCGCGCCTGTTCCGCCGATGTGGCATCCGCTGCCTGTCCGGCCGCCGGCGCCGGTGACGGCGCCGCAGTGTGCGCGGCTGGCCGTGCGGCTGCGGCGTTGGTGGCGGCCTGTTGTGCCGATGCGTTCCATCCCCCGATGCCCGCCAGCAGCAAGCCGGCCAACCATGGCGCCGATGTCCCGGCCTTGCTCCTGCGACGGCGTGTTGCTTGCGTCATGCTTAACCCTTTCCGCCAATGATGAACTCAACGCGGCTGCTTCCGCTGCCTGTGTTTGCCGGATCGCCCGATCCCAGCGATCGCAACAACTGACTCTCGCTCATGCCCGTCGCCGCACCCGGCGAGGTGTCCTGTACTTCGCGCAGCAGCACGCGTACCGCGCCCACCTTGGAGGCAACGGCCAGCTGCTTGGCCTGGTACTGGTCCAGCTCAAGGGTGACGCTGGAGAAGCCGGTGGAGGTGTTGGACTCCTCACCTTCCTTCGGCGTCGACGCCTCGCCGATCCGGCTGCCGGCCGCGAGCACCTTGATCTTCTGCAGCAGCGGGAACACCTGTGCACCCGCTCCCTGGCCGCCAGCGCTGCCGGCACCGCCACTGCTGGTGGCGGCGTCCTTGACGAAGAAGATGTCGATCAGGTCGCCCGGCGCGATCATGCCCGAGATCGAATTGTTCTCGTCCACGCTCATCGTGTAGGCGACCTTGCCCTTGGGAATCAGCCGCGAGAACTGGTCGTACAGCGGGACCAGGGCGCTGGCGCTCAGCGGCGCACCGCCACGTGCCGGCGCCCGCAACATTCGGCCTTCGAACTGGGTGTGGTTGTCGGGCGTGACCGCATCGGCGGGCGCGAACTCGGCCGGGACCGTGCGCAGGGCCAGATCGCTGCCCTGCAGGATCGCCCCCTGCGGCAAATCGTTCACCGGTACGGCAACGTCGACCATCGGCCGGTTGTCCTGGGTGCGCTCGGCGACGGTGGTACGGATATAGCTGACTGCGATGAAGGCGGCCAGGCCGGCCATGACCACCGCGATCAGGATGAAAAGGACGTTCTTGCTGAGTTTGGGTTTCTGCATTGAAGAGGCGCCGTCGGGCAGGTCATCGCGAGGAAAGGGGGATCACCCCACCAGCACGTCCGACGCCGAGATGGCGTAGACGAAGGCGGCATAGAGATCTTTCAGGGCTGTCACCACCTCGGTGATCACGTCGGGCTTGGCGATCAGTACGATCACCAGCGCCATGACCACCACGGTGTATTCGATCGTGGACTGACCGCGCTGAAGGCGTCGGTCGGGCAGGGCATGCGCGTTCATTCGACCACCGCGACGATCACGGTACCGGTGTGTCCGCGACTCGAGGTCACGGTGACGCGATCGTCCTGCCGGGTGAAACGGGAAACGCAGTGCGGGCTGTTCGCCGTGCAGGCCGACGAAGACCCGTCGCGCGCATAGCCCTGCCCGGCAAAGTACCGCGCGTAGTACTGCTGGTTCTGCAGCGGCGTGTAGCGGTTGAGCATGCTCAGCGTCCTGACATGGCGCGGCGTGTCCATGTAGACGATGTCCTCGGCGACCTGCGTATCGGGCAGCCGGCCGAAGCCCTTGCCGACGCCGTCGGCGGGGAGGTCCTTCTTGGGGACCTCCATGACGCCGATCTGGCCCTGCGTGCGGTTGGCGTCCCCGCTCAGTTCCACCGTGATGTAGTAGCCGCTCTTGGTCATGTGTCCGAGCACGGTCTTGTTGCCCATCGGCGTGGTCACGACGGCGTTGCCCCACTCCTTGCGATAGAACTGCTCGACCTGCTTCGGCGATTCGGCGACCCGGAAGCGGCTGGCCCGCATGGCGATACCGTTGTAGAGCATGTGCTCGGACACGATCTCGCCCGAGGCCTGGTCGGGGACCGGCACCTCCGGCCAGTCCAGCGCATGCGCCTGCTGCGCCGCGGCCGTCGACAAGAGCGCGCCAAGCCCGCCTGCGAGCATGCGGTGGGAAACGCGCGGACTCATGGCTTGCCCGGCTTGACCGGGTAGTTGGCGAGCTTGTCTGCAGGCACGACATCCGGCTCGATCGCCCCCAGCTCGAGATCGCCCAGAGAGCCGACCATGGGCAGGATCGGTGTCAAGGGCTTCAGCAAGTCGAAGACCCCGTCCAGCCCCTCGAAGTAGGAGACCGGCGCCAGTGGGCGTACTGTGGCGATCACGCTGCGCGCACCGCTGCGCGGACCGGAGGCATTCCAGGCATCGGTCAGCAGTGTCTGGTGACGCTTGTCGGCCAGATTGAGGTTGTCCAGCGGCTCGAGAAAGCGCGCGGGTCGGCCGTCTGCGGTCTTCAGGTCGCGATAGTTCAGCGTCACTTCCGCAGTGACGTAGCCGCTCTTGCTGGGCGGAAAGGCATTGTCGAAATAGTTCTTCGGTAGCAACTGGGCTGCTTCGTCGACGTAGCCGGGAGAACCCTTGTTGGCAGTACGCGTGACCGACAGGTCGCGCTTTTCCAGCAGCTTCTGGTTCGAGAAAGTATTGAGCATCTGATCGGAGAACGTCCCGCTGCTGACGCCGGACGTACGGCTGGTGATGGGCGCGTCTGCATCGGCGAAGTTGCGGTCAAGCGCCTTGCTCTGCAGCACGGCGCGGCTGGCCGGCTGATAGTTCTTGGCTACGCTGGCTTCCCAGGCGGCGTTGCGGGCCGCCTGCATCGCCATCTGCTTGCCATGCCCCAGCTTGGCGACGACCGGGATCAACAGGAACAGCGGCACCAGCACAGCGGCGCACACCGCCAACTCCACCATCCCCTGTCCGCGCATCCTGCGCGCTGGTGTAAAGAGCGTCGTCTTCATCCTGTGTCCTCCTAGTTTTCTTCCTTCTCACCTGCCACGTTGGAAGGAATCAGACCGCTGCCGAGACTGAACGACTTGACCTGCAGCACGCAGCCGTTGCCGCCCTGCAGCGGCTTGGCCTCCAGCGGAATGGATTGCAGATACGCACCGGCACCATCGATCGTGCAGCCGGCCGCATCGCCGGGCGACTCGGAAAAGCCCCACTTGCTGCCGCCCGACCACATGCACACTTCCTGCTTGCCGTTCTCCCAACGCGTGCAGGGCTGTCCCTTGACCTGAGCGTCGCCAGCCAGTTTCCAGCCGATGGCCTGCACGGTCTGGCGCTCCTGCGCGCGCGCACTGCTGTCGATGGCCATGTACATGCCGTTCGCGTCTTCGATGGCGTCCTTGTCCGTGTGCTCCTCGAGCTTGACCATGCACGCAGCCTGCGCGCTATCGCCATCGGCGCCGAGGGTCCAACTGACCTGGTGCGCGAACTGCCGATGCGCATCGATCATGATCTCGACCTCGCCGGTTCCCAGCTTGGCTTCGTCCTGCGGCGAAAGCGCACGCGTGGGCATGCCGGAGCCACGGCAGGCTTCCAGCTTCGCCTGGTAGTTCTTGCGTTCCAGGTTTTCGCCCCCCATGCGCGACTCCCAGGTCAGGACGACATGGAGGGCGGGCAGCGACCTGACCCCGCTTTCCGAGGAGGAATCCCCGCCGTTGCCGCCCTCGGTGGCGTCGTGCGACTGGCAGCCGGCGGTGGACGCCAGCGAGGCCATGCAAGCAAGCGCCAGCGCACGGGATCGGTTGGTCAATAACATCATGGAGCGGCCACCAGGAGTGTTCGGTCGGAAAGGGGGGTTTGCACCAGGCGCGCCTGCCAATACGGACTGAACAGGCTGCCTTTTTCGAACTTGCTATCGCCTCTGCCCCATACCGAACGCCGGAAGGCGCTGAGTTCGTAGGGACGATTGAAGTAGACCTGCGCACTGGCCATCGCGCGCAATTGCTCGCCGCGCGCCTGATCCTTCAGCTGCATCCGTCCACTGCCGATCTTCAGCGCCGAGCTGGTGCGCGCCTTGTCGACCCGGGTGCCGACTTCGACGGTGTAGATCGGCCCGGCATTGGCACCCTCGGGCTGCTGCGAGTAGGCGTCCTTGACGTCCCGATAGCGAGGGCTGATGCCGTAACGATAGCTGTTGATGAAAGCTTTGTTGCGTTTGAAGTCCGGCAGGACGGCCGGATCCCCTTCGATGAATGCACCGGCGATGTCGCTGCGTTTGGTGCCGTTGTAAGCCCGATAGGTGCGATTGTTTTCGTAGGGCGACCGCCATCCCCGCCCGTTGTTCATGCCGGGAAAGAAGTTGGGTTTGCGATTGTCGACCGCCTGGGTGCCAGCCCAGCCGATCGGAATCTTGAGGGTGGTGACAAGCAGCGGAAGCTTGAGTTGAAAGGTGTCCACGGCCGACCACCGGTCGTACTCGACCATGTCGGTGCCGCCGTTGTTGTTGAAGATGCCGAACGCCGTGCCGTCGCGTGCACGCGTGAACGTATCGCGCGACGCCATCACCACATTGCGGTAGCGCTCGCCGCCCTTGTTGGTGCTGGTCAGGCCGCGGCGTTCGCCTGGGGTATAGCTTTCCAGCTGATTGCCTGCGGAAAGCACGTTCTTGGCCAGAACGCCCTTGCCGACCACGGTCAAATCGGCATCGGGCACATTGTCCTTGACCACCTTGCTGGCCATGGCGAAGACGTTGGCCTCCGACGTGAGGTCGCCCACCGCCGCCTCGGCGGCCAGCGCGTAGGGATGATCGAGCATTTGATCCAATATGCCGATGGTGGTGTCCGCTGCCCGCAAAAAGGTTTGGCGAAATATCTTGAGCGTTCTGTTGATCACCGTCATCGCGCGATCGACGCCGATCAGGACTTGACCAAGGGCCGGCACCCAGAACAGCAAGACTTCCGCGACCTCTACGACCTTCTCGAAGTGCACCGACGATGAGTGCACCATGGTCAGCCAGGAGTTGAGACTGACGATCTGCGCGACGGCCACCTCGTTGGCGACGCGTCCGCGATTGAGATACGCCGCGAAATTGCGCGCGCGCGCCTGCTCGACGGCGATGCTGTACGCCGCGGCATCGGCGGCATTGGTGAGTTCGACCTTCTTGCCGACCACCTGTCCGGTGTTGAAGGTCACCAGCAAGCCGACGCATAGCACCATCAGGAAGACCAGCACCATCGGCATTGCCTGCCCGCGCATCCTGGCGCGAGCGCAGGTCGGCCCTTGGGCGACCGTCATGGTCGAGGAATCGGCAGCGGCGATGATCACCATACAGCGTCCTTCGGGCAACACCACGCCGAGGGCACGACGCATGCGTCGGACCCGGCTGGTTCCATGGGATTGAGGAGCTAGCTAATGCGCAGAAGCCTGTGGACGGCTCCTGCCGGTACGACCAACGGCAGGCCACCATCTGCCCGTCGTCGGGCAGATGGTGGCAAGAGCGTTACTTGTTGCCGTTGTAAGCGGCCATGCCCTTGTCTTTGTCGGCCTGCGCCTGCGCCTTGCCGGCGTTGGTGCCAGCGCGGTTGATCATCTGGCTGGCATCCTGCTTGCCCGACAGCTCCTGCGCCATACCGGCAACCTGGCTGCGGACGGTGCCGCCGAAGAACGTGAACACGCCGATCGCCGCGATCGCGATCAGGGCCACGATGATGATGTACTCGGTCATACCCTGGCCGTGCTGCTTGCGGCCGAAGCGGATGGGCTTGCGTTGGATCTTCATCTGATTCCTCTCCTTGGCTCGATCGCCCAATTACCGGCAACACACAAGCGTGCCCCGCGGCAACGTGTGGCGAGTGGGTTCATTAAGTGAAGTCGTTCACGGAGACGAAGCTGGTCTCCGGCCCGCGCTTTACGTCCAGTAAAGAGATGGTGTGTAGCGGACGTGTGCACTGTAGCGTCGGCTTATTGCCGTTACAAGAAAACTAGCGTTAATAAATTGGCGCTTAACTAGGTTCGCATCACATTATTGAGTCAAACTTTGGACGCGTGCGATCCCGTATGGAATATACAATTGTGAATTCGGTGCCGTTGCGCCGTGCGCACCGTCAGATTTGGATGTGATGCATGGCAGGTATGTCGGCGTGTGGCGCGTCATGCCATCCGCGCATGCCTCTGCGCTCGCTGCCCTGCGCGGGCGCGGACCGAGTGATCGCAGGCGGTCGGCGACGCAGAACGGGACAGCCGGCGATTTGTATCGACACGGTGCAAGCTGGCGACGCCTGCTTCGGCTAAGCCCGTGAAATCACGACATAGCTGGCAGACGGCGCGACGCCGCCCCAGGTTTGCCGTCAGAGATTCTGAGCCGGGCCGACGCAGGGAGGCGTCCCGGTGGTGCCGCCGCCTGCGGGGCCTGGGACGCGTGAGCCGTCTGCAACTCGGGCGCGGAGGACGCGGAACGTCAGCTCCGCAACCCCACCCCGCGCCGCAGCAGCCACAGCGCCAGCGCCGCCAGCACCGCGACGAAGCCCAGCATCAGGCTGTAGGCCACCCACACCGGCACGTCGCTGCTGCCGAGCAGGCCGTAGCGGAAGGCGTTGACCATGTAGAAGATCGGGTTGGCATGGGTGGCGGCCTCGGCCCAGCCCGGCAGCAGCTTGACCGAGTAGAACACGCCGCCCAGGTAGGTCAGCGGGGTCAGGATGAAGGTCGGCACGATCGCCACGTCGTCGAACTTCTTCGCGTAGACCGCGTTGATGAAGCCGGCCAGGGAGAAGATGGTCGCGCCCAGCAGCACCGTGGTCAGGGTCACCAGCGGGTGCGGGATGCGCACCGGGGTGAAGAACATGGCGATGATCAGCACGATCACGCCGACCATCAGCCCGCGCAGCACGGCGCCGGCGACGTAGCCCCACAGGATCACCCAGTTGGGCATGGGGCTGACCAGCAGTTCCTCGACGTGGCGGCCGAACTTGGCGCCGAAGAAGCTGGAGCTGATGTTGCCGTAGCTGTTCTGGATCACGCTCATCATCACCAGGCCGGGGACGATGAACTGCATGTAGCTGTAGCCGCCCATGTCGCCCACGCGCGAGCCGATCAGGCCGCCGAAGATCAGGAAGTACAGGGTCATGGTGATCGCCGGCGGCACCAGGGTCTGGCCCCAGATGCGCAGGATGCGCTTGACCTCGCGGCGCACGATGGTGCCCAGCGCGATCCAGTTGCGCTGGGCCGGGGTGGCGTCGGAAACGGGAAGGGTGGAATCGGTCGGGGTCGTCATGGTCGTCGCCGTGGGGGCATCAGGGAGTGGCGGACGGCGGCGTGGCGCCGGCGCTGGCCGTGGCGGCGTCGCGGTGCTCGCCGGTGAGGCGCACGAACAGTTCTTCCAGGCGATTGCTCTTGGTGCGCATGGAGCGCACGCGGATGCCGGCGTCGCCCAGCGCGGCGAACACGCGGTTGAGGTCCATCGCCCGCGGCATGTCCAGGTCCAGGGTATGCGCGTCCTGGGCGAGCAGGGTGGTGCCCTCGATCGCCGGCAGCTGCGCCGGCAGTTCGCCGTCGATGTCCAGCAGGAAGCCTTCCACGTCCAGCTTGGCGAGCAAGGCGCGCATCGGGCCCTGCTCGACGATGCGGCCGCGGTCGATGATCGCCAGGTTGCGGCACAGGCTCTCCGCTTCCTCCAGGTAGTGCGTGGTGAGGATGATGGTGGTGCCGGCGGCGTTGATCTCGCGCAGCACGCGCCACATGTCGCGGCGGATTTCGATGTCCACGCCGGCGGTGGGTTCGTCCAGGATCAGCAGGCGCGGCCGGGTCATCATCGCCCGGGCGATCATCAGCCGCCGCTTCATGCCGCCAGACAGGGTGCGGCTCATCACCTGGGCCTTCTCCCACAGGTGCGCGCGCTTGAGTTCCACTTCGGCCAGGCGCTCGGCCTCGGCGCGCGGCATGCCGTAGAAGCCGGCGTAGTTGACCAGGATGTCGAAGGGTTTCTCGAACAGGTTGAAGTTGATTTCCTGCGGCACCAGGCCGATCAGGCGCATCGCCGCGCTGCGCTGGCTGCTCAGGTCGGTGCCGAACACCTCGACCTGGCCGGCGCTGAGGTTGACCAGCGAGCTGATGATGCCGATCAGGGTGGACTTGCCGGCGCCGTTGGGGCCGAGCAGGGCGAAGAAGTCGCCGGGCAGCACGTCCAGCGACACGCCGTGCAGGGCCTGCACGCCGTTGTCGTAGGTCTTGCGCAGGTCGCGCACGCGCAGGGCAGGCGCCAGCGTCTGGGGAGAAGGAGTGGATGCGGGAGTCAAGGCGGGCCTTCGCGCCGCATCGACGGCGCAGGAGAAGTGCAGCCGCTATTATAGAAGACCTCGTGGGGTCGCCCCCGGCCACAGACTGTTGCATCTCCGTGCCTGCCCAATTCCCGCTGAAACTGGTCGATCGCCACATGCTGGCCCCGGCCGTCGGCCACTACCGCTTCGTTCGCGACGACGGCCAACCCCTGCCGTTCGTGCCCGGCCAGTTCGTGCAGGTGCACTTCCACTATGCCGACGGTACCGCGACCAAGCGCAGCTACTCGCTGGCCACCCGCCACGATCCGGCGCAGCCGGCCGATGCCACCGTCGAGATCGCGGTCAGCTTCGTCGCCGGCGGCGCGGCCACGGCGTTGTTCGAGGGGCTGGAGATCGGCGGCCAGGTCTGCGCCAGCGGTCCGTACGGGCGCTTCTGCCTGCAGCCCGGCGACGTCAACCGTCGCTATCTGCTGATCGCCACCGGCACCGGCGTCACCCCGTACCGCTCGATGCTGCCGTTGCTGGAAGCGGCGATGGCCGAGCGTGGCGTGGAGGTGGTGCTGCTGCTGGGTGCGCGGACGCCGGCCGAGCTGCTGTACGGCGACGAATTCCGTGCCTTCGCCGATGCGCACCCCGGTTTCCGCTTCGTGCCGTGCTTCTCGCGCGAACTGCCGGAGGCGCCGCATGCCGATGTGCGGCATGGCTACGTGCAGCAGTTCCTGGGCGAATTCGCGCCGCAGGCCGAGGGTGACATCGCCTACCTGTGCGGCAATCCGAACATGGTCGACGCCTGCTTCGATGCGCTGAAGGAGGCCGGGCTGCCGGTGCAGCACATCCGCCGCGAGAAGTACGTCAGCAGCAAGTAGCGGCCGCGGTCGGCGCGGCGTCCGCTCGTAGGAGCGGCTTCAGCCGCGACCGCCTCACCGGGAAGGTCTGCCCGGGGCGAAGCCGCATGCTCCCGCAGCGTCGGTGCGCTTCGCGCCCTTACCCTCACCCCAACCCCTCTCCCGGTGGAAGAGGGGGCAGTTGTGCCAGCCCATGATGCTTTCACTCGAGCTGTAAAGGACGCTTGACAGTCGTTTCCGCTGCGCGCATTCTCCTGTCAAGCGTGCTTGACAGGGGGCAAGGTCGGCACGACAGGAGCGGCAGCCGCAACGGTGCCGGATCGGGGATCGGCTGAGAATCGGGGACAGTGATGGGCAACTGCAGGCGCAACGCGATCGTGATGCTGTGCGTGAGTCTGGCACTGCTGGCGGTGGCCTGGCTGCCGCTCGGCGGCAGCGACTATCTGCGTGGGGTATGCATGGGCGTCGGCATCGGCGGCCTGTTCATGGCGCTGTTGATGTGGTGGTCGCGGGGCAGCCTGGCCGACAGCGCACCGCGGGCGCTGGCGCGGCGCTACTACCGCGAGTTCTTTCCGCCGATGGGCGCCTACGTGGTGGTGATGCTGTTCTGGAAGCGCCTGCTCGACAGCGTCGATGCGCACTGGCTGCGCGTGGTGGTCGCGCTGCTGCCGGCATTGACGTTGGCGCTGGTGATCCGCGCGGTGGCGCGTTTCGTGCGCGACTCCGACGAACTGCAGCGGCGCATCGAGCTGGAATCCATCGCCATCGCTGCCGGCCTGACCTGTGGCGTCTACATGGCCGCCGGCTTCCTGCAGGCGGCGCAGGTGATCGCGGTGCCGGCCTCGAGCGCGATGCTGTGGGTGTTCCCGGCGCTGTGCATGACCTATGGGGTGGTCAAGGTCGCGAACGCGCGCCGCTACCAATGAACAGCCGCATCCGCGAACTGCGCGAGGCGCACGGCTGGTCGCAGGGCGAACTGGGCGAGCGGCTGGGCGTGTCGCGACAGACCATCAATGCGCTGGAGACCGGCAAGTACGATCCGAGCCTGCCGCTGGCGTTCCGTATCGCGCGGCTGTTCGCGCACAGCATCGAGCAGGTGTTCCTGTTCGATGAGGCCGAGTAAGCGCGCACTCCGTTCCATGCCCCACCGGGCACCGACGACGCCATGTTCCGGCATGGCATTCTGCAAGCCATGAACTCAAGGATGCGAACCATGCGACACCCCTCCCGGCCGTTCGCCATCGCGGCGGCGACCCTGTTGCTCGCCGCCTGTCAGGCGGCCCAGGCACCGACGCCGCAATCGTCCGAACGCAGCTATGGCGCGCTGCGCTTCCACCCGTGCACGCTGACCAATCCGGTGGCCTCCAACAACGTGCCGGCGCAGTGCGCGCGCATGGCGGTGGCGGAGAATCCGGCGGCGCCGAACGGCCGCAAGATCGAACTCAACATCGCCTGGCTGCCGATCACCGGCGAGGGCGGCAGCGACCCGGATCCGGTGTTCTTCCTCGCCGGCGGTCCCGGCCAGGCCGCCACCCAGGTCGCCAGCATCGTCGACATGGCGCTGCGCGAAACCCGCAAGCGCCGCGACGTGTTCCTGATCGACCAGCGCGGTACCGGCCAGTCCAATCCGTTGAGCTGCCTGGGCCCGGACGGCAAGGAGATGCCGCTGGCCGATCCGGCGCGCGCGCCCACCGCGAACGAACTGGTCGACTACGCCCGCCGCTGCGCGCAGTCGCTGCAGGGGCGCGCCGATCCGCGCTACTACACCACCACCCAGGCGATCGGCGATCTGGATGCAGTGCGCGCCGCATTGGGCGTGGATAAGATCAACCTGATCGGCGGTTCCTACGGCACCCGCGTCGCCCAGCAGTACGCGCGCCGCTACGCGCCGCACGTGCGCAGCGTGGTCATCGATGGCGTGGCGCCGAACGATCTGGTGGTCGGCGGCGAGTTCGCCACCACCTTCGAGGATGCCATCGCCCTGCAGGCCGAGCAGTGCAAGGCCGACCCTGCCTGCGCCAAGCGCTTCCCCACCGATACCCGCACGCAGTTGCGCGCGGTGGTGGAGCGGCTGCGGCAGGCGCCGGTGGAGGTGGACTACCGCGATCCGGCCAGCGGCGAGAGCCGCCACGACCGGGTCACCGCCGACACCGTCACCAGCCTGGCGTTCTCGTTCTCCTACGCGCCGCAGACCGCGTCGCTGCTGCCGCTGGTGCTGGACGAAGCCGCCAACGGCCGCTACGGGCCGCTGATGTCGCTGGCGCGGATGATGGGCGGGCAACTGGACGGGCAGATGAACCGCGGCATGCAGTGGTCGGTGATCTGCGCCGAGGACGCCGACCGCTATCGCGCGCCGCAGACCCACGACACGCTGCTCGGCCCGGACGTGGCGCAGATGTTCTTCGCGCCCTGCCCGGTGTGGCCGACCGGCACCCGGCCGGCTGACTTCACCGCGCCATTCACCTCCACTTTGCCGGTGCTGCTGACCTCCGGCCAGCTGGATCCGGTGACGCCGCCGCGTTACGCCGAGCGCGTGCTGAAGGGCCTGCCCAACGGCCGCCACCTGGTGGTGCGCGGCCAGGGCCACGGCACCATGACCCTGGGCTGCATGCCCAAGCTGCTCGGCCAGTTCTTCGAGACCGCCGATGCCAAGCACCTCGATGCCACCTGCCTGGACGCGATGAGCGGCGTGCCGGCCTTCACTTCATTCAACGGATGGGAACCATGAGCTGCGCAGCGTTCGACAGGGAGCGGCAGGCATGATCGTCGCCGACAATCTGCACAAGGCATTCAAGACCCGCGCCGGCGCCGTGCAGGCCGTGCAAGGGGTCAGCTTCCAGGCCGCCGACGGCCAGATCACCGGTTTGCTCGGCCCCAACGGCGCCGGCAAGACCACCACCTTGCGCATGCTGTACACGCTGATGGCGCCGGACCAGGGCCAGGTGCGCGTGGACGGCGTCGACGTGGGCCAGGATCCGATGGCGGTGCGGCGCGCGCTGGGCGTGCTGCCGGATGCGCGTGGCGTGTACAAGCGGCTGACCGCGCGCGAGAACATCGCCTACTTCGGCGAGCTGCACGGACTGTCGACGGCCCGTATCGCCGAGCGCACGCGGCTGCTGTCGAAGGCGCTGGACATGGACGACATCCTCGACCGCCAGACCGAAGGCTTCAGCCAGGGCCAGCGCACCAAGACCGCGATCGCCCGCGCGCTGGTCCACGACCCGCGCAACGTGATCCTGGACGAACCCACCAACGGCCTGGACGTGATGACCACGCGGGCGCTGCGCGGGTTCCTGCGCGAGCTGCGCGAGGAAGGGCGCTGCGTGATCTTTTCCAGCCACATCATGCAAGAGGTGGCGGCGCTGTGCGATCGCATCGTGATCATCGCCAAGGGCACGGTGGTGGCCGCCGGCACCGCTGACGAACTGCGCGCCCTCACCGGCGAACCCAATCTGGAAGACGCCTTCGTCAAGGCGATCGGCAGCGACGAGGGACTGCACGCATGAGCCTGCTCCGTACCGTATTCACCGTGATGCGCAAGGAATTGCGCGACCTCTCGCGCGATCGCCGCACCCTGGCCTTGGCCTTGCTGCTGGGGCCGCTGCTGTACCCGGCGCTGATCCTGGGCATGGGCGCGCTGGCCGAGAGCCGCGTGCGCACGCAGATCGACAAGCCGCTGGACATTCCGGTGATCGGCCGCGAACGCGCGCCGAACCTGGTCGCCTTCCTCGCCGCGCAAGGCCTGAACGCGGTCGCGCCGCCGAAGGACCTGACCAGTGCGATCCGCAGCCAGGACGTGGACCTGGCGTTGAAGATCGACGAGGACTACGCCAACGCCTGGCACGAAGGACGCCCGGCGTTGGTGGAGATCATCAAGGACAGCACCCGCCGCGATGCCGACATCCCGACCCAGCGCGTGCAGGCCGCGTTGAGCATGTACGGCCAGCAGGTCGGTGCCTTGCGCCTGCTGGCGCGCGGCATCGATTCGCAGGTGTCGCGGCCGCTGGACGTGGCGCTGCAGGACCTGGCCACGCCCGAGGCCAAGCGCGGTGCGTTGCTGGCGATGCTGCTGCCGGTGCTGCTGACCATCACCTCGTTCATCGGCGGCGCCTACCTGATCCTCGACGCCACCGCCGGCGAACGCGAGCGGCAATCGCTGGAGCCGCTGCTGGCCACGCCGGCCTCGCGCAGCGCCATCGTCAGCGGCAAGATCGCCGCGGCCTGCGTGGTCGGCCTGGTGTCGCTGCTGCTGACCCTGCTCGCGTTCAAGCTCAGCGCGCAGGTGGCCAGCGGCATCGGCCGCCAGCTCAACGTCAGCTTCGTGGCGATGCTGCAGATGCTGTTCGTGCTGTTGCCGATGCTGTTCATCGGCACCTCGCTGCTGACCTACCTGGCGGCCTCGGCCAAGAGCATGAAGGAAGCGCAGAGCCACATGACCTGGCTGATGCTGCTTCCGATGCTGCCCGGCTACGCCTTGATGGTGTATCCGCTGAAGACCACGCTGTGGCAGTTCGCGGTGCCGTTCCTGGCGCAGAACCAGATGCTGATGAAGATCATCCGCCGCGAGGCGATCGATCCTCAGATCTGGGCGGTCTACCTGCTCACCGGCTTCGGCCTGGCCGCGGTGCTGTGGCTGGCGGCGGTGCGCCGCTACCGGCAGGAGCAGTTGGCGATCTCCGCCTAAGCCGCCAGCAGCGCGCGGACAAGCGCCGCGCGCTGCGTCGCCCTGGTCGCGGTCGCCGCACGAATGCGTGACCGCGATGCGCATGGCGTTCCCGCACGGCGGCTGCATCCGCCTTCTGCGCCCCCATCCGTAGTGAGTCCTGCATGTCTTCCGATCCACACGATGAGCCTGCACCGCATGCCGCCGGCCGCACGCGCCTGCTGGTGTTGGGCGAGGCGCGCATCCTGCAGCCGGGCATGCTGCGCTGGCTGAGGGCGGTGGCCTGGGCGATCGCCTTGCTGGCGCTGATGGTGGTCGTGGCAGTGGCGGTGCCGCTGCTGTGCGGCAGGCTAATGCCACCGGGCGCGGGTCAACTCGCCCCGTATGCCACGGCATCGATGGCTGCCGTCCTCTACGCCGTGGCGGTCCGCCTGGGCGAGCGGCGCTGGCCGGCGGAGCTCGCCTGGCGCGCGGTGCCATCGCAGTTGACCCTGGGGGTGTTGCTGGGCGCGGCGATGTTCGCGGCGGTGATGGCGCTCATGGCGACGTTGGGCGTGTACGCGATCCGCGGGACCGGGCCGGCGCCGATGTGGGGGCCGCTCGGCAAGGCACTGCAGGCCGGCGTGGTGGAAGAACTGATGCTGCGCGCGATCCTGCTGCGGCTGCTGTGGCGCGCGTTCGGTCCCTGGCTGGCGTTTGCGTTGTCGGCGGCGCTGTTCGGCCTGGCCCACCTCGGCAATCCGAACGCGAGCGTGTTCGCCGCGCTCTGCATCGCGGTGGAGGCCGGCATCATGCTGGGCGCCTTCTACGTGCTCACCGGCCGGCTGTGGGTGTCCATCGGCGTGCATGCGGCCTGGAACTTCACCCAGGGCTACCTGTTCGGCGCGGCGGTGTCGGGCACCGACATGGGGCCGGCGATCGCGCGCAGCACGGTGCAGGCCGGGATGCCGGACTGGCTGAGCGGCGGCGCCTTCGGCCCGGAAGCATCGCTGCCGGGCCTGCTGGTGTGCACGGTGGTGGGCGCGATCGCGACCTGGGTGGCCTGGCGCAAGGGGCGCTTCGGCGCGCCTGGACGCCGTGCGGATAGTGCGCCGGTGTCCTGAACGTTTTCGCGCGGTGCCGCGCCTGGCGATGCGGCGTGCCCGGCCACGGTGGCCGGGCACGCGTCAACGGCGGCTCAACCGCCGGGATTGAAGGCCAGCGTCCGGCGGGTAGTCACCGGTGCGCTGACCGGCTCGAAGCGCCAGCGCTTGGTCGCGTTCAATGCCTCGCGGTCGAACACCCGCGGCGGCGTGGAGCGCAGGACGCGGGCATTGGTGACCGCGCCGTCGGTGCCGACGGTGATCTCCACCAGCACCTCGCCGGCCGTCCCCGAGCGCAGTGCTTCGGGCGGATAGCGCGGGGCCGGGGTGCTGATCGGGCGAAGGGTCTGCGCCGTGGCCGCCGGCGCGGCCGCGGGTGCTGCGGCAGGTGCCGGCGTCGGTTGCGTCGCGGCGGGCGTGGCGGGGCGGGCGGCGGCCTGGCGTTCGGCCTCCTGGCGTGCGCTCTCGCGGCGCGCGGCCTCCTGCTGTGCGGCGATCTGCTGCGCGGCCTGCGCTTCGCTGGCCTGCTGCTGCGCCTGCTTCTGCTGCTCGGCCGCGAGCTTGGCTTTCTGCTCGGCGTCCTTCTTGGCCTTGTCGGTCTCGTCCTGGCTGCGCTGGGCCACGGCCTCCATGCCCTTGCTCACGCCCTGCTTGAGCCGTGGCAGGGCCGGGGCCTGGGGATCCATCTTCTCGATCAGGCCGATCAGCCGCTGCGCTTCCGGGAAATCCTCGCGGTTGATGCTCTGTTCGGCGGCGATCAGCGTGTACGGCATCAGGTCGGTCAGCGCGCTCTTGACCCCGGCGTCGTCCGGCTGCTTGTCGCGCAGTGCCAGGTAGTACTCGACCGCGTTGTTGCCGGCCGGCGCGTACATGCGGTTCTCGCGCAGCGCCTGGCTGGCCGAGTCGTGCAACTGTTCGGTGCCCATCGACTGCACCTTGGCCGACACCGCCGGCGTCGCCGGTGCGTTGGCTGCGGCGGTGGCCGGCGTGGCGCTGGGTGGCGCGGTTTCGTCCTGCTTGGAGCAGGCCGCCAGCGCGGCCAGCAACAGGACGGGCGCGACACGGCGCGCCTTGGCGAGTGTGGTGAGTTGCGACATGCGTCCCCCTGAATCCCCGGTGTTGGCAATCAACGATGCGACGGCGGTGCGTTCGCGGTGCTGCGGCCCCCATGCCGCCAGCGCACCCCATCGGTCAATCTAGCATCCGCGGCCGCCGCGTGCGTGGCAGCCGCTGCCATGCGGCAAAAAGCGTGACGCTGCGCGCGTCCGTCAGTGCGCCGGGCGCGCCGGCGCGGACGCGGACATGATCCGGTCAGTCCAGGCGATGCCGATCGCCGACAGGATGAAGATGCCGTGGATGATGGTCTGCCACAGCACGCCGGTGGCGGTCAGCGTCGCGCAGCTCTTCAGGTCCACCGTGCCCACGGCGCTGGCCAGCTGTTCCGGCGAGCACATCGGCATGCCGCCGAGCGCGCCGACCGCGATGAAGGTCTTGAGCAGGTGGATCGAGGAGATGCCGATGATCGACAGCGCCAGCTTGACCTTGAGCACGCTGGCGTTGACGTGGCTCAGCCACTCCGGCTGATCCGGGTGGCCTTCCAGGCCCAGCCGCGACACGAAGGTCTCGTAGCCGCCGACGATCACCATCACCAGCAGGTTGGAGATCATCACCACGTCGATCAGGCCGAGCACGATCAGCATGATCTGCTGCTCGCCCAGGCTCGGCGCCTCGTGGATCAGGTGCCACAGCTCCTTGCCGAACAGGAACACGTACACGCCCTGGGCCACGATCAGCCCCAGGTACAGCGGCAACTGCAGCCAGCGCGAGGCGAAGATCAGATTGGACAGGGGATGCAGGCGAGGCCGCTCGGGAGTCATGGCGTGGTCTGGAATGCTGCGTTGCGGGAGCGGCCAGGGTACCCGGCCGGCGGTGACGCTGCCAAGCCGGGGGGCGCCGCTACACTCGGGGTCCCCTTTCCAGGACCGCCGCCATGATCGATCTGTACTACTGGCCCACCCCCAACGGCCACAAGGTCACCCTGTTCCTCGAGGAAGCCGGGCTGGACTACACGCTCAAGCCGGTCAACATCGGCGCCGGCGAGCAGTTCGCGCCCGCGTTCCTGGCGATCTCGCCGAACAACAAGATGCCGGCCATCGTCGACCATGCCCCGGCAGACGGCGGCGCGCCGCAGAGCGTGTTCGAGTCCGGCGCGATCCTGCTGTACCTGGCCGAGAAGACCGGCCGCTTCCTGCCGGCCGATCCTCGCGGGCGCGTGCTCGCCCTGGAATGGCTGTTCTGGCAGATGGCCGGCCTCGGCCCGATGACAGGGCAGATGGGCCACTTCAACGTCTATGCGCCGGAGAAGATCGGCTATGCGATCGAGCGCTACGGCAACGAGGTGCGGCGCCTGCACGGCGTGCTGGACAAGCGCCTGGCGCAAAGCGCCTATCTGGCCGGCGACGCCTACGGCATCGCCGACATGGCCAGCTACCCGTGGATCGAGGTGTACAACGGCCTGACCCCCGATTACGCCGCCTTCCCGCACCTCAAGCGCTGGCACGACGCCATCGCCGCGCGCCCGGCCACCCAGCGCGCCTACGCCTTGAAGGAGCAGGTGAACCCGAACGCGGGCAAGCCGCTCAGCGACGCCGAGCGCAAGCACCTGTTCGGGCAGCGCTGAGCCGGCGCGCTTCTCAAATCCCGGGCGCACGCGCATCATCCGTGCGCTCGGTGCTCCATCAGGAACCTTCATGCGCTCTCTGTTCGCCGCTCTCGCCCTCATGCTCGCCACGCCCATCGTTCCCGCCCACGCCGAGAAACTGACCCTGGAGGCCATCACCGGCAGCAAGCCGCTGTCCGGGCCGACCCTGATGAAGCCCAAGGTGGCGCCGGACGGCTCGCGGGTGACCTTCCTGCGTGGCAAGGACAGCGACCGCAACCAGCTGGATCTGTGGGAATACGACATCGCCAGCGGGCAGACCCGCATGCTGGTGGATTCCAAGCTGGTGCTGCCCGGCACCGAGACCCTGAGCGACGAGGAGAAGGCGCGCCGCGAGCGCCAGCGCATCGCCGCCTACACCGGCATCGTCGAGTACCAGTGGGCGCCGGATGCGCATGCGCTGCTGTTCCCGCTTGGCGGCGAGCTGTACCTGTACGACCTGAGCAAGACCGGCAGCGCCGCGGTGCGCAAGCTCACCCACGGCGAAGGCTTCGTCACCGACCCGAAGATCTCGCCCAAGGGCGGCTACGTCAGCTTCGTGCGCGGGCGCAACCTGTGGGTCATCGACCTGGCCAGCGGCCAGCAGCACCAGCTCACCCGCGACGGCAGCGAGACCATCGGCAACGGCGTGGCCGAGTTCGTCGCCGACGAAGAGATGGACCGCCACACCGGCTACTGGTGGGCGCCGGACGATTCGGCGATCGCCTTCGCGCGCATCGACGAAACCGAGGTGCCGGTGCAGAAGCGCCCGGAGGTCTATGCCGACCATACCGAGGTGGTGGAGCAGCGCTATCCGCAGGCGGGGCAGCCGAACGTCAAGATCCAGCTCGGAGTGATCGCGCCGCGTGCCGGCGCGCAGCCGCAGTGGATCGACCTGGGCAAGAACCCGGACATCTACCTGGCGCGCGTGGACTGGCGCGATCCGCAACGGCTGACCTTCCAGCGCCAGTCGCGCGACCAGAAACACCTGGAGCTGATCGAGGCGACCCTGGCCAGCGGCAAGCAGCGCGTGCTGATCACCGAGACCAGCCCGACCTGGGTGCCGCTCACCTACGACCTGCATTTCCTCAAGGACGGGCGTTTCGTCTGGGGGTCGGAGCGCAGCGGCTACGAGCATCTGTACTTGGCGTCGGAAGACGGCCGCACGCTGCGTCCGCTGACCCAGGGCGAGTGGGTGGTGGACGAACTGCTGGCGGTGGACGAGGCCGCCGGCAAGGTCTACTTCTCCGCGACCAAGGCGTCGCCGACCCAGACCCAGCTCTACGCGGTGCCGCTGGCCGGCGGCGCGATCGAGCAGTTGTCCAAGCCCAACGGCACGCATGCGGCCAGCTTCGCCAAGAACGCCAGCGTCTATGTCGACAGCTGGTCCAACACCACCACGCCGCCGCAGATCGAGCTGTTCCGCGCCAACGGCGAAAAGATCGCCACCCTGCTGGTCAACGACCTGGCCGATCCGCAGCATCCCTATGCCGCCTACCGCGCCGCGCAGCGTCCGGTCGAGTTCGGCACCATGACCGCCGCCGACGGCAAGACCCCGCTGCACTACCGGCTGATCAAGCCGGACGGGTTCGATCCGGGCAAGCGCTATCCGGTGGTGGTCTACGTGTACGGCGGCCCGGCCGCGCAGACCGTGGTCGATGGCTGGCCCGGCCGCGGGGATGCGCTGTTCGACCAGTACCTGGCCCAGCACGGCTATGTGGTGTTCTCGCTGGACAACCGCGGCACGCCGCGCCGCGGCCGCGATTTCGGCGGTGCGCTGTACCAGCACCAGGGCACCGTGGAAGTGGACGACCAGTTACGCGGCGTGGCCTGGCTGAAGGCGCAGCCGTGGGTGGATGCGGCGCGCATCGGCGTGTACGGCTGGTCCAACGGCGGCTACATGACCCTGATGCTGCTGGCCAAGCACAGCGAGGCCTATGCCTGCGGCGCCGCCGGCGCGCCGGTCACCGACTGGGGCCTGTACGACAGCCACTACACCGAGCGCTACATGAACCTGCCCAAGGCCAATCCCGACGGCTACCGCGACAGCCGCGTGGCCGCGCACCTGGACGGGCTGACCTCGCAATTGCTGCTGCTGCACGGCATGGCCGACGACAACGTGCTGTTCACCAATTCCACCTCGCTGATGAGCGAACTGCAGAAGCGCGGCAAGCTGTTCGAGCTGATGACCTATCCCGGTGCCAAGCACGGCCTGTCCGGCAGCAACGCGTTGCATCGCTATCGCACCACCGAGGCGTTCCTGGGGCGCTGCCTCAAGCCCTGAGCGCGCCGCTGCATTTCACCTTTCGCTTTCGCACGACAAGGAGTGACGTCATGTCGAGTCCGCCGCCACTGCCCGGGACGCCCGGTCCTGCCTCCGCCACGGCGCTGCCACCGGCCAAGCGCGGCTGGTGGTCGCGGCATTGGAAGTGGGCGGTGCCGCTGATCGTGCTGGTGCTCGGCGCCCTGCTGCTGGCGTCGATCGCGGTGTTCGTGCTCGGCATCGCGCGCGTCACCAAGTCGTCCGAGCCGTACCGGGTCGGCGTGATGGCCGCGCAACGCGATCCGCGCGTGGCGGCCGCGCTGGGCGCGCCGATCAAGGACGGCATCATGCCCAGCGGCAGCTTCAACAGCAGCGGCGGTGGCAGTGGCAACGCCGAGCTGAGCGTGTCGCTGCACGGCAGCCGCGCCAACGGCACCCTGTACATCGAAGCCGAGCGCCATGCGGGCGAGTGGCACTACACCACCTTGCAGGTGCTGCCGGACGCGGGCGAGGCGATTCCCTTGCTCGACGTACTTGGGCAGGGCGCCGATACCGACGACGAGGAGGCGGATGGCGCGACGGTCGATGCGCCGCCGGTGCCCGCAACAGACGCGGACAACGCCGCACCGGCCGAGGACGCCGCCACGAAGTAGGCGGTCGGCGAACGTGTTGCCACCCACGGCGTTGCGTGGGTGGCCTCCATGGGCTGGTGGCGTCGCAGCGCCCACGTTCCCTGCAATGAAGTGCCTGCGCTGCCGCCATCGCACGCGCACTGCGACAGCCGCGGCGTAGATCCGAGCGCATGTTGCGCTGCCGCGCCTCGGCAGCCATGACCTCCGGCAGATGGCCGATCCGGCCCGTGCCGCGTACGGTCCTTACCTCATTCTGTCGGAGCTGCGCCATGAAGCCACGTGTCCTCGCCATCGCCCTGACCCTGGCGCTGGCGGCGCCTGCGCCGTTCCCGGCGCTGGCCGCAGCGTCTGCACCGGCTGCCGCAGCGGCCACGCGTGCGCCGGCCTGGGTGGAGCGCAGCAATGCGTTCGCGCAGATCCTGCTGCAGGCGCAGGCGCCGTTCCAGGCCGAGGAAGTGAGCTTCTTCGGCGTGCCCGGGTTCGACGACCAGGTCTCCGATTTCGGTCCCGACAACGCGCGGCGTTTCCGCGAGGCCACCGCCGCCGCGCGCCGCACACTGCAGGAAAAGCTGCAGGTGGAGCGCGATCCGAACGTGCGCCAGGATCTGGCGATCCTGATCCACGCCGCCGATCAGTCCATCGAGGGCAGCACGCTCAACGAACGCCTGTTGCTGCCATGGACGGACGCGCCGCAGCATGTGTTCGGCGGCATCAACAACCTGTTGTCCGAGCAGGTGCCGGCGGCGCGCCGTGCCAAGGCGCTGGCACGGCTGCAGCGCTACGTAGGGCTGGCGCCGGGCAGCACCTCCAGCCTGCTGCTGGCGCGGCAACGCTACGAAGAGAAGCGCGCCGACGGCAGCCTGCTGCAGCCGACCAGGCGCGAGGTCGAGCAGGCCTTGAGCAATGTCGACACCTACGCCAAGGGCATTCGTGCGCTGTTCGCCGAGTACAAGATCGCCGGCGCGGACGCAGCGCTGGCGGCGATGGACCAGCAGTTCCAGGACTACGCCACCTGGACGCGCACGGTGGTGCTGCCGCAGGCGCGCGAGGATGCGCGCCTGCCGCCAGAACTGTACGCATTCCAGCTCAAGCAGGTCGGCATCGATATCGCACCGCAGGTGCTGATGCAGCGCGCCCAACTGGAATTCATGGAGACTCGTGCGACGATGCAGCAGTTGGCGCCGCTGGTGGCCGCCGCCAAGGGCCTGCGCGGCGACGATGCGCGCGACTATCGCACCGTGCTGCGCGCGCTCAAGCGCGACACCATCCCCGACGACAAGCTCGAGGCGCACTACCGCAGCGTCATCGACCGCATCGATCCGATCATCCGCCAGCAGCGCATCGTCGATGTGCCGCAGCGGCCGATGCAGATGCGCCTGGGCTCGCCGGCCGAAAGCGCCGCGCAACCGGCGCCGCATTTCCGCCCGGCGCCGCTGGTCGGCAACACCGGCGAGCAGGGCACCTTCGTGCTGCCGCTGGGCAATCCGGACAGCGACGGCAAGGGCGAGCACTACGACGACTTCAACTTCGGCGCGGCGGCGTGGACGCTGAGCGCGCACGAGGGCCGGCCCGGCCACGAACTGCAGTTCACCGCCATGGTCGAGCGTGGCGTGTCGCTGGCGCGCAGCCTGTACGCGTTCAATTCGGTCAACGTCGAAGGCTGGGCACTGTACGCCGAGGCCGAGATGGTGCCGTACGAACCGCTGGACGGGCAGTTGATCGCCTTGCAGTTCCGCCTGCTGCGCGCCGCCCGGGCCATGCTCGACCCGATGCTCAACCTCGGCCTGATCGACCGCGAGCGCGCGCGCCTGGTGCTGGAGAACGAGGTCGGCCTGTCGCCGGCAATGGCGCGGCAGGAACTGGACCGCTACATGGTGCGCGCGCCCGGCCAGGCCGGCAGCTACTTCTATGGCTACAGCCGCATCCTGGAATTGCGCATGCGCACCGAACTGGCGCTGGGCGCCAGGTTCGACCGGCTGAAGTTCAACAACTTTCTGCTGGACCAGGGGCTGCTGCCGCCGGACCAGCTGGCCGCGGCGGTGGACGAGGTATTCGTGCCGTCACAGCGCAAGTGAGCGGAGATCAACTAGACGCGCCACTGCGCCAAACGGCGCAGTGGCAGTCGCTGCGGATCAATGATCCTTTGGAACCTTCTCGGGTCGCTGCCGTCCCGTCCAGTCGCTGGCCTTGCCGCCGCCGATCGGGCAAATATGCATGTACTGATAGACCGCATCGACAGCTTTCTGCGTCCACGGTTTGAAGCATACGTTTCCGACGCAGCAAGGGCCGGTCGACGTTGGCCAAGGACAGTAGCCAGGTACTGCAACCCACACGCCGGCTTGAGGAGTCACAGGCGTCCAGTTCTTGTCCTTGCCCTTGCAGCCTTGTGTGCACAAGACGAAGGGATCGTTGTCGCGACAGGCCAGATCTTCATAGACCTCCTGCGCGCCAGCGACGCCCTGAAATCCCAGAAACGCCACCAGAATCCATATCCATCGCTTCATCGCACTTCCCTCTGTCGAAAGCGGTCCGTCCCAGACGTTCGGACCAAACGTGTCGTCGCATGCGGGCCGCACCCCGGATCGAGACCCGCGACGGGTCGTGCCGATCCTGCCCGCAAATAGCTTAGCAAGGGTTTCAGCACGCCAGGGGATGCCATGCGCCACGGGCCCTACCCGGCCCAGCGGGCTGACACGGGCGATCCGCTTCGGAGCGAGGCGCGTGCATCGGCCGGGCAGGCCAACAGGCCCATGCCCGACCTGACCGGATTCAGCGACCGGGCGGTGGTGCAGGCTGCGGCGCCGCCGGCGCTGGTCCCTGCGCCCCCGGCGGCACCCAGATCGCCATGCCCGCGGCGCGCTTCTGCGTGGTGGGGATGCCGATGCCCAGGCCGCCGCCGACGTGGCCGCCGTAGCTGCCCGCGCCGACCGACAGGCCGCCGCCGGAGCGCTGCGAGCCCACGCCCATCAGCACCACGCCGTTGGCACCGAGCTTGGCCGCGTCGCGCTTGAGGCGGGCCACCGCCGCGTCGGTCTGGCCCTGGGTGCCGAAGCCGGCCGCACTGGAGGCCTCCAACTGGGCGATGTCGATCGCCCCGGGGGGCGGCGCGGAATAGATCTGCACCAGCGCCGGATCGATCGGCGGGCGTGCCGCGCCGACCATCACCTTGGAGGAGCTGGCGCAGCCGGCCAGGGCCAGCAGCAACGCCAGCGGCAGCAACGGTCGGACAGTCATGGCCTTACCCCCGTGTTCGGATCTCACGCGATCATAGGCGGGCCGGGTGAATCGCGCCGAACCCGCCGCCGTCACCCTGGCAGGGTGGGCGTGATCCCCATGCCAAGGGTCGGGCGTCTGGCGGGGCAGCACGCCGCTGCGTCGTGCAGCGGCATGATCGTCAGTGCTCGTAGGGCACGTTCTCCGGACGCCGGCTTGGGTCCGTCCAGTCGCCTTGTGTGACGGCGGCAGGACAGATGTCTTCGTACTGCCTGACGGCCACGATCGCGGTGGGCGTCCACGCGCCGCAGTGCGAACCGTGCTTGCAGCAGCGCACCGGACTTGGCCGCAGGCAATACCCGGGGTCCGCTTGCCAGGAGCCGCTGATCGGGTCGACCGGGCTCCAGTTCTTGTCCACGCCCTTGCAGCCTTGGGTACAGAACACGAACGGGTCGTTGTCGCGGCACACGAGCTTCTTGTAGACGGGCTCGGCGACGGCGGGGAACGACAGTAGGCAGATGGCGAAACTCCATATCCAGCGCTTCATGGGCTGCTCCTCGATGGGGGACGGTCCAGGTTCCTGTCCCGCATAAAGACGATCCAGTGCGTGCATCCCCTACCCGCGTTGCCTGGGCGATCCGTCGCGCGGTCAGCGGGGACTGCCCGCTATCAGCCGGGCGGACGCGCCGCGCCAGCCTCCGCAGTGCGCTATCGTGCAGGCTGACATTCGCATGGAGGCCGGCATGGGCCTGATCAGTCTGCTGTGGGGCATCGTGGCGTTGCTGTGGATGATCCTGGCCTTCATCCCGTTGCTCGGCTGGGGCAACTGGTTCCTGATCCCGTTCGCCGCGGTCGGTGCGCTGATCGCCGCGATCGGGCTGCTGTTCACCGCCGCGCCCAACCGCGGCCGCGCCAAGACCGGCCTGATGCTCAATGCGCTGGTGATCGTGGTCGGGGTGATCCGGCTGAGCCTGGGCGGCGGCGTGATCTGAGCCGCAGGCCGGCGACCGGCATGCTGTGTTGCACCATCCCATGCGGCGGGCCACGCCGGCGGGAGTAACATGCGCAGCCGACGGCGCCGCTCGCGGGCCGCCTTGCGTTCACGCCGGTGCCGGCGGCGCGGCCTGCGGTGCCTTGGCGGCATCGGCCCGTGCGACCGGCGCGGCCTCCCAGAATCCGCCCACCCAGGAGCCTGCACGTGGCCCATCCCCACTATCGCCCCCGGCGCATGCGCCGCGATGCCTTTTCGCGCCGCCTGATGCGCGAGCACACCCTCACCGTCGACGACCTGATCTGGCCGGTGTTCGTGCACGACGTGCCTGGGCGCACGCCGATCGCCTCCATGCCCGGCGTGGAGCGCCTGTCGATCGAGGAACTGCTGAAGGAGGCCGAGGCGGCCCTGGAACTGGGCATCCCGGTGATCGACCTGTTCCCGGTGATCGACCCGGCCGGCAAGTCGCTGGACGCGGCCGAGGCCTGGAACCCGGACGGCCTGGCGCAACGCGCGGTGCGCGCGCTGAAGACGCGCTTCCCCGAGCTGGGGGTGATGACCGACGTGGCGCTGGATCCGTACACCAGCCACGGCCAGGACGGCATCATCGACGACCGCGGCTACGTGCTCAACGACATCACCGTCCAGGCGCTGGTGCAGCAGTCGCTGTCGCACGCGCAGGCCGGCGTGGACATCGTCTCGCCGTCGGACATGATGGACGGGCGCATCGGCGCGATCCGCCGCGCGCTGGATGCCGACGAGCACCTGCACGTGCGCATCATGGCCTACTCGGCCAAGTACGCCTCGGCGTTCTACGGCCCGTTCCGCGAGGCCGTGGGCAGCGCCGGCAACCTCGGCAAGGCCGACAAGACCACCTACCAGATGGACCCGGCCAACGGCGACGAGGCCCTGCGCGAGATCGCCCTGGACCTGGAAGAGGGCGCGGACATGGTGATGGTCAAGCCTGGCATGCCCTACCTGGACGTGGTGCGGCGGGTGAAGGACGAGTTCCGCGTGCCGACCTTCGCCTACCAGGTCAGTGGCGAGTACGCGATGCTCAAGGCGGCGATCGGCAACGGCTGGCTGGACGAGCGCGCCTGCGTGCTGGAGTCGCTGATGGCGTTCAAGCGCGCCGGTGCCGACGGCGTGCTGACCTACTTCGCGCCGCAGGTGGCGCGCTGGTTGCGCGAGGCGCGCTGATCCAGCGTCTGTCTGTCAGAGACACCTCCGTCGCGACGCTTTTCTCGGGAAAGCCCTGTCGCGACTGAAGTCGCTCCTACACAGGCAGGAGCTTGCGATCCATCGACCCATCTATTTCGGCTCCTCGTAGGAGCGGCTTCAGCCGCGACCGGGCGTTCCCATTACAGCCCGGTCGTGCCTGAAACCGCTTCTACGCGCACGTCGGCGTTGCCGATGGAGATGCCACCGGCAAACAGCTCAGTCCGCGCAGCGTCGCCTCCACCGCCACATCCAGCGGCGTATGCGGCTCTTCGCCGAGCAACTCCAGCAGCCGCGTGTTGCGCATGCGCAGCGGCTGCCGCCACAGTGGACGCATCTCGTGCAGTTCGCGCGCCAGCGGCCAGAACGGCACGGCCAGGGTCAGCAGCGGCCACGGGAAGCGGCGCGTGCGCGGCGGCGCCAGGCCGTGGCGTTGCGCGACCCGCGCGATCGCCGCGGCCATCTGCGTGCCGTCGGCGTCCCAATGTCCATCCATGTGCAGACGGGCGAAGGCCGGCAGACGCTCGCGTCGTTGCAGCAGCGCCCGCATGGTCCGCGCCACGTCCGGCACGTAGGCCCACTGGTGGCCTACGCCCGGATCACCCGGCAGGGTCACCGTCGTGACCGGTCGTCCCGGCCGCACCAGCCCTTGCGCGAACCAACTGTTGCCCACGCGCGGGCCGAAGAAATCCCCTGCGCGCACCACGATCACCCGTGCGCCGTGCGCGGTCGCGGCCTGCAGGCGTCGCTCCAGTTCCACCCGGATCGCGCCCTTGCGGGTGATCGGCACCTGCGGTGCGTCTTCGTCCGGCGCCGGATAGGCGTCCGGGCCGTAGTTGTAGACCGTGCCCGGCAGGACCACGGTGGCACGCTCGGCGATGGCCGCGGCGACGGTGTTGTCGATCATCGGCAGCACCAGTTCCGACCAGCGCCGGTAACCCGGTGGATTGACCGCATGCACGATCACCGCGCATCCCTGCGCCGCCTGCAATACGTCCGCCCGCTGCTGCGCATCGCCGCGGCACCAATGGATGCCATCGCGCTCCTCGCTGGCGTGGGCGAGGCCACGTTGCAGGGCGCGCACCTGCCAGCCGGCGTCGCGCAACTGCCGCGCCAGTTCGCCGCCGATGCCGCCGCTGGCGCCCAGCACCAGGGCCGTGGAAGAAGGGGACATGACAGCGCTCCGTTGGGGTCGGTGGTCAGTGTCGGTGTCGGTGCCGCTGAAGAAAATTGGCGAATAGCGCGGACCAGCTATACATTTCTGTATGGACAACACGATCGGCTGGGAACTCTATCGGTCCTTCCTGGCGGTGCTGGAGGAAGGCTCGCTGTCGGCGGCGGCACGCGCGTTGGGCCTGACCCAGCCCACCGTCGGCAGGCACGTGGCGGCGCTGGAACAGGCGCTGGCGGTGCCGCTGTTCGTGCGTTCGCAGACCGGCCTGCTGCCGACCGATGCCGCACTGGCCTTGCGCGGGCATGCGCAGGCGATGGGCAGCCTGGCCGCGTCGCTGCAGCGCGCGGCGGGCCGCCACGGCGATGCGGTACGCGGCACGGTGCGCATCGCCGCCAGCGAGGTGATCGGTGCGGAGGTGCTGCCGCCAGTGCTGGCGGCCTTGCGCCGCGCGCATCCGCACCTGCGGCTGGAACTGGTGCTGAGCAACCGGATGCAGGACCTGCTGCACCGCGAAGCCGACGTGGCGGTGCGTATGACCCGGCCGACCCAGGAGGTGTTGGTCGCGCGCCACGTCGGCGCGGTGGCGGTGGCACTGTTCGCACACCAGGACTATGTGGACCGCTGCGGCCTGCCGCAGACGCTGGAGGACCTGCCGCAGCATGCGCTGATCGGTTTCGATGTGGAGACGCCGTTCCTGCGCGCGGCGCGCAGCGCCCTGCCGCTGTGGCGGCGCGAGGCGTTCGCGTTGCGTGCCGATAGCGACCTGGCGCAACTGGCGCTGTTGCGTGCCGGCTGCGGCATCGGCTTCTGCCAGGTCGCCCTGGCGCGGCGCACGCCGGCGCTGGTGCCGGTGCTGCCGCAGCAGGTGCGCGTGGGCCTGGAAAGCTGGATCGTGATGCACCAGGACGTGCGCGGCAGCGCCGCCTGCAGCGCAGTGTTCGCGGCGCTGGTCGAGGCGATGACGGCGCACGCCGCCTGAGGTGCGCGCGCTTGCAGTGGCGGCCGGCTGGCGCACACGCGCGCCTCCGGCCGCCCCAACCCGGGCAGGGAGTCAGGACGCTTCTACGAATCCCGATTCCCCACTCCCGAATCCCCGCTTACGGCAACGTCAGGGCGATCGGATTGGCCTTCATGCTGGCGCTGATTGCCGGGAACGGATCCACGCCGGACATGGTGATGACGTCGTTGATCGACACCACGTCGCAGTTGATGGTGCTGTCGTTGACGCACATGTAGGCGGCCGCGCCGTTGCCCGGCTCGTACACCGCCTTCCACACGTAGTTCGGGATCTGCACGTTGTCGGCGCCGATGCTGCTGCGCGTGCCGCTGTCGAAGGCCGGGCCGGTGACCACGTAGACCTCGCCGCGCTGCTTGGCCAGCTGGCGCACCTGCTCTTCGATCCGCGCCCACTCGCCGGTGTTGAGCTTGTGGTCCTGCGGGACCACGTTGGCCATCGAGAAGGTTTCCTTCTCCGAGTTGGTGGTCGAGGCATCGCCGGCCGGGGTCATGTGCCCGCGGTCGAAGCCGGAGTTGGTGTAGTCCGAGGTGTGCGAGCGGTCGGCGGCGGGGATGCCGGTCTCGTCGTGGAAGGAGCCGACGCGGCCGATCGATTCGGCGCCGGCGACCTGCTGGTCGGTCAGGTGCTCGGCCGAGTACAGCGGGCCCTTGGTCACGCCCGAGGCCATCAGCACGTATTCGGTATGGCAGACCTCGGTGGTGCGGCTGGTGATCGACGCGTCGAGCGTCGGCGCCTTGCCGCCGGCGTAGAGCGTGGGGCAGCTGGTGGCGGCGCTGGCCGCCTGGGCGGCGAACAACGCAAGCAGGGCAAGACAACCGCGCAGGGAGACGGACATTGCAGGAACCTCGGGGGTGGTCGATGGAGGTGAAGAAACTGGCCAGGTTCGATGTCCGCCAGGTGACCGCTGGATGTGCGGCAAATGGCAACCGCGGCGGCGGTCACGCTTGGCGGTAGACGCCGCGCCGGGCCGGATCAATCGCATGCGATAAGCGTTCTCATTTACAATGCGCGCCCGCCCTGTCCCCGCCCGCGCCGTGATCAAGACGCTGTTGTTCCAGTTGCACTGGCTGCTCGGCATCAGCGCCGGGCTGGTGCTGTCGGTAATGGGGCTGAGCGGCGCCACGCTGGCCTTCGAGGACGAGATCGTGCGCCTGGCCAATCCGCCGCTGGCGGCGATCGCCGCGCGCCATGCCGCCGGCGAACAGCCCTTGCCGCTGGCCGAGCTGGCGCGGCGCCTGGACCTGGACGGCGCACACCGCAGCAACCGGCTGCTGATCGACCCCACCGGCACGCGGCCGTCCGCGGTACGCCTGCCCGGCCGCGACGGCGGCCGCCTGTACTTCGATCCCTACACCGGCGCGGTGCTGCCGGCGCCGCGCCTGGACGGGTTCTTCTCCTTCGTCGAAGACCTGCACCGGCGCCTGGCCGCCGGCGAGCGCGGCAAGGCGGTCACCGGGGTTTGCGCCTTCGTGCTGATCTTCTTCTGCCTGTCCGGGCTGTACTTGCGCTGGCCGCGGCGCTGGTGGAGCTGGCGCGCTTGGTGGGCGGTGGAGTGGAACCGGCAGGGACGCAGCTTCCTGTGGAGCCTGCACTCGGTGATCGGCACCTGGTGCCTGCTGCTGTACCTGCTGATCGCCGCGACCGGGTTGTACTGGTCCTACGACTGGTACCGGCAGGGGCTGGTGGCGATGCTCGGCGGCGATGCTGCGCCGAAGGACAAGGCCGGCGGCCGCGGCGGCAAGCCGCCGGCGGTGGACTACGCACGGCTGCAGGCGGCCCTGGCGACCGTGCCCGCTGCGCAGCGCGCCTACCTGGATCTGCGCCTGCCCGGCCGCAGCGGCCAGCCGATCGTGGCCCGCTACCTGCCGCCCGATCCGGCGCACGACCGCGCCTACGACAGCGTGGAGGTCGATGCGGCCAGCGGCCGCATCCTGCGCCACCTGGAGTATCGCCAGCAACCGCTGGGCCGGCGCCTGCTGACCAGCATGTTCGCGCTGCACACCGGCAGCTTCTTCGGTCTGCCCGGGCGCGTGGTGATGCTGCTGGCGAGCCTGTGCATGTCGCTGTTCTTCGTCACCGGCTGGATGCTGTACCTGGACCGCCGGCGCAAGAAGCGCGCCTTGCGCGATGCGCGGCGTGCGCTGCCGGGGCTGGTCGGCGATGCCGCCGGTTCCTGGCTGGTGGGCTTCGCCAGCCAGAGCGGCCTGGGCGAGCGCCTGGCCTGGCAGACCGCCGCGCAACTGCAGGCCGCCGGCCTGGCGGTGGACCTGCGCTCGCTGGCGCAGCTGGACCTGGCGCACCTGCGCGGCACCCAGCGCGCGCTGTTTGTGATAAGCACCTTCGGCGATGGCGAACCGCCGGACGCGGCACGTGGCTTCGTCCGCCGCGTGCTGCGCCAGGCGCAGGCGCTGCCGGACTTGCGCTATGCGGTACTCGGCCTGGGCGATCGCCAGTATCCGCAGTTCTGCGGCTTCTCGCGCGAGGTGCAGCATTGGTTGGACGCACAGGGCGCGCAGGCGCTGTTCCCGGCGCTGGAGGTGGACAACGCCGATCCGCAGGCGCTGGCGCAGTGGCAATGGCAACTGTCCGCGCTCACCGGCGTGGCGGCGTCGGCGCCGGTGTTGCAGGCGCCGGAACCGCTGGACTGGCGCCTGGCCGGCCGCGTCCTGCTCAACCCCGGCAGCGCCGGCGCCCCGGTGTGGCGCATCGATCTGGCGCCGCCGCCGCAGGCGCACTGGCACGCCGGCGATATCCTGGAAGTGCAGCCCTGTCACGCCGCCGACACGGTCCGCGCCTGGCTCGCCACGCAGGCGCTGGACGCCGAACAGACGGTGCACGCCGATGGCGTGCGTCAGCCGCTGTGGCAGGCGCTGGCATCACGGGCGTTGACGCCGCCAGCGCCGGGCGACGATCTGCAGGCCTGGGTGGATGCGCTGCCGAGCCTGCCGTTGCGCGAGTACTCGATCGCCTCGGTGCCGGCCGACGGCCTGCTGCAACTGGTCGTGCGCCTGACCCTGCGCGACGACGGCAGCCCCGGCGTGGGCGCCGGCTGGCTGTGCCAGCACGCGCCGGTGGGTGCGGTGCTGCGCGCGCAGGCGCGGGCCAACCCCGGGTTCCGCCGGCATGGCGATGCGCCCATGCTGCTGATCGGCAACGGCACCGGTATCGCCGGCTTGCGCAGCCTGCTGCGCGAGGCCGAGCAGGCCGGCGTGCATGGGCACTGGCTGCTGTTCGGCGAGCGCAACGCCGCGCACGATGCGCTGTTCGGCGACGAATTGCGGGCCTGGCAGGCCGCGGGCCACCTGCAGCGCCTGGACCTGTTGTTCTCGCGCGACCAGGCGCACAAGCGCTACGTGCAGGACGGGCTGCGCGAGGCCGCCGACACGCTGCGCGCCTGGGTGGCGCGTGGCGCCACCGTGTACGTCTGCGGCAGCCTCGCCGGCATGGCGCGCGGCGTGGACACCGCATTGCGCGAGATCCTGGGCGAGGACGCGCTGGATGCGCTCAGCGCCGAGGGGCGCTACCGACGCGATGTGTATTGAGATGATGCGCCGATAGCGGCGTAATCGGCGTGCGCTGCGTGCGCTGCGTGCTTGCGTCGACTGCTGCTGCACATCATGTGCCGGCTGGAGATGCGAGTGACGCGACTTCAGGGCGTCTCCTATCGTCTGCGCCGGTCAGGGATCAACCGGATACGCCGTGCCTTGTAGGAGCGGCGTCAGCCGCGACCGGCACCCGGGAATGTACGTCGCGGCCGTTTCTGCAAAAAAGGGCGAAATGCGCTCGTGCAAGACCACGGGGTGTCTCGCTGACTGCGGTAGAGCGCGTTGTTGGAGCAGGGCTTCGGTTGCGGCAAGCGCAGAGGGGATGCGCCCAGGTGCCAAGCGTCCGGACTGAAGTCCTCCCACAACGGCCTTTTCTTACGTCGCTTGCCCGACGGCATGGCAGCGGCCCGGGCATCCCGGAAACGCCCGGGCGTGGTCGCCGGACGGCGTGCCTGCCGCCACCGCACTCCTTCGGCGAACCTGCGCGACTGCGCTCGACCAATTGCCGCGTGCGTCGCGTCGCCGCGCAACCCGCTTACATGCAGTCGCCGCTGCCGGTCGCCGCCGGCGCCTTGATCCGGTACAGGTCGCGCTTGCCGGCCTTCGGCGCGCGGGTGCTGCCGGACAACAGCAGTTCGCCCGGCTTGGATGCGTCCACTACGGCGCCGGCGGTGTGGCCATCGCTGCCGTTGAACGACAGCGCCAGCGGCTGCGGGTCCGCGTAGCGGCCGCCGGCACATTGCGCCAGCAGCACCTGGCTGCGCGCGCTGCCATGCGCACGGGCGAACAGCAGCGCGCGGCCGTCGCCCAGCCAGGCGGCGTCGCTTTCGTCGTCGGCGCTGTTGACCCCGGCCAGCGCCTGCGGGCGCACGAACCCCTGGCCGTCCAGGCGCGCCACGAACAGGTCCAGGCCGCCGGCGCCGCCATGGCCATCGCTGGCGAACAGCAGCCGCGTGCCGTCCAGCGAGAGGGCCGGCGCACGTTCGTCGCCCGCCGAATTCACTGCCGCGCCCAGGTTCTGCGGCGCGCCGTAGCCGCCGTCGGCCAGCACCGGCGCACGGTACAGGTCGCTGCCGCCGTGGCCGCCGGGACGATCGGAGGCGAAGTACAGCCAGCGGCCGTCGGCGCTGAAGAACGGGTCGCTGTCCTGGTTCGGCGAGTTCACTGGCGCCGGCAGCGGTTGCGGGTCGCGCCAGCGCCCGTCGCGCAGCACCGCCTGCCACAGGTCGCCGTCGCCGGGCCCGCCGGCGCGGTCGGGACTGGCCCAGACGATGCGCTGGCCGTCGGGCGACACGCTCGCGCGGGTCTCGTCGGCGGCGGTCGACACTACCCCCATGCCCTCGATGCCGAATTCGGAAAGCGCGAACGCACACGGCGCGCAGAGTAAACTCGCGGCCAGCGCGAGCGGCAGGGCAGGGGTCCGCATGAGGGATTCCATGGAATGTCGCCGCCAGTCTAAAACAACCAACGAGCGCTCCATGCCCAACTCCCGTTTTGCCGTGTTCGGCCATCCCGTCGCCCATTCGCTGTCGCCGCGCATCCACGCCGCCTTCGCCAAGCAGACCGGCATCGCCCTGCAGTACGAGGCGATCGACGTCCAGGCCGACGGGTTCGCCGCGGCGCTGGCCGCCTTCGCCGCGGCCGGTGGCGTCGGCGCCAACGTGACCCTGCCGCTGAAGGAAGCCGCGTTCGCGCTCAGTCTGGTGCACAGCGCACGCGCGCAGTCCGCCGGTGCGGTCAACACGCTCAGCTATCGCGATGGCCAGTGGCACGGCGACAACACCGACGGTGCCGGCCTGGTACGCGACCTGACCGGCCGCAACGGCCTGGACCTGCGCGGTCGCCGCGCGTTGCTGCTGGGCGCCGGCGGCGCCGCGCGCGGCGTGGCGCCGGCGCTGCTGGACGCCGGCGTGCAGCAGCTGGTGGTGGTCAACCGCGCGCCGGAACGCGCCGACGCGCTGGTCGATGCGCTGGGCGAGCCGGCGCGCGCGATCTCGCGCTATTGGGAAGACCTGCGCGAGCTGGGCGATTTCGAACTGATCGTCAACGCCACCACCATCGGCCGCGATCCGGCCGCCAGCTTCACCCTGCCGCTGTCGCTGATCAACAGCATGACCCTGGCGGTGGACCTGAACTACGGCGAGGTCGCGATCGCATTCCTGGCCTGGGCGCGCGCGGCGCGGTGTCGCGACACCGTGGACGGCCTGGGCATGCTGGTGGAACAGGCCGCCGAGAGCTTCGAGGCATGGCATGGCGTGCGCCCGGAGACCGATCCGGTGTATGCCGCGCTGCGCGAGCGAGACGCAGTGCTGGTCAGCGCCGACTGAAAGACGTCGCCTCCGCCATCCATCCGGGAGTAAACGCATGGACGAATCGTTGATGCTGCAAGTGCTGACGCGACTGCTGACGCAGTTGCCGCTCTTGCTGGTCTATGTGGTCGGTCTGGCGCTGCTGTTCACGCGCCGTCCTGGCCGTGCGCGCACCTTGGGCATCTGCGGGCTGGCGATCCTGCTGCTGGCCTTGGGCCTGGGGACGGCGATGTCGTTCGTGCCGATGTGGCTGATTTCCCAAGGCCATAGCTACTCGTCGGTCTCGAGCATGCTCGGCATCGTCAGCTTCGTCGCCGCGCTGATACTCGCGGTGGGCATGCTGCTGGTGGTGCTGGCGCTGCGCTTCGCCCTGCCGCCGCGCGTGGCGGCGCCGCACTGACCGACGCCGACGGGCCTGGCCCATGGAGGGCGCCATGCTGGCGATGGGGCTGTACCCGGTGCTGGACGTGAGCGCACTGACCGGCGCGCTCGGCCTGCTGGCGCGCCTGCTGCTGCCGCTGATCGCCCTGCTGCTGCTCCCACGGCTGGCGCCGGGCCGCGCGCGCACCCGGGCACGGCTCGGGCTGACGGTGTTGCTGGTGGGCGCGCTCCTGCCGCGGCTGTTGGACGCGGTGCTGAGTTGGGCGGCCCTGATCGACGGCCAGTTCCGCGCCAGGCATCCGGGCGTCTATGCGCTGGTGCATCTGCTGGACGATGCGCTGTACGTGGTCGGCCTGGGGTTGCTGCTGCGCGCGCTGTGGCTGGCGCTGCCGCGCAAGGCCGCGCCGCCGGCGCCGTAAGGCGGCACGGCGCGCCGTTCAGTTCCCGCGTTTCAGTCCTTGCGACGGGACGTGAGAAAATGTCGGGATGACCGAGTCCCCTTCGCCGTCGACGCCGCCCGCGTCCGGCCCGTCCCCGCGCCAGCTCACCGAACCGGTCAAGCTGGCCATCCGCGATGCCTACGCCAAGCTGCAGGCCAATACGCCGGGCTTCCGCGTGCGCCGCGCGCAGAGCCAGATGATCGGCGTGGTCTCGCGCGCGCTGGGGACGTCCGGCGGGGTGGGCGTGGCCGAGGCGCCCACCGGCGTCGGCAAGAGCCTGGGCTATCTGACCGCCGGCGTGCCGATCGCACTGGCCAGCAAGAAGAAGCTGGTGATCAGCACTGGCACGGTGGCGTTGCAGTCGCAGCTGGTCGAGCGCGACATCCCGGCCTTCCTCAAGGCGACCGGGCTGGAGGCCACGGTGGCCCTGGCCAAGGGCCGCACCCGTTACCTGTGCACGCGCAACGTGGCCGAGCTGCATGGCGAAGCCGCGCAGGACAGCATGTTCGAGGACGAGGCGCCGCTGTACGACCGCCCGCTGAGCCCGGCCGAGGCCGAACAGGCGCGGGCGCTGGCCAAGGCCTATGCCGACAGGACCTGGAACGGCGACCTGGACGCCGCGCCGGAGCCGGTGCCGCCTTCGCTGCGCGCGCGCATCACCACCAATGCCGCCGGTTGCGCCGGCCGGCGCTGCTCGTTCGCGGTGCAGTGCCCGGTGCTGAAGGCGCGCGGCGAGGTGCGCGATGCGCAGATCGTGGTCACCAACCACGCCCTGCTGCTGTCGGCGCTGTCGCTGGGCGACAGCGACAACGGCCAGCCGCTGATCGCGCCGCCGTCGGACATGCTGCTGGTGCTCGACGAGGGCCACCACATCGCCGGCGTCGCCATCGACCAGGGCGCGGCCAATCTGCCACTGGACGAGATGGCGCGGCGCACCGGCCGCCTGCAGGCGCTGGTCGGCGCCGCCTACCGGCTGGCCGACAAGGACCGCATCGGCAACCAGTTGCCCAACGAGGCGGTCGAACTGGCCGCGCAGGTGGCCAAGGGCCTGAAGGCGTTCCGCGCCGAGATCGAGCGGGTGTGGGTGCCGGAGCCGGGCCAGGACGAACCGATGTGGCGCGCGCCCAACGGTCGCCTGCCCGAGGACTGGAAGCCGCTGATCGACGCGCAGGCGCAGGACACCGGGGCGCTGCTGAACTGGGTGCAGGCCGCGCACCAGATGGCGGCCAAGTCCAAGCAGGAGGATGCGGCCAAGGAGCGCCTGCAGCGCAACCTGGGCATGGCCCTGGAGATGGTCGAGCAGCAGTACGCGCTGTGGCTGGGCTGGCGCCGCGAGGACCAGGACGGGCAGCCGCCGATGGCGCGCTGGATCACCGCCTCGCGCGATGCCGACCTGATCTGCCATTGCTCGCCGGTGTCGGCGGCGCAGGTGCTGCGCTCGCTGCTGTGGAGCGAGGTGGACGCGGCCGTGCTGACCTCGGCCACGCTCACCGGCGGCGGCGATTTCCAGGCGCTGGCGATCGACAACGGCCTGCCCGCGCATGCCGAGATGGTGTCGCTGTCCTCGCCGTTCGACCTGCCCAACCAGGCCGAACTGATCGTGCCGGCGTTCCCGGTGGCGCCGGACGACCGCGAGGGCCATCCGCGCGAGGTGGCGCGCTACCTGGTGCGCGAGCTGGACTGGGGCAAGGGCTCGATCGTGCTGTTCACCTCGCGCTGGAAGATGCTCAAGGTGGCCGACCTGCTGCCGATCGCGCAGCGCAACCGCGTGCTCGTGCAGGGTGATGGCTCCAAGTCGCAGATGATCGGCGAGCACATGCGCCGCATCGCCGCCGGCGAAGGCTCGGTGCTGTTCGGCCTCAATTCCTTCGGCGAGGGCCTGGACCTGCCAGGCGAGGCCTGCACCACGGTGGTCATCACCCAGGTGCCGTTCGCGGTGCCGACCGATCCGCAGACCGCCACGCTCGGCGAATGGTTCGAGAGCCGCGGCCTCAACGCCTTCAACCTGATCGCGGTGCCGCACGCGCTGCGCACCCTGACCCAGTTCGCCGGCCGCCTGATCCGCACCGCCGACGACCACGGCCGCGTGATCATTCTCGATTCGCGGCTGCTGACCAAGCGCTACGGCAAACGCATCATCGATGCGTTGCCGCCGTTCAAGCGGGTGATCGGCTAACGGATGTGACGCCGGTTGGGCTGGCGATGTGACGCCGTGCGCCAAGTCGGCATCGCAGTGGCGGCGATGCCGTGCGGTTGCCGCCGCAGCGCGGACAGGCCGCGCGCGCTGGTCTAGTATCGCGGGCGACAGGGGGGGGAATGATCATGCGAATCGCCAGACAGTGGGCGTTCGGAGCGGCGTTGTGCATGCTGGCGGGCATCGCCGTGGCGCAGCCGACAGGCGCACCGACAGAAGACACCGCGGCGGCAGCGCCGGCCAATCCGGCCTACCGTACGCAACTGCTGCAGTTGATCAGCGACGACGCGCAGGCGCGCGCCGATCTCAAACGGGACTACACGCCGCAGCGGCTGCAGCACGATACCGTGTCGCTGCGCGCGTTCGCGCGCGAGGTGCGGATGGCGCAGAAGGAAAGCCAGGAGCGCCTGACCGAGCTGATCCGGCGCCAGGGCTTTCCCGACGCGCAGGCGGTCGGCGCCGAGACGGCGCACGCGGTGTTCCTGATCGCCCAGCGCATCACCGAGCCGGGCTTCCGCGCCGACTTCCAGCGCGGGATCGACGCGGCCGTGCAGCGCGACGCCTACAGCCGTGCCGATCAAGCGCTGTTCGCCAATCGTAGCCGCGCGCTGAGCGCGAAGCGCTAGCGTCGCCATCGCGGCAATGCCGACGCGGCATCGCGCCGCGGTGCGCGTGCGAGCGCATCGCCAGGTGTCGATGCTGCCGATGCCCTTCGCGCATGTCTACATTTTGCGGCCGATCTGCACCGGCATCGCCGTTGATTGACGCTGCAGCTGCGCTGTCGCTGCAACGGAATGCGCGCTCCTGCAACGGTCGCGATCACAGTGCGCGTGCATGATTGGCCGCGTCGATGGCATCGATTGCAAGGAACGAATGTTCTGTGCGCCGCACTGCCGCCATGCTGCAGCTCCCTTCACGCGAGCCGACGCCATGCGCCCTGGATCCCTGTTGTTGCTAGTCCTGTTGTCGCCTTCCCTGATCCTGTCGGCCAGCGCCGCACAGTCCACGCTCACCCGCGACAACGGCGCACCGGTGGGCGACAACCAGAACTCGCAGACCGCCGGGCCCAACGGCCCGACGCTGCTGCAGGACGTGCAACTGATCCAGAAGCTGCAGCGCTTCGACCGCGAGCGCATCCCCGAGCGCGTGGTGCACGCGCGCGGCACCGGCGTGCATGGCGAGTTCACCGCCACCGCCGACATCTCCGACCTGAGCAAGGCCAAGGTGTTCGCGCCGGGTACCACCACGCCGGTGTTCGTGCGTTTCTCCTCGGTGGTACACGGCAACCATTCGCCGGAAACGCTGCGCGATCCGCACGGCTTCGCCACCAAGTTCTACACCAGCGAAGGCAACTGGGACCTGGTCGGCAACAACTTCCCGACCTTCTTCATCCGCGACGCGATCAAGTTCCCGGACATGGTGCACGCGTTCAAGCCGGACCCGCGCACCAACCTCGATGACGATGCGCGCCGCTTCGATTTCTTCTCGCACGTGCCCGAGGCGACCCGCACGCTGACCCTGCTGTACTCCAACGAAGGCACGCCGGCCGGCTACCGCTTCATGGACGGCAACGGCGTGCATGCCTACAAGCTGGTCAACGCGCAGGGCCAGGTGCACTACGTCAAGTTCCACTGGAAGAGCCTGCAGGGCCTCAAGAACCTGGATCCGCAGCAGGTGGTGGCGGTGCAGGGCAAGGACTACAGCCACCTGACCAATGACCTGGTCGGCGCGATCAAGCGTGGCGACTATCCGAAGTGGGACCTGTACATCCAGGTGCTCGCGCCCGAGGATCTGGCCAAGTTCGACTTCGATCCGCTGGACGCCACCAAGATCTGGCCGGGCGTGCCCGAGCGCAAGATCGGGCAGATGGTGTTGAACAAGAACGTGGACAACTTCTTCCAGGAGACCGAGCAGGTGGCGATGGCGCCGGCCAACCTGGTGCCGGGCATCGAGCCGTCGGAAGACCGCCTGCTGCAGGGGCGCATCTTCTCCTACGCCGACACGCAGTTGTACCGCGTCGGCACCAATGGCCTGAGCCTGCCGGTGAACCGGCCGCGCGTGGCGGTCAACAACGGCAACCAGGATGGCGCGATGAACGCCGGCAGCACCAGCAGCGGCGTGAACTACGAGCCGAGCCGGCTCAGCCCGCGGCCGCAGGATCCGAACGCGCGCTACAGCCAGTTGCCGCTGTCCGGCACCACCCAGCAGGCCAAGATCACGCGTGAGCAGAACTTCAAGCAGGCCGGCGAGTTGTTCCGCAGCTACAGCAAGAAGGAGCAGCAGGACCTGATCCAGAGCTTCGGCGAATCGCTGGCCGGCACCGACGACGCGAGCAAGCACATCATGCTCTCGTTCCTGTACAAGGCCGATCCGGCCTACGGCAGCGGCGTGGCGCGGGTGGCCAAGGGCGACCTGGCGCGGGTCAAGCAACTGGCTGCGCAGTTGCAGGATTGATGCGTCCCACGCGCGGCGGCGGCGCTATCGCCGCGCCGCGCATCTTCTTGCGGAGATCACTATGCGTCGTGTTGTTCTCTTCCTGCTCGGTCTGGCGGTGAGCGCCACGGCCGCCGCGGCACCGGCCGCGCCTGCGGCCCCCGATCCGGCCGCGGTGCAGGCGCAATTGCGCACCTATTTCTTCGATGCCGCGCGGCAGGGCCGCCAGGACATGCTGGCCGAATTCATCCGTGCCCATTACGACCTCGATACCCGCGACGACAAGGGCTATACCGCGTTGATTCTGGCCGCCTACCACGGGCAGCAGGCGGCGGTGGAGCAGTTGCTACGCGCCGGTGCCGATCCCTGCGCGCAGGACAAGCGTGGCAACACCGCGCTGATGGGCGCGATCTTCAAGGGCGAACTGAGCATCGCCAAGCGGCTGATGCAGGCCGATTGCGCGCCGGACCAGCGCAACAACGCCGGGCAGACCGCGGCGATGTACGCGGCCCTGTTCCAGCGCACCGAGGTGCTGAAGGAACTCGCGGCCAAGGGCGCCGATCTGCAGGCCAAGGATGCGCAGGGCAACGACGTGGCCCGGCTGCAGCGCGGCGAGTTCGCGACCGCACCGGCGCGCTGAGCGGTCCCGGCCTGGCTCCTGGGCGGGTGCCGGGCACGGCGATCGCACGGCGCGTGGATCGCAGGCCCCGGATCGGCGAAAATGCCCGGGTGGCCGGTTCCTCCGGCCCGCCGCGGCCCGAGCCGCCGCTGTCCGCCGCCTTGGCGGGAGGTGGCGCATCCGGGCTGCGTGCTGCCCTGTCGGCATCGTGCCGGCGCTCTGCCGCGGCTCGCCGTTGCCCATCCCGGATCTGTCTTGAACGCCACTGCCCCTGTTTCGCCCGACGACCTGCCCCTGGCCGAGCGCCTGCGCATCGCCCTGGACCTGCTCGAGGCCATCGCCGCCGACCGGCGCGTGCTCGATGCCGTGCCGGAGGCCGAGCGGGTGCGCCTGCTGCAGGTGGTCGCCCAGGTCTTCAACCCCGAACCCAAGGCGCGGCGCAAGCTGCTCAAGGAACAGGCGCGCGAGCGCCACCAGGAGAAGGTGCGCAAGGCCGAGGAGTTGCTGGCGCAGACCGGCATCCGCGCGCTGCGGCGCAAGCCGGTGTTCAGCACGCCGAACTATTTCCCGCCGCACACGCCGGAAGCGCTGATCCACGCGCAGGCCGCGGCGGCCGAGCCGGCAGCGCACTCGCCCGAACTGCGCCACTGCTACGTGTGCAAGCAGAAGTACACCGAGCTGCACCACTTCTACGACCAGATGTGCCCGCCCTGCGCGGAGTTGAACTACGTCAAGCGCACCGAGACCGCGGACCTGCGCGGGCGCGTGGCGCTGCTCACCGGCGGCCGGGTCAAGATCGGCTACCAGGCCGGGCTCAAGCTGCTGCGCGCCGGCGCCGAGCTGATCGTGACCACGCGCTTCCCGCGCGACTCGGCGGCGCGCTACGCGCAGGAGCCGGATTTCGCCGAATGGGGCCACCGCCTGCAGGTGTACGGGCTGGACCTGCGCCACACGCCCAGCGTCGAGGCGTTCTGCAGCGAACTGCTGGCCACCCGCACGCGCCTGGATTTCATCGTCAACAACGCCTGCCAGACCGTGCGTCGGCCGCCGCAGTTCTACGCGCACATGCTGGCCGGCGAGACCGCCGCGCTGCACGAGCTGCCCGAACACGTGCGCCGGCTGGTGGGCCAGTACGAAGGCCTGCGTGGCCCCGACCTGCTGCCGTCCGGGGGGAACACGCTGCCGGCCGGGGCCGGCAATGGACGCGCCGGTGCCGACGGTCTGCTGCGCGCCGCGGAACTGTCGCAGGTGCCGCTGCTGGCCGACGACCTGCTCGCCCAGCAGCACCTGTTCCCGGAAGGACGCCTGGACCAGGACCTGCAGCAGGTGGACCTGCGCGGGCGCAACTCCTGGCGCCTGCTGCTGGACGAAGTGTCGTCGGTGGAGCTGCTGGAGACGCAACTGGTCAACGCGGTCGCGCCGTTCGTCCTCAACGCGCGGCTCAAGCCGCTGATGCTGCGCACGCCCGAGCGCGACAAGCACATCGTCAACGTGTCGGCGATGGAGGGGCAGTTCTACCGCAACTTCAAGACCACCCGGCATCCGCACACCAACATGGCCAAGGCCGCGTTGAACATGATGACCCGCACCTCTGCGGCCGATTACCAGAACGACGGCATCCACATGAACAGCGTGGACACCGGCTGGGTCACCGACGAGGATCCGGCCGAGATCGCCGCGCGCAAGGTGCAGGAAGAGCGCTTCCATCCGCCGCTGGACATCGTCGACGGCGCCGCGCGCATCGTCGATCCGATCATCCACGGCTTCAACACCGGCGAGCACGTGTGGGGCCAGTTCCTCAAGGACTACGCGCCGACCGATTGGTGAGGCGGCGCGTCGCCATCGCAACGTTGCGCGACGTGTATTCGCGCCCGCGCGCGGCCTAGCCGCGCGTGCGGTCCGCGGCCGTCGCGGCAGCGGGTTCGGCGTGCTTCTCGCGGCCCCAGAACTCCACCATGATGGTCATCATGGTCCACACGATCAGCGTCGGCTGCACCTTGTCCGGCAGCAGGTCGTGCCCCTTGAGCATCACGTCGATCACCTTCGGCAGCAGCAGCGCCATCACCAGGGTGTAGATCGCGTAGGCCACCCGGTGCCGGCTGCTGGAAATGAACAGGATCGAGATGACCAGGCTGGCGAGCACGGCCAGCGCCACGCCGAACTGCCAGGCACTGAGACGTTCGGTGCCGGTGAGCACCAGGCCCAGGACGGCGCTGAAGAACATGTTCAGGCCGTTGAGGTTGGCCTGGTACTCGTCCTTGGTCATGCGGCCGAGGCCGACCTTGCCGAACACGTTCCATCCCTTGCGCATGCTCGCTCCCCTTCGCGCTGTCGCATCCTGGCGCCGCCACGCCCATCCGCTGGCCGCACGCCTCCCCGCGCCCACTGTAGCGAAGATCGCGCGTGTCCGCCGCCTGTCCGCCGCACGCGGGGCATCCGTGCGCCGACAGCGCGGGACGCGCGCCTGCGCTAGCCCAGGGTCTGCAACTCGCCGCGCGGGCCGGTCGCGGTCAGATACAGGTGGCCGAGGCTGATCGGCAGGCGGAAGCGGCGCGGGCCGGCGCTGCCGGGGTTGAGATAGAGCACGCCATCGCGGGTCTGCAGCGACGGCATGTGCGAGTGGCCGCTGATCACCACGTCCACGCCGTCGGCGACGTGGTCCAGCGTCTTCAGGTCGTGGCGCACGTGCAGGCGCACGCCCTCGATGTCCAGGTCCAGGGTCTCGGGCAGCGCCTGCGCCCACGGCGCGGTATCGATGTTGCCGCGGATCGCGTGCAGCGGCGCCAGTGCCCGCAGCGCCTCCAGTACGTCGGCTTTGCCGATGTCGCCGGCATGCACGATGGCCGCACAACCGCGCAGCGCCTCCAGCGCCTCGGGCCGCAGCAGGCCGTGGGTGTCGGCGATCACGCCGAGATGCAGCGGTCGAAGGGCAGGCATCGGTGGCGCTTCCTTGGGGCAGGACCAGCCTGCAGCCTACCGATTCGGGGTGGTGGTGTCGTCGACTGTATGTGCGCGCCAGGTTCGGTGGAGTTGGTTGCGCCGAAGCATCGTGCCGATGCCCGGGACGGATCAACGCCGGTATCGGCACTTGCGCGCATTGCCGGCGTGTCGCGGCGCATCCCGGCGTTGCAATCGCGCGTGTCCACGAGCCGCGCCCTCGGACCGCCATGCATTAACCCGCACGTAGCGGCGTGCCGCTTCGTGGCGGCATGCGCACGCGACGTGTTGTACCGTTGCCACGCGCGCCGCCGCCGATGTCGCACACCATCGCGCGGCGGCGCCTTTTCTTCTCCAGCAGACTTCGATCGATGGCCTCTTCCGCTACGCCCCCAGCCGCCGCCGAGGCCGCGCCGCACGGCGCCGCCGCCGTGTTCCGCGTGGTCACCGGCAACTTCCTCGAGATGTACGACTTCATGGTCTATGGTTTCTATGCCACGGCCATCGGCCATGCGTTCTTCCCGTCGCACAGCGCGTTCGCCTCGCTGATGCTGTCGCTGGCCACGTTCGGCGCCGGTTTCCTGATGCGGCCGATCGGCGCGCTGGTGCTGGGCGGTTACATCGACCGGCACGGCCGCCGAAAGGGCCTGATCCTGACCCTGGGGCTGATGTCGGCCGGCGTGCTGCTGATCGCCTTCGTCCCCGGCTACGGCACCATCGGCATGCTGGCGCCGCTGCTGGTGCTGCTCGGCCGCCTGCTGCAGGGCTTCTCCGCTGGCGCCGAATTGGGCGGCGTATCGGTGTATCTGGCCGAGATCGCCACGCCGGGCCGGCGCGGCTTCTACGTGGCCTGGCAGTCGGCCAGCCAGCAGGTGGCGGTAGTGTTCGCCGCCGCGCTCGGCGTGGCCCTGCATGCGCTGCTGTCCGATAGCGTGATGGACAGCTGGGGGTGGCGCGTGCCGTTCGCCATTGGCAGCCTGATCGTGCCGCTGATCTTCCTGATCCGCCGCTCGCTGCAGGAAACCCCCGAGTTCGCCGCGCGCCAGGCGCCGGACCTGGCCGGCATCGCGCGCTCGCTGCGCGCCAATGTCGGGCTGATCCTGGCCGGCGTGGGCATGGTGATGATGACCACCGTGTCGTTCTACCTGATCACCGCCTACATGCCGACCTACGGCCGCGCCGAATTGCACCTGAGCGAGCTCGACAGCCTGGTGGTGACCGGCTGCATCGGCCTGTCCAACTTCGTGTGGCTGCCGGTGATGGGCGCGCTGAGCGACCGCATCGGCCGCAAGCCGCTGCTGGTGTTCGCCAGCGTGGCCATGTTGCTGACGGTGTGGCCGGCGCTGCAGTGGCTGGTCGATGCGCCTTCGTTCGTGCGGCTGTTGCTGGTCGGCGAGTGGCTGTCGCTGCTGTACGGCGCCTACAACGGTGCGATGGTGGTGGCGCTGACCGAGGTGATGCCGGCGGAGGTACGCACCACCGGCTTCTCGCTGGCCTACAGCCTGGCCACCGCGACGATGGGCGGCTTCACCCCGGCGGTGTCCACCTGGCTGATCCACACCACCCATAGCCGCGCCGCGCCGGCCTTGTGGCTGTCGCTGGCGGCGCTGATCGGCCTGGCCTGCACGCTGCTGTTGTTCCGTCGGCAACGCGGCGCTGGCACGTTCCACGCCGCCTGATCGCGCCACGGCGTGGCGGCGGGGCCGGCCAGCGGCGGGCGACGCGTGTGCCCGCGCTGGCGCGGGCTCAGCCCAGGTCCAGCGCGGCGGTGAGATCGCCCGGCACCACGCCGCTGGCGGCGTGCATCGCGCGTTCGCGCTCGACCAGGCCCGGCAGCGGCTCCAGGCCGAAGCGGCGGGTGATGAAGCGCAGGATCGAGCCGGTGTCGTAGACGCTGTGGTCGACATGGCCGCGCTTGGCATACGGCGACACCACCAGCGCCGGGATGCGTGAGCCGGGGCCCCAGCGGTCGGCCTTGGGCGGCGCCACGTGATCCCACCAGCCACCGTTCTCGTCGAAGGTGATGAACACGACGGTCTTGTCCCACAGCGGGCTGTTGCGCAGCGCGTCCACCACCATCGCGATGTGGCGATCGCCGGCGGCCACGTCGGAGTAGCCGGCGTGCATGTTGAGGTTGCCCTGCGGCTTGTAGAAGGTCACCGGCGGCAGCGTGCCGGCCTGCACGTCGGCGAGGAAGCGGTTCTGCGGGGCGCTGTCGCCCAGGCCGCCGTCGCGCAGGTGGCGTGCCCGCGCCGGCGTGCCGGGGGCGAGGTTGGCGAAGTAGTTGAACGGCTGGTGGTGGATCTGGAAGTTGGGACTGCCCGGGAACTCGCTGGTGTCGCCGGTGTCGCCCTTGCCCTGCACCGCCAGCCCCCAGCCGCCAGCGTACCAGGCCCAGTCCACGCCCTTGGCGTCGAGCGCGTCGCCGATGTGGCGGTGGGTCTGCGGCGGCAGCGTGTTGGGGCTGTTGGGGTCGGCGTAGTCCGGGCGCGCCGGGTCCTGGCTGGTGCTGGGCTGGAACGGCGGGCTCAGGGTGTTGATCGCCCAGAAATCCGGGGTCAGCGCGCCGTTGCGCACGAAGCGCGGGCGGCCGTTGAGCGCGGTGCCCGGCGAATCGTCCTGCACCGCCAGGCGGATCTCGTCGGGACGGTCGCTGGCCAGCACGCTGATCTGCGTCCGTGCCGGGCTGCTGTCGGCCTTGGGGTAGTACGGCGCCTGCGCGGCGATCAGGTACTGGTGGTTGAGGAACGAGCCGCCGAACGCGCCCATGAAGAAGTTGTCGCAGAGCGTGTACTCGCGGGCCAGGCTCCACAGCCGCAGCGTGGCCGGCGCATCGCCGTAGTGGCCCATCACCAGCCCGCCGGCGTCGCTCCACGCGGCGAAGCCGTCGTTGCGGCCGCCGTTGATCTGCATCTGGTTCTCGTAGAAGCGATGCACCAGGTCGCGGGTCACGATGCCGTGCGGCAGCAGTTGGCCGTCGGGCGTGCGCAGCGCGAACGGCGCATTGGGCAGCGGCCCGATCGCGTCCTCGCCAATCTTGTAGCGGCGATGCGCCACCACCTGTTCGTCCGGCGCCAGGCCGCCCCAGATCGGCGGCAGGATGTCGAGCACGCTGCCGTCGCGGTCCAGCTGCCGCGCCTGTGCCGGCGTCACCTTGGACAGCGGCTGCTGCAGCCCGGGGAACTCCGGGAACAGGTTGTTGAAGCTGCGGTTCTCGGCGTAGATCACCACCACGTGCTCGATCTTCTGCCGCAGTTGCCGATCCAGCGCCGTCGCCGACAGCGCACGCGCGGGCGCGCGCTTGGCGGTCGCGGCCTGGGCCTCGGCGGGGCCGCCAAGCGCCAGGGCGCTGCCGGCCAGGGCCAGGCCACCGAGCAGGCGCCGGCGTTGCGGGTTTTCGGGAGTGGTGTCGGTGTCGGCGGTGGTGGACGCGGGATCCTGAGGCGGCTTCTTCACGGTGTCATCGGGCGAGGGAAAGGCACCCGCCAGTGTGGGCCGCGTGAATGACAAGTCAAAGCGAGCCGGTCCCAGTGCCGGACTCGCGTTCAGCGGCCGTATCGCGGGAGCGACCCGGCGCGGATGTCGAGATGGATCGAGCGCGGCGCTCGCTTCGGTTCAGCGAGCGGGATGGACCCCAAAGCCCTGTTCGCACAGCGCGGCGTACCGTCCCGAATCGTCGCGCGCCGCCGCCCCATTGGCGATGGTCGCGCTCGGCGCCGGGCCGAGCGGCGCCTCGCCCAGGCACACGGCCAGCGCCGTCAGACACGTCTGGAACCGGTGCTGCATGTCGGCGATCTGCCCGGCGTCGTGCCCGAGCCAGGCGTGGCCCCTGTCGTCGTGCGCGGCGGCACCGTGCAAGGTGTCGGCCAGGTCGCGCTGCGGATCCTGCGGGCCGGTCGACATCATGGGGTGCCGGACGGGATGCGGCAGCGCCGGTCAGGCGGGCTTTCCGGCCCCGTCCGCCCCTTCGGCATCGCCCAGCGCATGTTGCACGTACAGGCGCTTGACCAGCACGTAGAGCACCACGGTGAGCGGCGCCGCCAGCACCACGCCCATCGGCCCGAACAGCACGCCGATGCCGAACAGCGAGAACAGCAGCAACGCCGGCGGCAGGTCGACCGCACGTGCCTGGATCAACGGCTGCAGCACGTGGCCCTCGAGTTGCTGCAGCACCACGAACAGCAGCAGCGCGCCCAGCGCCACCTGCGGGCTGACGGTGAAACCCAGCAGGATCGCCGGGATCGCGGCCACGATCGGGCCGACGATGGGGATGAAGTCCAGCAGCGCGGTCAACAGGCCGATGCCCAGCGCCACCGGCACGCCCAGCAACCACAGGCCGATGCCGGTCAGGGTGCCGATCACCGCCATCGCCAGCAATTGCCCGGTCAACCACGCACGCAGCGCCTGGCCGCTGGCGGTCAGCGCCTCGTCGGCGACGCCGCGACGGTCGCGCGGCAGCAGGTGCAGCAGGCCCTGCCGATACAGCGTCGGCTGCGCGGCCAGGTACAGCCCGCCGACCATCATCAGCACCGCGTCGGTGACGCCGCCACCGGCCGACAGCACGATCGCGCCGGCGTGCGTGGCCAGGGTCGAGGCGCCGTCGCGCAACTGGTCGGGGATGCGCTCGATCTGCGGCCCCAGCGGGCCGGACTGCAGCCACGCATGGAACTTGTTCCAGGCTGCCGGCAAGGTCGCGCGGAAGGTGTCGATCTGCGCGGCGACCTCGGCGCCGAACAGCAGCACGATGGCCGACAACGCCAGCACCAGCACCAGGATCACCAGCGCCAGCGCCGCCCACTCCGGCAGCGGCAACCACTTGCGCAACAGCGTGGCCAGCCCGTGCAGCAGCACGCCCACCACCACCGCGCCGAACACGATCAGCAGCAGCTCCGACAATTGCCAGGCCAGCAGCGCCAGCGCGCCCAGCGCCATGACGACCAGGACCCGCGCCGTGAACGCGCGCAGGGGCGAGGGGGAATTCGGGAGCGAGGCATTCATCGGTGGCGCGGATCCCGATCAGGTCAATGAGCGCGGACAGTAGTGGCAGGGCGGTGCAGGGCGAGCGAAGATCGCGCACCGCCCGTCGGCAGCGCCTGCCCACCGGTCGGCGCGGGGGCGATGCCGGCGCGTGGGGTGGTTTCGACGCTCGTTGGTCGGGCGTGCGCTGCTACCGGTCGACCAACCGACCGGCCGAGGCCAGCGCTACTGGCCGGCGGGCGGCTGCCAGAGCTCCACCTTGTTGCCTTCCGGGTCGATGACCCAGGCGAAGGCGCCGTATTCGGATTCGTCGATGCGGTCCAGCACGTGGCAGCCTTCCTCGCGCAGCGCCGCGACCAGGGCGTGCAGATCGTGCACCCGGTAATTGATCATGAAAGGGGCTGTGCCGGGCGAGAAGTGCGGCTCCTGCGCCGCCGCGCCGATCGACCAGACGGTGGACCCGGTCACCGGTGCGCCGCTGCCGTCGTTCCAGGCGAAGGCAGTGCCGCCCCAGGCTTGTACATCGATGCCGAGGTGCCGCTGGTACCAGGCCTGCAGTGCGGCCGGATCCTGCGCCTTGAAGAAGATGCCGCCGATCCCGGTGACGCGTTTCATGGAGCCTCCGCTGGTCCGATGGTGGGCTGGCCGGGCAGTGGCTCGTACCCGTCGCCGCGGCCGCTCAGCCAGCGCAGTCTACGCTTGCCGGCCTCGCCGAGGTACGCCGCGGCGGCCAGGAGCAGGGGATGCCGCAGATCCGCATTGGTCATCGTCCGCGCGCGTCCGCCCACCTCGATGCTCAGGAAATGCGCCTGGTCCGCCTCGTCGTCGTAGCTGCGCGCCAGCAACTGGTTGTGGCCGTCGCTGAAGCGATAGAGGGTGTAGGCATAGTAGTAGCCGTCCGCGTCGTCCGGCTCGCTGGCGTCCACGTGGTGGGTGATGTCGACGTGCATATGGGGAGATTTCTGTGGCCGCCGTGTGGTCAGGCCGTACTGGAGACCACGTCCACCTTCACTGCTTACCCCAGCGTTCCTCGACATTGAAAAGCACTTCGCAATCGCAGAAGCCGCCGTGCGCACCGAGCCAGGGGATGACTGACGCCGGCGGAACATCACGGGAGGCGAGAAACTGGGTGGTGAGTCGCAAGGAATGATCGCAGCCGTCGGCGAGCGCTTCATTCAAGTAATCGAACAAGGCCCAGAGCGTTTCCTTGGGGAGAGGAAGGGCGGCTTCTTCAAGTGGACGCTTTTCGTCCTCTGCCGCCTCGCGGATGGCTTTGCGACGTTGAGCTTCCGGATCCTTTGTCATTGTGGCTGTCGCTGGTAGAAAACGAGGATATGGCGTGAAGAATCAGCAAGTGCGAAGCGCGCCGCGCAATGCGCAGGCGATCAGTCGCATGTCAGTCGCATCACGGTGGAGCCACGTGCCCACGCTCCGCCGCCATCCGCTCGATCGCCTCGATCCCAAGACGCATCTTATCTCCCGCGGAAGTGTTTGCAGAATGGACGTGCATCCTCGGCGGAACGAAGGACCGAAGTGCCACTGCCTCCTCGATCCAGAGCACTACGTCATACCCGGTTCCGCGTGCATCGTCGCCTAGATCGTGGTCCAGGCTGAGTTCCTGTACATTCCCGGTTTGGAGCAGTGCGATGACATCGTCCGGCCAATAGGCCCTTGTCCATCCCGTGGGTGTCTCTCGCTCGTCGTCCAGAAATACACGCATGGCAATCGGCACCTGCTTTCGGATCGGGGGGTCTGCCCATCGACCCGTACGCGACGAACCTACTACAGTCCAAGGAGCGGCGCGACCTCGCACGCCGCGAGACAAGGGCGAAGCGGCGCGCCGCATCAACCGGCGAGCGGCGTGGGCGGCAAGGCCTGTCACGGATGGTTCCGCGCAGTTCCGTCGCCGCCGGCCCCATCGCCACGAAATTCAGCACATCCGTGGCCGCTTATGCCGGAACACAAGGCCTTCCGGCGCGAATTAGCGCCGGCGGATCGCATCGTGTGCCGTAGCCGGCGGCAGTGCGGTTATCGATCGGATACATCACACCTTCAGGCGTGCAAGGGCGATGATGTGCCTGGCCTTTTCGTCACCAAGCGCGCCTACTTCCACTTCTTGAATGATGCCGCGACGCAAAAGGCCGGCGAAGACGAGGATGAGCTGAGAATAGCGGTAGTCGTATGTCCGAGCGATTTCGCGCTCCCTTTTTACGGCTTGGTCGATCAGGGGCCATAGAGCGTCCGGCGTGTCGATGCTTGCGGCACTGCGTTTAAACTCTTGGAGATAGGCCTGGAGTTCGCGTTGAAGCGCCGTGTCGAACAGTGCTCTGGCTGCCTTTTTCTCGGAAGCGCTCCAGGTCATGTCATGCATGGCGGCTTTCTCTTTCCGGGGACCCAGCTTGTTGTGGATCATGCCAGAGCGGGACCGCATGCGATAAGGAGTGGCTTGCGCCGGCGATGCCGGTCGGGTGCATCAGTCGATTACTGGGTGTGGCTTATGCACTGCTGTTGGCACGAGCGGCAATGCTGCCTTGATTTCCAGGTAGAACGCCCAGGAAGTCAGTCGCGCTGGTTCCAGGCCTTGATCGCCAGGGTGACGCGCTGGCGCGTCTCGGCATCCGCTTTGCGAACCAGATACGGCGACCGATTGCCCAACACTCCCGGCGCGGTCGACTGCACGCGCTCGGCGAGCTGCGCGATGAAATCACGCCCGAGCGCGCGGAATTGCTCTACTTCCTGGGCAATCAGCGCCATGGTCCATGTATAACCGACCGGGCCATGGCTGCAGTTGACGTCGAGCAGCAGCGTCTCTCCGTCGCGCAGCAGGAACCACGCGTGCGGTTCGTGGTCCACTACCTGCATGGCGCGCTCCTGTGATGCGCGAGGACGACGCTTTGCGCAGGGTCGCACCACGTTGCTTGCATGACGTGACCGCGCATGCCCATTAGGTTGACGGCTTGTTCTTGCTGTACACGATCTTCTTGCTTCCCGCCGCACAACTGCCGATGACCTTGCGATCCTTGATGTCGGCGTTGTCGACGATCTCCAGCGTGTAGTCCTTGACGCCGTGGGCGTCGAGTTTCGCGGTGAGCTCGGCCTTCAACTCTTCGCAGTATCTGCCGGCTGCCAAAACAGGAGAAGAAACAACGGCGAGCAGGAGGAACACGATGGCCTGTTTCATGGTCGTACCAATGTCGAGGAGAGGGACGGGGCTCTGAGAAAGACGGCGACCGGTGCGGCGGGCTTTGGGAATGGAGCCGATCGGTCCGACCACCGGAGGGCACCCGGCAGTCGAGCCGAGTGTAGCAAGTGGCCGACCGCGTCAAGCACCACGACCGTCGCACGCCGCCGACACCGGCAAGAAAAGTGCAAGCGACGCCGCGTTCTGGACGCTTCACATCAGGGGTCGACCCAGACGCCCGCGTCGTACATCAGCCGCATGGTGTAGTTGAGCTGCAACGTCTGGTTGGGGCCACAGGCGATCTCCGTGGCCTTTTCCGAGGTTTCCGGCGGTAAGACCAGGATCGACGAACCCGATCTGAGCGGGTCGAACAGGCTGTACCGGTAGCCGGCATTGCTGAATTCGATCGAGGCGTTACCGTTCGGGAACGTGTTGTAGGTGAACAGCCCCGCCGGCGATGTCTTCGCCGCCGGATATTGCAGGACCAGCTTGCCCGCCTCCGATGCCCGGTACTGCAGGTAGCCACCCGTCCGGTTCACCACTTTCGACGAACACAGCGAAAACATCCGCTTGCGCGTTTGGCACGTCCATAGTGTGAGCTCCGCTTTGTCGCATAGCGGGCTGTGTTGGTATTCGCTCTCTGAGTCCTTCAGCGTCGCCCGGGTGATGGACGGAAGCGGTTCGGATGCTCGCGCTGCTGCAGGTAAAAGGCCTACCGAGCAGGCTGCCATGACGATTTTCATCCATATCTTCATCATCTTTTTCACCTGATCATGTTCCTGGCGGGAGGCGGGTGCATGCGATGGCTGCAGCTATTGCAGCCTGCGTTGATCGGCAGAGCGCCGAAACAGCCAGCCAATGAGCAAGCCGCAGCCTGTGGAAGCGAGCAACTGCAGCCATTCCAGAATGACGAACATGGTCGGCACATCCCCTAGGTCTGGTGGCAACAACGCCGCGACTACATCTGCTACGGCGGCGTAGACGACCAGGACAAGGCAGGCATGCGCAAGGTGGTGTTGCGCCACACGCAGTGCGAGGTGCACGAAAAGCGTGGCGCACAGCAGGAAGGAGAGGAGGGTCCAGGCATTGACCAGTCCTCCGAGGTCGAAGAGGCCACTCAAAAAGCCAACGCCGCAATGGAAAAGGAACAGCAGCGCGGCATAGGCAAGGATCGCTTTCCAGTTCATGCGGGCGTGTGCGAGGTGCGTATTGAAAGCGGGGCTCAGCGCCTGTCCGCCGCAGCGCGCTGGACGATCGGCACGTCTTCCGCATCGATCACAACTACCTCAACTGGACTTTTGCGGTTGGGAAATGCAATGGGCGAATGGTAGGTGACCACGTAGGTGAAAGTAAGCGGATGGCCTCAGGACAGCCCGCTTGACTGCTGAACTGGGTGGGGATGAACGCTTGAAAAGATGAACTACTCGTGGCAGTACTCATTTTCGTGCAGCCATGGACTCAATTGGCCATCTCCCTCGCCCGTAGTCGTCCCGCGTAGGGTGCAACGATCGAGAGGACGAGACAAAGGGCTAGCCATACCCAAGGAGACTCCAGCTCTTGGAGGTTGCCAATGACTTGAACGTTGTTTGGCCCATCTTTGCGATACAGAACCGGAAGCCCCTGATCTGAAGATGCCTGCTTGTACTGGTCAGACTTTAGGTGCGCGTGAGAACTAAGAGTCTCACCAGACTCAAGTTTCAGGAGAACCGCGTGGCCGTACTTTCGCTGATCTGATGCCACTTTTATTTCATCCTGCGGGCTGTCGCCTACGGGTTGGGGCAAGAGGATCAGCCTGGCGGGTGCAGACGACAGGCGGTATTGGAACCAAGGCACTACGTTGCTGACAAACACAACGAATGTCGAAGCGGCCATCAGGTACAGCACGACAACAAACAATAGACGTTGGAATCTCATGTCGAAGATTGGGTCAAGTGGCGCGTATGCTGGGATCAGTGAGGCATGTCGTCGGATCAAGCCGCGCTGCGAAGCGGCGTCGGGTCGAGCGTATTGTTAGAACGCACCCACTTTCGATGCTGCGCGAAGGCCGCGGCGCCAAACGCGAGCTCGATGACCGCCCCCACGGCAGCCGCGAAGACCGTGGGTGCGCGACACAAGGCCAAGATAATTGCGCTTGCAGCGAGCGCCAGACCCAACGCCCAGTAGAGCCGCATGCCATAGACAGATGCAAACACGAGGTAGCGGCCCCCGATGACGAGCAACATGCCCAAGAAGAACCAAGCAGGTTTACCGAGTCCGTACGCGAGCGGCAGGCTGAAGATGAGCCAGAACGTGCTCGCTCCGGCAAGTTGACCGAGCGGATTGCCTTTACTGTGTGCGCCAGAGGCTCCAAGAAGCTTGCACAGCAGCACGCTGACCGGGTAGATCAACATGCCGCCAATAAGCAGCGCCCAGATAGCGCGCTCCGGCGAGACGAACGCCGTAAAAGCAGTGGCGACTGCCCACGCCGTCGCCGAGGCCACAATTCCAGTGCTTCCGCTCAAGTAGCCGCGACGCATGTCCCACTGCGCGTCTCTGATCGTCATTTCCATCGAGCCCCTTCTCGCTGTTGTGTGTGCTAATGCCTGAGTTGCGCCGCGTTGCGAAGCGGCGTCGGCTTGAACGAATGGTTAAACGGCGCTGCCAGGCGGTGGTAAGGCATGGACCGTGCTCCCCAGCACTGCCGCCGAGCGCCGAGCATGCCATAGATCGTAGCCTTGGGGCTCACCCGAGGCGCTGGCTGCTGGATGTGACCGAAGCTCAAGGTAATGAGCGCAGCGGGGCAACGACGCCGGACGACGAAGCAGCGGGCGATCCGATGACGGGAGACGTGAGGACTGCGCGCCGGAGCCAACCGTGAGGCGCCAGCGCTGTTGCCGAAGGTGGAAGCCGCGCCGCACGTACAGCACTGCCGCCTAACACCTGAGTTAAGCCGCGTCGCAAAGCGGCGCCGGCTTGAATAGCTTGTTAGGCGCCAACCCGACCACCATGCCACGTGTCCAGGAGCTCATTTGTTAGGCGGTCTTTTCTGGGGCCGAACCAGGCCCGGCATCCAAACCGGATGGGTCCGACCCAAGCAGGTCCTCAAACAGCATGGCTGCGTCATCTGGTTTGATCCCTGGATCCGCCATTTTATAGAGCGTGTCGAACACGGCCTCATAGGATGCCATGCGATAGATGAGGGACAGGTCGCGCCTCGATGCTCCCAAAGAAAGCAATCGTTCCAGGACAGGGCCGGCGTCCCCGAATGGACCATCGGGCTGCTGCTGCGATGTATTGATTGCATTGTCGATCCAGACTTCCTGCATTGGCGAATTGATGATTTCGCTCCACAGTAAATCTAGGAATTCTTCGCGGCTTGGGTACTCTTCTGAATCATCCATGTTGTAGTGGTCTTGTATGCCTAGGAGTGAGTTTTGTATCTAACACCTGAGTTAAGCTGCGCCGCGAAGCGGCGTCGGCTTGAATGAATTGTTGGGTGCCATGCTGGAGCACTTTACGGCTCAATGTCCACGTTTAGCTCGGCGCGCTGATTGAGCGAGTTCTCCTCCCGTTCGCCAGCGATCGGGCGAGTGGACCCGTACTCGGTTAGAGCAATGACACAAAGCGGATCTACGCCAGCGGCTAGCAGGAACTTGTATAGGAGAAGCGCTCGACGTTGGGCGAGATAGCGGCACTCTTGCCCGGAACACTCATACTGATCCGTATGGCCCGCAATCTCGAACCTGACGTCCGGGTGGCGCTTGATTAGCTCGACAGAGCGATTCAAGTTGGCAATTTGGTCTGCCCCAGTTGCAGCCTCGTCGATCGTCTCACCTTTGATGGGATGGCCGGCCTTGAAGAAAGCACCATACAGGTCGAGTGAACAACTGCATGCAGCGGCGGAATATCCACCGAGCAGAGCTGTCGATAGCAGGATTGAGAGGAGCTTGGACATGGCACCTAAGGCTGGAGTTAAGCGGCGCGCGGTACGCGCGTCCGCCTTGAACGAGTGGTTAGGCACATTGCTAACTGCCTTGCCCGGAGACACTCAGAACCTCTCGCCCAAAAGCGGTGATGCCCCAAGTATCCAGCAACGCCAGACGTCTGCAAAGCGGGAAATTCCCACCCTGCATCAATGACTTGCCTGATGGTGGCCGCGGCTCCGTGCGCCAATGCTGGCTACGTTATCCGACGTTCGAGCTGGCGTATGAGTTACACCCATGACGATGAAGGCGTAACGGCGCATCAACCGCCGAGGTTGCTGGAGCAGGTGCGGGCCGGTTGCGACTTCGGCATGACAGCCTGCGTACCGAGCAAATGTCTGTTGGCTGGATGGGACGCTTCATCCTGGTCAATGGTGAGCGGCATTCAGCGCGGAAGGGGCAGGCCGCGCAGATCCTCCGCATGTGCCGTGGTGTCCAGAAAAGCAGCATAGCCGTGGGCGTTTGCGGTCACGCGTCGGGACTGAAGTCCCTCCCACAATGCAGTACCTGGACGCCATGAAGACCGCGGCAATCCGCGGCCATCATGACAACGCTTCACCCATCCAGCAGCGCCTTGTCGCGCACCGCCCCCTTGTCCGCACTGGTCGCCAGCAGCGCATACGCCTTCAGCGCCGTACTGACCTTGCGCGGGCGCGGCTCAGCCGGCTTCCAGCCGCGGGCGTCCTGGTCGGCGCGACGCGTGGCCAGTTCCGCGTCGGAGACCAGCAGGTCGATGCGGCGCTGGGGGATGTCGATGCGGATGCGGTCGCCGTCGCGGACCAGGCCGATGGCGCCGCCGGCCGCCGCTTCCGGCGAGGCGTGGCCGATCGACAGGCCGGAGGTGCCGCCGGAGAAGCGGCCGTCGGTGAGCAGGGCGCATTGCTTGCCCAGGCCCTTGGACTTCAGGTACGAGGTCGGGTACAGCATTTCCTGCATGCCGGGGCCGCCCTTGGGGCCTTCGTAGCGGATCACCACCACGTCGCCGGCCTTCACCTCGTCGGCGAGGATGCCCTTGACCGCGGCGTCCTGGCTCTCGAATACCTTGGCGTTGCCCTCGAACACGTGGATGGATTCGTCCACGCCTGCGGTCTTCACCACGCAGCCGTCCTCGGCGATGTTGCCGTACAGCACCGCCAGGCCGCCTTCCTGCGAGTAGGCGTGGGCGACGTCGCGGATGCAGCCGGTGGCGCGGTCGGCGTCCAGGCTCGGCCAGCGCGTGGCCTGGCTGAAGGCGACCTGGGTGGGGATGCCGGCCGGCCCGGCCTGGTAGAAGGTCTGCACGGCGGGGTCGTCGCTCTGGGTGATGTCCCACTGCGCGATGGCCTCGGCCAGGCTGCGGCTGTGCACGGTGGCCTGGTCGGTGTGCAGCAGGCCGCCGCGGGCCAGTTCGCCGAGGATGGCGACGATGCCGCCGGCGCGGTGCACGTCCTCGATGTGGTACTTCTGCGTGTTCGGCGCCACCTTGCACAGCTGCGGCACGCGCTTGGACAGGCGGTCGATGTCGCGCAGGGTGAACGGCACGTCGGCTTCCTGCGCGGCGGCGAGCAGGTGCAGGATGGTGTTGGTGGAACCGCCCATCGCGATGTCCAGGGTCATCGCGTTCTCGAAGGCTTCGAAGGTGGCGATGCCACGCGGCAGCGCGCGCGGGTCTTCGGCGCCGTACCAGCGGTGGCACAGTTCCACCGCGGTGCGGCCGGCCTTGAGGAACAGTTGCTCGCGGTCGGCGTGGGTGGCGACCACGGTGCCGTTGCCGGGCAGGGCCAGGCCCAGCGCTTCGGTCAGGCAGTTCATCGAGTTGGCGGTGAACATGCCCGAGCAGGAGCCGCAGGTGGGACAGGCACTGCGCTCGAATGCGGCGACCTTCTCGTCGGAGGCGGTGGGATCGGCGGCGATCACCATCGCGTCGATCAGGTCCAGGTTGTGGTCGGCGAGCTTGGTCTTGCCGGCTTCCATCGGCCCACCGGAGACGAACACGGTGGGGATGTTGAGGCGCAGCGCGGCCATCAGCATGCCGGGGGTGATCTTGTCGCAGTTGGAGATGCACACCAGCGCGTCGGCGCAGTGCGCGTTGACCATGTATTCCACCGAGTCGGCGATGATCTCGCGGCTGGGCAGCGAATACAGCATGCCGTCGTGGCCCATGGCGATGCCGTCGTCCACGGCGATGGTGTCGAACTCCTTGGCCACGCCGCCGACGCGCTCGATCTCGCGCGCGACCAGCTGCCCGAGATCCTTCAGGTGCACGTGGCCGGGCACGAACTGGGTGAAGGAATTGGCGATGGCGATGATCGGCTTGTGGAAGTCGGCGTCCTGCATGCCGGTGGCGCGCCACAGTGCGCGGGCGCCGGCCATGTTGCGGCCGTGGGTCGAGGTCTTGGAGCGATAGTCAGGCATGGGAGCAGCGAACGTGCGGGCGGGGAGGCTGGCGATGGTGGCGCGATCGGATCGTTGCTGCTGCAACCGTCCTGGCGGCCACCGGGTGGGCCGATCACGTTAGCACGCAGGCCGGCGCCGCCGCGCGCCGGCCAGGACTGCGAAACGGGTCGCAGAACCGCCCGCCGCCGCTTGGCAGACTGCGGGGGCCGGTGCGTCAGGGGGCGTAGGCCCGGCTCGCCCATCATGACCACAGGAGGTGTCCATGCCCCGGCATGTGCGTTCGTCGTCTTCCGCTGTTTCCTCCCCCACTCCATCCCTTATGACCGCCCCAGCCGATCCGGGCCGCCGCAGCGTGCTGCGCGCCGGTGTCGGCATTGCCGCCGGCGCCGCGCTGTGGGGCCTCGGCGGCCAGGCCCGTGCCGCCGGCACGCTGCCGTTCGCCGGCCTCAACCTGTCCGGGCTGGCGTCCAACAACTTCGTGGACAACGCCATCATCGACCGGCACTACCGCGACATCCGCGACCAGCACATCGCCGCCGCCGGTGCCTGTCCGCTGTTCCGCCTGCCCACCACCGCCGCACGCTTCAGCACCGGCCAGGGCATGCCGCTCAACGCCACGTATTGCGACCAGGTCGAGCAGGTGCTGAATCGGCTCGCGCAGCGCGGCAAGGTGGCGATCCTGGAGTTGCACGACTACATGCGCCTGCCGATCAAGGTGGCGAGCAAGTCCGGTTACCGGCGCGACGGGTCCGGGCAGTTGATCGGGCCGGATGGGCGCGCGGTCACCGACCCCGCCGACCAATCGGTGTGGAACGGGACCTACCGCAAGGGCAATTTCCTTTACCTGGCCTATTTTGATCCGGCCGACAACCTGCTCAAGCTGTACGAGTACCGCGTGATCGGCACGCCGGGCTGCACGCTGTACAACGCCGCCGGCCTGCCGGATCTGTGGAGCCGCATCGTGCAGCGCTTCCGTTCGCATCCGGCGATCTTCGGCTGGGGCCTGATGAACGAGCCCTACGAGGGGCCGGAGTACAACGCCGACGGCAGCAAGCTGGTGATGGCCGACCACTGGCTGCGCACCGCCACCGCCACCGCGGCGCGCATCTTCGATTTCGACCGGTCGCATTACGTGTTCGTCTGCGGCAACGAATACGCCAGCGCCCGCCGGTGGAAAGAGGCGTCGAACAACCTGGACACGATCCCCGACCCGTACGACCGCATCGTCTACGAGGCGCACAATTACCTTGACAACCAGGGCCAAGGCGGCGGCGCCTGGGCCAATCCCAATGAATCCGTTGCGCCGGATACCGGCATCGAGATGGTCACGCCGTTCATCGATTGGCTGGCACACCGAGGCAAGCGCGGCTTTCTCGGCGAGCATGGCTATCCGGCCGGCAACGCCAGCGCGGAATTGGCGACCAAGCGCATGCTCGCGCACCTGCAGGCCAACAACATCCCCAGCACGCAATGGTGCTTCGGGCCCGGCTGGCCGGACAACGACGTGCTGGGCATGAGCCGTGACGTCGGCATGGACATCCAGGTCAAGTCCAACATCGCCGCGGTGCAGCCGTACTTCGACGCGCGCCTGTCCAGCTACGTGCCGCCGCCGCCGACGAGCTGACGCGTCGCGACTGCGTCAGCAGCGACGTCCAACCGCCGGCCGCGGGTTTCCGCGGCCGGCGGAACCGGGCATCATCGTGGCTGGACTCAGGAAGACGTTGCCATGAAAAGGTCGAAGACGACCGCACTGTTGCTGATGAGCGCCGCGCCGCTGTTGTTCACCGCCTGCGGGCGCGAGCCGGAAACCAAGGCCCAGGAAGGCCTGTACACCTCGGTGGATGCCTGCGTGGCGCAGACCCACGACATCGCCACCTGCCGCGAGGCCTTCGCGCAGGCGCAGAAGCAGGCGGCCGAGCAGGGGCCCAAGTACGCCAGCCGCGAGCAGTGCGCGCAGGACTATGCGCAAGATCGCTGCGTGGAGCAGCGCGACAGCCATGGTCATTCCTTCATCGGGCCGATGATGACCGGCTTTTTCCTGTCGCAGATGCTCAACAACAACCGTGCCGCCGGATTCAATGCGGCCCCCGCCTACCAGGACCGGCAGAACCAGTGGCAGCGGCCGGCATCCTATTCCGGCGGCGCCGGTGCGGTGAGCAGCGCCACGATGCTGCGCGGCAACCAGACCATGACCCATATCGGCGCCACGCCGAACCGGGCGGTCACCGTCAGCCGCGGCGGTTTCGGCGAATCCGGCGGTGGGCGCGGCTTCGGCAGCTGAGCTCGGCTTTCTTTTTCATCGCACGAGACCCCGCATGAAACGCATCGCGATCGTCGAGCGCGGCGACTGGCGCGCCCAGGCCGCGGAGTACGGCTTCCGCTTCCATACCATCGACGGCCAGCGCTACTGGGACGAACGCGCCTACTACGCGTTCAGCCTGCGCCAGATCGAGCGCGATCTGGAAGATCCCAGCGCCGAACTGCATGCGTTGGCGATGGGCCTGCTTGACGAGATCGTCGCCAGCGAGGCGTTGATGCAGCGGCTGGCGATTCCGCCGGCGTTCCGCGACTGGATCGCCGACAGCTGGCGGCGCCGCGAGCCGCATCTGTACGGCCGCCTGGACCTGGCCTACGACGGCCGCGGCCCGGCCAAGCTGTACGAGCTGAACTACGACACGCCGACCTCGCTGTTCGAGTCGGCATTCTTCCAGTGGCAGTGGCTGGAGGACCAGCGCGCGCAGGGCCGCCTGCCGGACGATGCCGACCAGTTCAACTCCATCCACGAGGCCTTGCTGGAGCGCTTCGCCGCGATCGCCGGCTGGCTGCCGCCGCCGCTGTACTTCGCCGCGGTGCGCGATTCGGAAGAGGACCAGGGCACGGTCGCCTACCTGCGCGACTGCGCCGCGCAGGCCGGCGTCGGCGGCGAGCTGATCGCGATTGAGGACATCGGCCTGTCCAGCGACGGCCGCTACACCGATCTGGACGACACGGTGATCGGCGCGCTGTTCAAGCTGTATCCGCTGGAGGACATGTTCGCCGAGCGCTTCGGCCAGGCCCTGCCGGGATCGGGCCTGCGCCTGCTGGAGCCGCCGTGGAAGGCGCTGCTCAGCAACAAGGGCATCCTGCCGCTGCTGTGGGAACGCCACCGCGGCCACCCGAACCTGCTGCCGGCCGCGTTCGACGACGGCAGCGCGTTGCCGCCGGGCTGGGTGCGCAAGCCGCTGCATTCGCGCGAGGGCGCCAACATCGTGCTGCACCTGGACGATGGCCGCGTGGTGGAAAGCGATGGCCCCTATGCCGGGCCGTATGTCCGCCAGCAGGCGTATCCGCTGCCGGCGTTCGAGGGCCGCTACCCGATGGTCGGCAGCTGGATCGTCGGCGACCGCGCCTGCGGCATCGGCATCCGCGAGGACGATGGCCCGATCACCCGCGATAGCGCGCGGTTCCTGCCGCACGCCATCGTCGAGGACGCGCGGCCGGGCGTGCTGTATGCCTGAGTCTGTGTCGCGCGCCGATGCGGCGTCGCCTGGCGCGCCGCGCCGGCATCGCAACGACGGCACGCCCTTGGCCGCCTATGCCGACCAGGTGGCGGTGCGCTGCCATCGCTGCGGCGCCTCCGGCTGGGTGCTGGCGCAGTGGGAGCCGTATCGCTGGCAGGCACGCTTCCGTTGCGGACAGTGCGCCGCGGGCTTGGACAGCGCCGCCGACGACTGGGTGGGGGCGGTGCAGATGGAAGGCCATCGTGCCTGCGGCCATTGCGGACACAAATGGGTCCGGGTCCGTGCGACATCGACCGGCGCGGCATCTCCGCCAGCAACCTTGCCCGGACGTTGCGCGCAGTGCGGAAAGAGCAGCGCGGTGGCCGTCACCACGTACCGTATGCGCGACGGATTGCCCTGCGACCCGCATTTCGGCCTGCCGTTGGCGCTGGTCGCGCCAACCCGCGTCGGCGTGCTGTGGGCCTACAACCCGCGCCATCTGCAGGAACTGCAGGACTACGTGGCGGCGACGCTGCGCGAACGCCGCGGCCTGTTCGGCCGCTCGATGGTGGCGCGCTTGCCGGCGTGGATGAAGCTGGCGCGGCATCGGCCGCTGATGCTGCGCACGCTGCAGCGCCTGCAGCAGGCCAGCGCGCAGTTGCCGCCGGTGCCTGCGGCGACGTGAGCGGCGGCGGAGTGCGAGGTGTTGCAGTCGTCCTTCGAGCGAAGGGCGTGGATGCAATCGATCCGGCGCAATGGCCGAGCTTTACGGAAACGACGGCGCGGTGTTGGTTGGAGCGTTGGACTGCCGGAGGTGATGCGATGGGCACCAGAACGCGCAGACGGGGAGCGCGCTCGGAACGCCTGGGTGTGTGCCTCGGCGTCAGTGCTGTGTTCGTGGCGCACTGGCCATGACCAGTAAGACGAAGGACCCCGTGCTTCTGCAGATCGCCGACGTGGTCGCTCCGCTGCTCACACGGCGATCGGCGCGCTGTTCAAGCTGTATCCGCTGGAGGAGCCTTGACGCCTGAACTAAGCCGCGCCGCAAAGCGACTTCGGCTTGAATGCATCGCCAGGCCTCAGCACGCAAGCGTTGAAATTGCGTTGAGCTTCCATTTGTAAATCACCCAGAGAAGCGCCAAGGAAAACGCGCATAGAGCGCTAATCGCCTTGCTCAAGCGCGAATCCTCGCGCATTCCGATCAGGAGCTCAGTAACGCAGCCAGTCCCCAAGGTCACAGAGACCGGAAGAATCCACATAAAAATTGCCTGCCTCTCGATGGAAGAGCAGTTGGGTACTTGACCTACGTTCAGCGCAAAGAAGATCCCAGCGACGGCAACCGCCGTGATGGCGAGTTCTGTTAGAACGATGGGTAAGGATTTGTCGCTCATCACCTGAGGCCTAACCAACTAGTGGACCGCGTAAAAGCGGTGTTGCACCCAGTATCGACCAAGGCGGGAGGTCTGAGAAGAAGGAACTCCTACTCTGCAACCAATGACTTGCCGGATCGCACCGCGGAGCTCTGGCCTTGAGGCTGGTTGCGTTATCCGACGGTGGAGCAGGCGCATGAGTGAAACCTGTGGCGATGCAGGCCTAACTGCTTACCTGGCCACCGTGTTGCTGGATCGGGTCCGTGGCCGGCGGCGGCTTCGCCATGACAGCCTGCGTACCGAGCAGGCGCCCGTGCGCCAGAGATGGCGCGCATTCCAGCCAACCGTAAGCGGCATCCCGTGCAAGGGGGACCGGAAGCGACGCCATGGGCCGCAGCGCCGCGCTACAGCAACCCGTCGCGCTTCACCGCCAGGTAGCGCTCGATCAGTGCGGCGGGCAGTTCTTCGCCGGTGACGTCGAGCACCATCACGCCGTGGCTGCGCAGGGCGTCGTGCGCGGCGCTGCGTTGCTGCAGGTAGCGCGCCACCGCGCCGGCCTGCACGGCCTGCGGCAGGTCGTGGACCTCCTCGCTCAGCGCCTGGTCCAGCTCGCGCTCGCGCAGGCTGGCCACGCAGACCAGGTGGCGGCGCTGCAGCAGGCGCACCGCGGCCAGCAGGTCTTCGATGTCCTCGTCGCGCACGTTGCTGACCAGCATCACCAGCGCGCGGCGGCGCTGGCGCAGCGACAGTTCGGTGGCCGCGGCCAGGTAGTCGGTGGCCACCGGCTGCGGTTGCAGGTCGTAGCTGGCGCGCAGCAGCACGTCGACCGTGGCCATGCCGCGTTGCGGCGCCACCCAGCGCGCCTCGCCGCCGCTGGCCATCATGCCCACCGCATCGCCCTGGCGCAGCGCCAGGTACGACACCACCAGCGCCGCGTTGAGCACGTGGTCGAAGTGCGACAGGCCAGACTCGCTAGCCAGCATGCGCCGCCCGGTGTCGATCAGCATCAGCAACTGCTGGTTCTTCTCGTCCTGGTACTCGCGCGAGATCAGCTTGCGCGCGCGCGAGGTGGCCTTCCAGTCGATCTGGCGCAGGCTGTCGCCGATACGGTACTCGCGCATCTGGTGGAAGTCGGTGCCTTCGCCGCGGCGCCGCTTCAGGTGCGCACCGACCAGGCGCGAGGCCTGTTCCGCACTGAACAGGGCGAAGCGGGTCAGCGGCGCGAAGTTCGGATACACGCGCACGGTCTGTACTTGTCCGGCCAGGCGTTGCTGCCGCCACAGGCGCCAGGGCGCATGCAGGCGCAGGTGGGTGCCGTCGAAGGCGAAGCGGCCGCGCGCGGTCGGGCGCAGTTGATAGCGCACCTGGGTCTGGTGCGCGGCAGGCAGGGTCATGCGCTGCGGCAGGCCCTGCAGCTCCCAGCCGCTGGGCACCAGATCGAACAGATCCACGCGTTGGCGCTGCGCGCTGTCCAGGTGCAGCACCACCTCGCGCTGCACGCCCAGCGGCAGCGCTTCGGGCAGGTCGCGGCGCACCTGCGGCGTCGGCCGCCGCCACAGCCGCCAGGCATCCAGTGCCGCGACCAGCGCGATGCCCGCCGCGGCCGCCTGCCAGCTCCACAGCGGCAGCCAGCCCAACGCCACGGCCAGGCCGCACAGCGCCCACAGTGCGAGCAGGGCCAGCAGGGGCGGGGCGGGTCTCATCGCTGGGGGGCCGGGAGTGGGGAATGGGGAATGGGGAATCGGAAAAGCGGCAGGGCTGCAGCGCGACGCGTCGCCGCGTTCGTCGCTTCATCGCAATCGGGAATGACTGAAAGCGCCGAGAATCCCGGCTTTTTCCATTCCCGATTCCCCATTCCCGACTCCCCGCTCATTTCCGCGGCGCCTCCACCTTGGCCAGCAGGGCGCTCAGGGCGTCGTCGGCGCTCTGGCCTTCGATCTGCAGTTCCGGGGCCAGGGCGATGCGGTGGCGCAGGGCGGGCTTGGCTACGTCGCGGATGTCGTCGGGGATGACGAAGTCGCGGCCGGACAGCACCGCCTGCGCGCGTGCCGCGCGAACCAGGGCGATGCTGCCGCGCGGGCCGGCGCCCAGGGCGATGCCGGGCCAGCGGCGGGTGGCGGCGACGATGCGCACGGCGTAGTCGATGACCTGCGGGTCGACGGCGATGGCGGCGGTGCCGGCCTGCATCGCCACCACGTCCTCGGCGCCCAGCACGCGCGGCACCTGCGACAGGTCGAAGTCGCCGGCGCTGCGGCCGCTGGTGACCGCGGCGACCATCCGCGCCTCGTCCTCCAGCTGCGGGTAGTCGATCAGGATCTTCAGCAGGAAGCGGTCCAACTGCGCTTCCGGCAGCGGGTAGGTGCCTTCCTGCTCGACCGGGTTCTGCGTGGCCAGGGCCAGGAACGGCGGCGCCAGCGGGAAGGCCGTCCCTTCGATGGTGACCTGGCCTTCCTGCATCACTTCCAGCAGCGCCGATTGGGTCTTGGCCGGCGCGCGGTTGATCTCGTCGGCCAGCAGCAGGTGGGTGAACACCGGGCCGCGGCGGATCTTGAAGCTCTCGGTCTTGGGGTCGTACACAGCGTGGCCGCTGACGTCGCTGGGCATCAGGTCCGGGGTGAACTGCACGCGTGCGTAGTTCAGTTCCAGCGCCTGCGCCAGCGCGCGCACCAGCAGGGTCTTGCCAAGGCCCGGCACGCCCTCGATCAGCACGTGGCCGCCGGCCAGCAGCGCGATCAGGATCTGCTCCAGTACCTGCGGCTGGCCGATGAAGGCGTGGCCGACCGCGGCGCGGATCGCCTCGGCGCGTTCGATCAGGGCAGGGCCGGCGAGCGGCGCGACGGCGTCGGAGGAGGCGGTGGTCATAACTGGTTTCTCATCTGGACGAGGAGGCGGATACGCTCGCGCAAGGCGGCGGGTTGATTGGGCGGCGGCGGCTGCAGCGCCTGTTCGACCTGCGCCACCGGCAGCTGCAGGCGGTCGGCGATGGCGGCGGCCTGGGCCGGGCCCTCCAATGCGGCGGCGAGCGGCGCGCGCCGCCGCAGCCGCGCCAGGAACGCCTCGCGCACCGCCGCGTGCAGCAGGGCGGCGCGGCCGTGGCGCAGCAGGTGTTCGCCGCTGGCGCGCACGTGTTCCAGCAGCGAGCGGCGGTCGGCCGGCGGTGCGGCGCGCAGCGGCCCGAAGCGCTGCATGCGCGACCACAGCCAGGCCAGCAGGATCAGCAGCGCCGGCAGCCAGGCCGGCCAGCCGCGGGTGAACAGGGTGCGCCACAGCGACGGCAGTTCGGCCGAATAGATCAGGTGGATGGTGCCCTGGCCGTAGTTCGGTCCCAGCACCTGCCGGGCGAGCAGGCGGTTGCCGGCCTCGCGCAGCCCGCCGCTGCGCAGGACCGGGTCGTTCTCCATCGGCGAACCCTCGAACATCTTGCCGATCCGGCTGTCCTGGTTCTCGAGGAAATCCAGTTGCGACAGCACGTCCACGCTGCCGTCGCCGTAGGGCACGCGCGCAAACACGAAGTCGTCGTCCTCGCCGCTCCACCAATTACTGGGCGTGTCCGGATCGATGTGGAAGCGGCGGCCGTCGCAGAAGACTTTTTGCGGCGCCGCGCCGGGCACCGCCATCATCAGGCAGTTGTCCGGACTGCGCGCCTCGACGGTGACGTCCAGCGCTTCCAGGATCGGCACGTCGCCGTGCTTGACCTCGGCCGTGGGCGTGCGCAGCACCAGATGCCCGCCATGCTCCACCCAGTCCAGCAAGGCGTCGCTGTCGGCCTGGCCGAGCATGCGCGGATCGCCGTACAGCACCACGCTGTCGTGCGGGTGCAGGCGCATCGCCGCCAGGTCCAGGCGTTGCCGCGATTCGGCGCGCACGCCGTCGGCGCGCAGGGTCTGGCGCAGCGCGTACAGCGGGTTGTAGGCGGCCTCGCCGCGCGGCGGCAGCACGATCACCCGCTCGGCGCGTTCGTAGCGGCCGAAGAACCAGGCCGCGGCGACGCTGGCCAGCAGCAGGCCGACCAGGAAGATCAGCGCATTGCGCGTGCCGCTGTTCATGCCTGCCACCGGAACTGCCGCTGCAGGTCGTCGACCAGCGCATCGAAGGCGCCGTCCTCGGGCAGGCGGCCGGCGTAGGCGGCGTGCTGCCAGACCCGCACCATGCGCGCGAACAGGCCGCGGTCGGTCTCATCGGGCAGGCGCTGCGCGGCGCGCAGGCACTGCGCCTCGGTGGCGCTGGGCGGCAGCACCAGGTCGGCGCGCTCGCACAGCGTCGCCACGCTGGCCCGGTACAGCAGCGCCAGTGCGTCGCGGTGGCGGCCCTCGCGCCAGGCGCGCCGCGCCACCGTCGCCACGTCGTCGGGCAGCGGCTGCGGCGCCAGCACCGGCACGTGCTCCGGCGCCACCGGCGCCGCCGCGCGTCGGCGTCCGCCGCCGCGCATCCATGGGAGCCAGTGCTTGGCGGTCAGCAGCAGCACCAGCAGCACGATCCCCGCCAGCAGCCACATGCCCCATCTGCCGACGAAGGCGATGGCCTGGCCTGCGGCCTGCAGCCATTCGCCAAACGGGGTGAGGGTGCGCTCCTTGCTGTCGTCCGGTTTCGGCGGTTCGTCGGGATTGCGCTTCTTCCAGTAGCCGATGGTGCGCTTGGCGGTCAGCAGCGGGTCGGCGTAGGCGCGGTCGGCGGCGCGGGCGAAGCGCGCATCGGCGGCGGGCACGGTGTCGAACACCTCGTCCAAGGGGACCGGGCGCGCCCCATGGTGGTGGCGCTCGGTGGCGTGTGCGGCAGGCGTCTTGCCGTCGGCATCGGTGTCGGTGTCGGCATCTGCGTCCGAGTCCGAGTCCGAGTTGGTGGCGGTCTCGCCATCGGCATCGCGCGTGTCGACGGCTGTGGCCGGCGCTGCCGCAGTCTGCACTGCCGTGTCGTCGGCCACCGGCTGCGCACGCAGCGCTGCGGCCGGTGCGGCGAGCAGGGCCACGCACAGCAGCGCCAGCGGCGCGGCATTGCGCAGGCGCGCGGCCATCCGGCGCAGCGCCATCTCCACGTCCCAGGCTTCGAGCTGGGTGCGCCGGTTGAGGTACAGGCCGAAGCCGGCGCCGACGAAGAACGGTTCGATCAGGGTCATCGCCAGCCAGCCGATGGCGTTGAAGCCGAGGTCGGCCCACACCGGGGTCTGCTGGCCAATCAGCGACCAGGCCGCGCGCGCGGTTTCCGGCAGCAGGTCGATGGGCACGAACAGGAAGATCGTGGCGATGCAGGCCAGGCACAGCATCGCCTCGAAATGCCAGTACACGGTGGCCATCAACAGCGCATGACCGTAGACGGCCCCGCCCAGGGTGCGGCGGCGCTCGCGCTGCTGGTCGGTGCTCGCGCCTTCCAGCAGCTCCAGCGGCATGAACACGCTGCGCGCCGGGCTCAGCCGGCGCCAGGTCAGGTAGCCGAGCAGGGTGCGCCAGCCCCAGGTGCCCTGCGCGCGCACGGTGTCGCGCACGCGCGGCACGTCGCCGAACACCGCGCGCGAGATCACGAACAGCGGAATCCGGTCCAGCACCGGCTTCAGCCACCACAGCAGCAGCGGCGCCAGCCACAGTTGGTCGATCGCCCAGGCGCCGAGGTTGAGCACGGCGAACAGCGGCAGGGTGACCAGCAGCCAGGGCTTCCAGATCGCCCCGGCGTGGCGGCGGACCAGGGCGCTGCCCAGTTCCATCGCTTCCCAGGCCGAGCGTGCGCGCAGCACCACGTCCAGGCGCTCAATCCGCATCGATGGCCTCCGCCCGGCCGCGCCCGCCGCGCCACAGCCACGTCAGCACCAGCGTCCACAGCACCGCCGACACGCTGTACTTGATCCACGCCGGCACGGTCGCGATGGACGACCAGAACGCCTCGATGAAGGCGGCCACCAGCAACATTGCCGCCACGCCCAGGCATAGCCGGGCGCCGATCCTGCCGCCCTCCACCAGCGCATCGATGCGCCGCCGTCGTCCCGGCGCCAATACCTTCAGTCCCAGTTGCAGGCCGGCGCCGCCGGCGATCACGATCGCCGTCAGTTCGAACGGCGCATGCCCGGCGACGAAGCGCCAGAAGGTGACGCCGTAGCCGATCTGGTGCAGGTGCCCGGCCACCGAGCCGATGGTGATGCCGTTGAACAGCAGCACCAGCACCGTGCCCAGCCCCGCCAGCAGGCCGCTGGCGAAGGTGCGCAGGCCGATGCTGATGTTGTTCATGATGTAGTGGCCGAACATCTGCCAGTCGGTGCCGCTGTCGCGACCGAGCTTCTGTGCGCTGGCGGCCGGGTCGTACATGCGTTCGAGCTGGCTGACCTGCATCGGGTCCATCAGCCCGTGGATCAGTTCCGGCCGGAACTGCAGCAGCACGAAGAGGGTCACCAGCGGCACCACGAACAGCGCGGTGGCCGCGGCCATGTAGCCGGCCTGGCTGCGCACCAACTGCGGGAACTCGGCGAGCAGGAACTCCGCCGCGCGCCGCCAGCGCGGACGCGGCGCCCGGTACAGGACGGTATGGCCCTGCTGCATCAGGTGCTGCAGGCGCGCGGTGACCTGCGGGCTGTAGCCGCGCCTGCGCGCCAGCGCCAGTTGATGGCACACGCGCCGGTAGCGTGCCGGCATGTCTTCGTCGGCGAGCGGCGGCGGCTGGTCTGGCACGGCCGCGTGCTTGGGGTCGACGGCGGTGTCGGCGGCCTTCGCCGGCTTGCGTCCGCTGCCGCTGCGCTGCAGCCAGGCCTCGAACGCCTGCCACTCGTGCTGATGGCGCAGGACGAACTGTTCCTGCTTCATCGGCGGCCCAGCAGCCAGTTGGCCATCGCATACAGGCGCAGCACCCCGGCCTGGCCGGCCGCGTCGGTCAGCGGCTGCGCCAGCGCGGCCAGCTCCAACTGCCGCTCGGGGGTGAGCCGAGGCGCGCGCTCGGCGAAGGCGATCAGCGCGGTCTGTTCGGCCGGCAGCAGCGGCCGTGGTGGCGCGAGCGCGCTGGCGATCGGCGGCAGCGCCGCGTCCTCGCGCGGCGGCTGGTGCACCACCAGCGTGCCTGCGACCAGATCGCCCAGGCGCCGCGAATGCGCATCGAACAGGCAGGCGATCAGCCCGACCGCATAGCCGAACGGCAGCATGTCCACGGTGCGCAGCAGGTTGCGGGTGATCGCCGCCATCCACCCCACCGGCGCGCCGTCGCGCGCCACCACGCGCAGGCCCAGCGCCTGCTTGCCGAGGGTCTGGCCACGCCAGCCCTCCAGCACGATCGGGTAGCCCCAGAACACCAGGAACATCGCCACCAGGTACAGGCCCTGGCCGAGGCCGCCGAGCAGGCCGAGGAACATGCCCATCGCGGTGAGCAGGGCGAAGCGCAGCGCCAGGTCGATCAACCAGGCCAGCGCGCGCGGCACCGCGCCAGCGGCCGGCAACTGCAGCGGCACGCCCTCGGGCGTGATGACCTCGCGGTAGGTATCGAGCATGCGGTTCACCGCCGCCGCGCGGCGCGGCGGACAGGGGCGCCTGCGATGTGGGGAGGCCGTCCTTCCGTTCGGCCGGCTGCCTGTGGCGGCATGCTGCTCTCGACTGCGTCCTGCTTCCGAAGCGGCACTTTAGCCGGCAAGGCGTGAATTGCCCAGCGCGCCGGCGGCGCCGATCAGCGCACCGTGCCGCCGTCGCGCTGGCGCCCGGAGAACAGCTTGCGCACGCCGGCGACCAGGGCCATCAGGCCGACCAGCACCAGCTTCCAGGCCTTGGCCAGCAGCAGGCCGAGCTTGGCGAACAGGCCGGCCTTGGCCGCCAGGCCGCCGCCGATCAGGGTGGCCAGGCCGTAGCTGGCGATCTTGTCGGTGGACGGGTTGTGGTCGGCATAGCGCGCGCCGCTGTCGAACTCGGCCATCGGCAGCAGTTGCTGCATGCCCTCGCGCACCTGCGCCAGTTCGCCCATGCCCGAGACTGCATTGAGGCTGAGGTAGCCATGCCGGCCGAGCACGCGGATGTCGTAGTTGAGGGTGTGCTCGCGCTCGCCCGCGAACGCCAGCTCGCGCGCCCAATACAGCTTCTTGCTGCCGGTGTCGTAGCGCGGCGGCACGGCCCAGCCGATCAGGTCGACCTGCTCGTAGCCGGCCTTCTTGCGCTGCGCGTTGGACTCGCGCGTCTCGTCCTGCATGTCCTTGAGCATGGCCTGGTAGTCGATCTTGCTGGCGTCCTCGTCGGACACGTAGCCATCGTCCGAATAGGTGACCACCACCGCCCAGCTGCCCTTCTCGTCGAGCGCGGGATGGCGCGGCACGATCAGGCCCAGCACGTCGTCGTCGGGCGGGTTGCCCCAGTAGCTCTCCAGCACCCGGCGCGCGTCGGTCTTGTCCAGGAAGCGGAACGCCGGGCCGAGGTCGAAATGCACCTTGGCCTGCGGCAGTTCGATATGGCCGTCGCGGAAATGCAGCGAACCGACGAACTGCTCGGCGGTCATGTCCGGGCCGCTGTCCTGGGCCAGCGCCGGAACGGCGGTGGTGCACAGCGCACAGAAAAAAGCGGCCAGCAGGCCGCGCAGCGAAGTCGTGATCATCGCGATTCCATTCGGTGGCGTCCCCACGCCAGAGACGCATAGTGTCGCGCAAGCGCGCGCGGCGCGCCAGTCGCGAGCACGCTTTTTCCCGGCCCACGGCGCCGCGCGGCATCCCGCCGGCGCTGCGTCGGTGGCGCTCAGGCGGGGGAGGCCGGCGCAGGTCCGAGGCCGGCGTCGAAGGCGGCCAGCAACTGCGCGCCGTGCGGCCATGCGCCCAGGCCGCTGGCCGCATTGAGATGTCCCTGGCGGTCGAGTGCGACCAGTCCGCTGCCCCAGTCGGCCGCGCAACGGCGGCTGTAGGACGGCGCCGCGTACGGATCGTCGCTGCTGGCCACGATCAGGCTGGGAAACGGCAGCGGTGCGGTCGGCACCGGCACGAAACTGGCGGCGTGCGCATGCGGAAACGCGGCGCTGTCCGGGTCGGGCACCGCGACCAGGAAGGCGCCGCGTGGCAGGCGTTCGGCACGCGCGGCCCAATGCGCGACCAGCAGGCAGCCCAGGCTGTGCGCGACCAGCAGCGGCGGCGTGGCGCAGTGCTGCACGCAGCGGTCGAGCGCGCGCAGCCAGTCGTGCAGCTGCGGGTGGGCGAACGAGTCCGGCTGCAGCCGGCGCATGCGCGGGTCGTGCTGCTGCCAGAGGGTTTGCCAGTGCTGCGGCCCCGAGTCGCCGATGCCCGGTACGATCACCACGTCCTGCATGCGCTACGCTCCGTTGGAAGAAAGCATGAGTGTCGCGATGCCTGCCCGGCATCGCCATGGCAATGCATCGGCTCATGCGGCGTTTTTCCGATGAATCCACGGTGCGTGACGAGGGGGCGAGGCAAGTGGCGGCGAAAACCTGGCGGGGCGATGCCCTGGACTACGCGATCCTGGAGGCGCTGCAGTGCGACGGACGCATCGCCCTGGCGGCGCTGGGGCGGCGCATCGGGCTGTCGCAGCCGGCGATGTCCGAGCGTGTGCGCCGGCTCGAGGAGCAGGGCGTGATCACCGGCTATACCGCCCGGGTCGATCCGCGCGCGCTGGGCCTGGCGACCTCGGCTATCGTCCGCCTGCGCACCACGCATGCGCAGATCGGCGCCTGCCTGGACCTGTTCGCGCAGATGCCGCAGGTGCTGGACGTGCATCGGGTGACCGGCGAGGACTGCTTCGTGCTGCGCGTGCTGGTGCCTGCGCCGGCGCAGCTGGAGCCGGTCATCGACGCCCTGGCGCGCTTCGGTGCGGTGACCACCAGCGTGGTGCTGCGTAGCGAGACGCCGCGCCCGATCGGCCGCGCCTTGCTGGCGCTGGCGGCCGAGTAGCGGTGCGGGCTACTGCGGCGCGGCCGTGGCCGCGGCCAGGTAGCGGTCCTTCAGCCGCACGTAGTGCTGTGCCGAGTAGTGCAGGCTCTCGATCTCCTTGTCGCTGAGCATGCGCGCCTTGCGTGCGGGATTGCCCAGCCACAGTTCGCCTTCGCCGACGGTCTTGCCCGGGCCGACCACCGCACCGGCGCCGACGAAGCCGTACTTCTTCACCGTGGCGCCGTCGAGGATGCAGGCGCCCATGCCGATCAGGCACAGGTCCTCGATGGTGCAGGCGTGGATGATGGTGCCGTGGCCGACGGTCACGTCCGCGCCGATCAGGGTCGGGTAGCCGGCGGCGTTGAACGGGCTGTGGTGGCTGACGTGGATGATGGTGCCGTCCTGGATGTTGCTGCGCGCGCCGATGCGCACGTAGTTGACGTCGCCGCGGATCACCGTGCCCGGCCACACCGACACGTCGTCCGCCAGTTCCACGTCGCCGATCAGGGTGCAGGCCGGGTCCACGTAGACGCGCGCGCCCAGCTGCGGGGTCTTGTCGAGGTATGGGCGGATCGGGGACATGGCGCTCTCCGGCGGTGGGCGGCCGGCGGCCACGCGGGCGCCGATGATACCGCGCTCGCTCGGGCCGGCTGCCGCGGCGGGCGCGTCCCCCGACGCCTGTCGCACACAAGGGCTAAGCTACGCCGGGCGTCGTGCGACGCCGTCGCGGAGCAATCGCCATGGTGGATCGCCCGACCGTCGCGGCCTACGACGCCGATGCCGCGCGCTATGCGCAGGACTGGCGCGACCAGGCCGCGCCCGAGGACATGTACGCACTGCTCCGCCGGCATTTCGCGCCGGGGCCGACCGCCGACGTCGGCTGCGGCGCGGGGCGCGATACGGCCTGGCTCGCAGCGCGCGGTTTCGAGGTGTGCGGCTACGACGCGAGCGCCGGGCTGCTCGAGGAGGCGCGGCGGCGCTACCGCGGCCTGCGGTTCGAGCTGGCCGCGTTGCCGGCGCTGGACGGCGTCCCGTCCGGCGCGTTTCGCAACGTGCTGTGCGAAACGGTGGTGATGCATCTCGACCAGGCGGACGCGGCCGCCGCCGCCGCGCGGCTGGCCGAGCTGCTGATGCCGGAGGGCACCTTGTACCTGAGCTGGCGGGTGGCCGGAAACGACGCGCCGCGCGATGCGCACGGCCGCCTGTATACCGTGCTGGATGCGGCGCGGATGCGTGCGGCGCTGGGCGGCGGCATGCAGGTGCTCGACGACCACGAAGTCATCAGCGCCTCCTCCGGCAAGCGCGTGCATCGGCTGATCGCGCGCAAGGCCGCCGCCGCCGCCGCGTAGCGCCACGCACCTGGCATGTGCCGTGGTTGCACCGCCGCTCCCAAAGCGCCGGGGTTCGACGCGGCCAAGATCCGATTGTGCGATAAACGCACCGACAATCGATATTCGCACTTGAATGGTGCACTGCGATAAAACTAGCGTTGCCCCTGTTCCGGCGCCTGGCAGCGCACGACGCGTGCGCCACCGGCGGCCGCGGCGCCGCCTGCCGCCGGCGCGGTCCCGATTCTGTTGGAGATGGTGCATGTCCTGTGCGTTTTCCCGCGGCCTGGCCCTGCTCGCGGCCCTGCTTCCCGGTGCCGTGCGCGCCTACCAGGCCGAGCCGCCGCCGCCGGAGCGCAGCGTGCTCACCGTGGATCGCTACGCCGACGACGCCGCCCCGGGCTCCCTGCGCTGGGCGATCACCACCGCCAACCAGGCGCCCGGCCGCTACCGCATCGAGATCGCCGCGGTGGGCGCGCCGCCGTACGTGATCCGCCCGCGCGCGCCGCTGCCGGCGCTGCAGGGGCCGCTGCAGGTGGTGGGCCTGGCGCGGGCGCACGATGGCCAGTACATCGCCATCGACGGCGCCGGCTACATCCAGGGCAAGGGCACCGCCGCCTGCCCGGGTGCGGAGAAGGGCCAGTTCGGCACCAACGTGCGCAGCACCACGCTGCCGGGCCTGGTGCTGCGCGATACCCATGGCGTGGAACTGAGCGGCCTGGAGATCCGCAACTTCTGCATCGGCGTACTGATCAACCGCGCCAGCGACAATGTGCTGCGCGACAACCGCATCGTCGCCAACCACGGCGGCGCCGGGGTGATGCTGACCGGCGACGACGGCAACGGCCAGTCCACCGCCACCACCACGGTGCGCAACCGCATCGAGCGCAACACCTTCCTCGACAACGGCGACGGCCTGGAGCTGACCCGCGGCGCGGCCTGGAACCTGGTGGCGGACAACGTGTTCCGCTCCACCGACGCCAACCCCGAGCCTTCGCAGGGCATCGAGATCCTGTGGGGCAACGACAACACCGTGCTACGCAACCGCTTCGAGCGTTACTCCGACGGGCTGCAGATCAACTGGGGCAACCGCAACACCATCGCCGACAACGACTTCGCCGGCAATTCGATCGGGGTCAGCGTCAGCGGCCGCGACAACCTGATCGAGGGCAACCGCCTGGTCGGCAACGGCATCGGCATCGCGGTGCGTCCGCAGCCGCGCAGCGAACCCAACCGGTTCAGCGCCAACCTGCTGTCCGGCAACGGCCTGAAGATCGAACGCTGTTTCGCCGGCGGCGCCTGCGTGCCGGGCCAGCCGCGCGGCGCTATCGTGTTCGGCGTGCCGGGCCTGGAACATGCGCCCTTCGTCGGCTCGCGCGGCATCGGCGTCGATCCGGATCCGCGCAAGCGCGCGGCGATCTGCGGCGCCGCCGCGGCCGACGGCTGCCAACCGCCGCCGAACTTCGGCCAGGCCGCCCCGCAGTTGCGCGCGATCGCGCGCGGGGCCGGCGTGCCGCAGGTGCAGGGCAGCTTCTTCGGCCGCCCCGGCCATCTGTACACGGTGGAACTGTTCGGCAACCGCCGCCCTGGCGACGACGAAGCCGAACGCTATCTCGGCCGCGTCGAGGCGCCGGTGGATGCACAGGGGCAGGGCCGCTTCGCGCTGCCGCTGGATGGCGACAGCACGGGTCTGGCCACGCTCACCGCCACCGTCACCAGCGACGACGGCGCGACCTCGCCGCTGAGCGCGCCGCTGGCGGTGGCACCGTGAGCCGCGCCGCATCGGCTGGCGGTCGCACGCTGCGACGCGTGCCGTGGTTGCCGGCCTGGTCGCTGATGGCCACGGCCGTCGCCTTGCTCCCGGTGGTCGCCGCCGCGCAGGACGCCACCGACCTGGCGCACAGCACCTTCAGCGGCGACTGGAACGGCACGCGCAGCGACTGGCTGCAGCGCGGCGTCAACGTCCGCGGCGACTACGTCGGCGAAGCCATGGGCGTGGTCGACGGCGGCCGCGGCGAGCGCGGTGCGCGCTATGCGCAGCAGGTGCGGCTGGGCGTGGACCTGGACCTGGCGAAACTGGCCGGCTGGGACGGCGGCACAGTGCATGTGACCCTCAACGACCGCCGCGGCCGCAGCACCTCGGCCGACCTGCTCGGCAACCGCTTCCCGATCCAGGAAGCCTACGGCGGCCAGTTCACCCGGCTGACCGAACTGAGCTACGACCGCCGCTTCAACGACGGGCGCACTTACGTGAAGGCCGGCTTCTACGCGATGGGCAACCAGTTCGGGGCGCACACGCTGCTGACCAACTTCGTCAACGCCGCGTTCTGCGCGCATCCGCTGGCGATGTCCGGCAACAGCGGCTGGTACAACTATCCGAACGCGCGCTGGGGCGCCGAGGCGGCGCAGCAACTGACGCCGGCGACGAACCTGCGGGTCGGCTGGTTCCAGGTCAACCCCAGCACCAACAACAACGTGCACACCGCCTTCGACCTGGACGCGCGCGGCACCACCGGCTCGCTGTTCCCGGTCGAGCTCACCTGGACGCCGGGCGCCGGCGGCGCCTATCCGGGCACCTACAAGGTCGGCGGTTACTACGACTCCTCGCGGGTGCCGCGCAAGGGCCTGGATCCGCGCGCCACCACCGGCCGCGATGGCGCCTACCTGCTGGTGGAGCAGAAGCTGTATTCCCCCGGCGGCGAACGCGGCCGCGGCCTCACCGGCTTCGCCCAGTACATGGTCTCCGACCGCGCCACCGCGCAGATCACCCGCTGGTACGCACTGGGCGGCGTGTACCAGGGCATCGGTCGGCGCAGCCAGGACCGCATCGCCCTGGGCTATGTCGGCGCCGACATCAACCATCGCCTGCTCGACGCGCGGCGCGCGGCGTTGCTCGATGCCGGCGTGCCCCCGGATGCGCCGGTGTTCGCGCTCGATACCGCCGAGGAACTCTACGAACTGTCCTACAGCGCGCAGCTCACGCCGTGGCTGATGCTGCGGCCGGATGTGCAGTACATCGTCAACCCCGGCACCTTCGCCTATGCGCGCACCGATAACGCGCTGGCGGTGGGGCTGCAGGTCAAGCTCACCTTCTGAGCGCGCGCTGCGCGCCTTCCTGTCCAGGCCGACCCCGATGCCCTTGTTCCCACGACGACTGACCTTCCTGTGCTGCGTCGGCCTGTTGCTGGCGTCGCCGCTGCAGGCCGCACCCGCGGCGCCCGCGGCGACGTCCGCGGCCACCCCGCTGCCGGCGCCGCGCGTCCTGCAGATCCGCGGGCTCGCCATCGGTGCCGGCCTGCCCAAGATCATCGTGCCGATCACCGCGCACGACGCCGAGCAGGCGTTGGCGCAGGCGCAGCGCATCGCCGCCTCCCCCGATGCGGACCTGGCCGAGTGGCGCATCGACCTGATGGACGGCGCCACCGACGCGGCGGCGCTGGCGGCATTGGGGCCGCGCGTGGCGCAGGCGCTGCACGGCAAGCCGCTGCTGCTGACCTTCCGCACCAAGGCCGAGGGCGGCGCGGTGGCGATCGACGATGCCGCCTACGGTGCGCTGTACGCCCGTCTGCTGGATGCGCGCTTCGCCGACCTGCTCGACGTGGAGATGGTCCGCGACCCGGCGGTGCTGCGGCAGCTGGTGGAGCATGCGCACCGGCAGGGCGTGTACGTGGTGATGTCCAGCCATGACTTCCATGCCACCCCGCCTGTGGCGGAGATGGTGGCGCGGCTGCAGCGGCAGCAGGCGCTGGGCGCCGACGTGCTGAAGATCGCGGTGATGCCGCGCGATCCGGGCGACGTGCTGCACCTGCTGGACGCCACCTGGCAACTGCGCCAGCGCAGCGGCCAGCCGTTGCTGACCATGGCGATGGGGCCGCTGGGTGCGGTGTCGCGGCTGTCCGGCGGCACCTTCGGGCAGAGCCTGACCTTCGGCATGCTCGGCAGCGCCTCGGCTCCGGGCCAGATCGATGCGGCACGCCTGCGGCAGGCGCTCGATGCCCTGCACGCGGCCGCGCCCGCCCAGTGACGCCGCCTCGCCGCGGTTCTCGTTCGCCGTTCCTGCAGGAGTGACCCCATGAGCCATGCCGCCGCCCCGCCCACCGCGCTCGTCCTGGACCGCATGAGCGGTTTCCAGTGGACGGCGATCGCGGTCTGCGTGCTGTTGAACATGCTGGACGGGTTCGACGTGATGGTGATGGCCTTCATCGCCCCGCACGTATCCGAGGCCTGGCATTTGTCCGGCAAGCTGCTGGGGATTGCGCTGAGCGCCGGGCTGGTGGGCATGGCGCTGGGCTCGCTGCTGCTGGCGCCGCTGGCCGACCGCTGGGGCCGGCGCAGCATGATCCTGTGCTGCCTGGTGATCCTGACCGTCGGCATGGCCGCCTCGGCGCTGGCGCAGGACATCTGGCAACTGGCCGCGCTGCGCGTGTTCACCGGCATCGGCATCGGCGGCATGCTCGCCGGCGTGGGCGTGATCACTGCCGAATACGCCAGCCCGAGGTGGCGCAGCACGGCGGTGGCGCTGCAGGCCACCGGCTATCCCATCGGCGCCACGCTGGGCGGGCTGATCGCCGCGGTGCTGCTGGAACGATGGGGCTGGCACGCGGCCTTCCTGTTCGGCGCACTCGCCTCGCTGCTGTGCATCCCGGTGGTGCTGGCGCTGCTGCCGGAGTCGCTGGATTTCCTGCTCAGCCGCCGCCCGCCGGATGCGCTGGCGCGGCTCAACGCGCTGCTGGCGCGCATGCGCGCACCGACGCTCGACGCGCTGCCGCCGCGCCCGCCGGTACAGGAGAAGGCCGGCTACGCGGCGCTGTTCACCCCGCGCCTGCGCCGCAACAGCGTGCTGATCGCCTTGGGCTTTTTCATGCACATGTTCGCCTTCTATTTCGTGCTGAGCTGGACGCCGAAACTGCTGGTGCAAGCCGGGCTGTCGGCCGAACAGGGCGTCACCGGCGGCGTGCTGCTGAACCTGGGCGGCATCGTCGGCGGCGCGGTGTTCGGCGCGCTGGCCGCACGCGTCGCGCTGCCGCGGTTGACCGCGGCCAGCTTCCTGATCGCCGCACTGGGCATGGCCGCGTTCGCCACGCTGGGTGCGCAGCTGCAATTGGCCTTCCCGGTGGCCTTCGTGATCGGCGCGGCGCTGTTCGGCTCGATGGCCGGCCTGTATGCGCTGGCGCCGATCGTGTTCGCGCCGAGCGTGCGCACCACCGGCCTGGGCTGGGCGATCGGCATCGGCCGCGTCGGCGCGATCCTCTCGCCGATGACGGTGGGCGTGCTGGTCGACGCCAACTGGCAACCGGCCAACCTGTACTACGTGCTGGCGTTGCCGCTGCTGGTGGCCATTGCCGCGGTGTTGACGATGCGGCTGCAGCCGGCGCGTTGAGGACAGGGCGGCGCGGGCGCGCGTCTGCGCCGACGCCGAGAACACCGCGCTTGACGGTGCGGGCAGCGCCGGCCTGGCCTACGCCACCGCGCGCTGCGCGGCGCCGTAACCCATCGTCGGCCGACGTGCTGCGCCCGGTCGAGGCGCTACGAGGTCCGACGAACGCGAGGCCATCCATTGCCACCGCGTGCGGTGGCAATGGGACGACGTCTGCCTACTTGGCGTTGGGCAGGGCGTAGGCGATCACGTAGTCGCCGCGGTCCGGAGACTGCCGCGCGCCGCCGGCGGTGATCACCACGTACTGCTTGCCGGTCTTGGCCGACACGTAGGTCATCGGACCGCCCTGGCTGCCCACCGGCAGCCGCGCCTTCCACAGTTCCTTGCCGGTGCCGCTGTCGAACGCGCGCAGGTAGTAGTCCTGGGTGCCGGCGATGAACACCAGGCCGCTCTGCGTGGCCAGGGTACCGCCCAGGGTCGGCATGCCGACCGGAATCGGCAGGTGCATCTTGAAGCCGAGCGGGCCGGTGTCCTGCACGGTGCCCACCGGCACCTGCCAGGCGATGCTTCGGGTCTTCAGGTCGATCGCGCTCAACGTGCCGAACGGTGGCGCCTGGCAGGGGATGCCCAGCGCCGACAGGAAACGGTTCTTGTTGACCGCATACGGCGTGCCCTTCAGCGGCACCGCGCCCATGCCGGTGTTGACCGCCTCGCCGCCGCTGGAGGCGGCCGCCTTCTCGGCCTTCTGCGGGATCATCTGCACCCACAGGCCCAGGCGCATGTCGTTGGCGAACACCACGTCGTGCACCGGGTCGACCGACAGCCCGCCCCAGTTCATGCCGCCCAGCGAGCCGGGGAAGCTCAGCGACACGTCGGTGCCGGGTGCGGTATACAGGCCTTCGTAGCGCATCTTCTTGAAGGCGATGCGGCACAGCATCTGGTCCAGCAGGGTGGCGCCCCACATGTCCGCTTCGGTCAGGTGCTTGGTGCCGATCTGCGGCATGCCGACCGACAGCGGCTGGGTCAGCGCATACGGTTCGTGGGGGATGTCGGCGGCCTTCACCGGCACCTCGCGGACCTCGGTCAGCGGTTTGCCGGTGGCGCGGTCGAGCACGTACAGCTGGCCGGCCTTGGTGCCGATGATCAGCGCCGGCACCTTGCGGCCGTCGGCCATCGGGAAGTCGATCAGGCTCGGCTGCATCGGCAGGTCGAAGTCCCACAGATCGTTGTGCACGGTCTGGTAGACCCACTTGACCTTGCCGGTGCTCGCATCCAGCGCGGTGATCGAGGCGCCGAAGCGGTGGTCCAGCGCGCTGCGCTCGGCGCCGTACAGGTCGGTGGACGGGCTGCCCATCGGCAGGAACACGGTGTTGGAGGCGGCGTCGTAGGACATCGGCGCCCACACGTTCGGCGTGCTGCGCACATAGGTCTTGCCCGCGGCCGGCGGCTGCGTGTCCTGCGGATTGCCCGGGTCGAAGGCCCAGCGCTGTGCGCCGGTGATCACGTCGAAGCCGCGGATCACCCCGCCGGGCATGTCGGCCTGGACGTTGTCGGCGACGCGGCCGCCCACCACCACCGTGGTCCCGGCCACGGTCGGCGCCGAGGTCAACTGGTAGAACGGATCGGGTGCGGCGCCGAGGCCGGCCTTCAGGTCGACCTGGCCGTTCTGGCCGAAGCCGCTGCAGAACGCGCCGGTGTCCGCATCCAGCGCGATCAGCCGCGCGTCGATGGTGTTGGTCAGCACGCGGCGCCGGCAGTTGGCGCCGGCCGGCAGCACCGCCGCCGCCACCGGCGACGCGTTGGCCGCCGTTGGCTGGGCCAGCGCCGCGTCGGCATCGAAGTAGGCCAGGCCGCGGCAGCGCTGCCAGACCGAGGACTGCGCATTGATCTCGTGCTTCCACAGTTGCCGGCCGCTGCTGGCGTCCAGCGCGATGACGTTGTTGTGCGGGGTGCACACGTACAGCGTTTCGCCGATCTGCAGCGGGGTGGTCTGGTCCTCGGCACCGTTGCCGTCGCTGAGGGCGACATCGCCGGTGCGGTAGGTCCAGGCCACCTGCAACTGGCCGACGTTGCCGCGGCCGATCTGGTCCAGCGCGGCGAAGCGGTTGCCGCCGGCGGTGTTGCCGTAGTGGCTCCAGTCGCGCTGCGCCTGCGCCGGGGTCACCGGCACCGGTGCCGGCCCGGGGCCGCTGGCGGCCACCGGCGGATGCGGCACGAACATGCCGGCCAGGCCGCCGGCGCAGGCCAGCGCCAGCACCGCTGCCAGCGCATACGCGCCGCGGCCGCCGGGCAGGCCGCGGGCGCGGCGCAGGGTCGGGTAGACCAGGGCGACCAGCAGCGCCAGCACCGCCGGCATCATCAGCCGCGACACCAGTGGCCAGAACGCCAGGCCGGCGTCCCAGTACGCCCAGGCCACGCTCAGCACGAAGGCCAGCGCGTACAGCCAGGCGCCGGCCGGGCGCCGCCGCAGCACCAGCACCGCCGAGGCCACGCAGGCCGCGCCCATCGCCAGGAAGTAGGGGCTGCCGCCGAGCGTGGCCAGGCGGATGCCGCCGACCAGCAGCGCCAGCCCGATCAGCGCCAGCAGCAGGCCGACGCTCCACAGCACGATCCGGCCGCCGGCCGACACATCCGATTGGGTTTGCACGTTTTCGATCCTCTGCAGGGGAGACGCACGGCGTCCGCGACCGGCCACGAGCGCGGCGAAGGCGGGGCGTGCGCACGATGACATGCCGCGGCGGGAAAGCACGTCGGCAGATTGGGCGATTATCGCATTTGTGTTCGGTAATAGAACGAACGACGACGTTCGCCGATGCGATGCTGCGTGCCGGTTTCCGACGTTTCTCCGACCTTGGTGAAGCCCGTACAACGCACTGTTACAGGGATGGTGCGATGCGACACATCCGTGGAGTAGCGTTGCGCGTTTCTTCCCAGCCCCACTCCCCATGTCCGACCTTCTCCAGGCGCCTCGTCGTCCCCTTCGCTGTGCCGTCGTGCTGGCCATTGCCGTGGCCGGAGGCTGCTCCGGCGACAAGCCAGCGGCTGCGCCGCCGCCGCGGGTGGGGGTGCTGACCCTGGGCGCACGTACGCTGCCGGTCGAGCGCACCCTGGCCGGTCGCACCGTGGCCTACGAGACCGCCGACGTGCGCCCGCAAGTCGGCGGGCTGCTGCGCCAGCGCCTGTTCCAGGAGGGCCAGGAGGTCAAGGCCGGGCAGGCGCTGTACGTGATCGACCCGGCACCGTACCAGGCCGCCTACGACATCGCCCGCGGCAACCTGGTGCAGGCCGAGGCGGCGCTGGCCAGCGCACGGCCCAAGGCCGAGCGCACCCGCACGCTCACCGACATGGATGCGGCCAGCAAGCAGGACGCCGACGACGCGCTGTCCACCCTGCACCAGGACGAGGCGGCGGTGGTCGCGGCCAAGGCGGCGCTGCAGGCGGCGCGGATCAATCTCGACTACACCCGCATCACCGCACCGATCTCCGGCACCATCGGCACCTCCGCCTACACCGTCGGCGCGTTGCTCACCGCCGCGCAGGACGCAGCGCTGACCACCATCCAGCGGCTGGACCCGATCTACCTGGACGTCACCCAGTCCAGCACGCAGATGCTGGCGCTGCGCCGCCAGCTCGATGCCGGGCAGATCCACGCCATCGACGGCAAGGCGCAGGTGCAGGTGCGGCTGGAGGACGGCAGCACCTACCCGCATGCCGGCACCCTCGAATTCGTCGGCACCCAGGTCAACGCCGGCACCGGCAACGTCACCCTGCGCGCGGTGGTGCCCAATCCCGAGCACCTGCTGCTGCCGGGCATGTACCTGCGCGCGGTGTTGCCGATGGCCACCGACCAGGGCGCCGTGCTGGTGCCGCAGCAGGCGGTGACCCGCGACAGCAAGGGCGAGCCGCTGGTCAAGCTGCTCGACGCGCACGACAAGGTGGTGGAGCGGCACATCCGCACCGGCGAGGCCCTGGGCCACGACTGGGTGGTGGAGTCCGGGCTCAAGCCGGGCGAGCGCCTGATCGTGGTCAACGGCAGCCGCGCCGAACTCGGCAAGCCGGCGCAGCCGTATCCGGTCACCGCCGCCCAGCTCGACGCCGCGCCGACGCTGCCGGGCGACGACGCCCAGGCCGACTGAGGACTCCCGCATGTCGCGCTTCTTCGTCAACCACCCGGTGGTGGCCTGGGTCATGGCCATCGTCATCGTCCTGATCGGCATGCTGGCCATCCATGGGCTGCCGGTCGAACGCTATCCGCACATGGCGCCGCCCACCATCACCGTGCGCGCCACCTACACCGGCGCCTCGGCGCAGACGGTGGAGAACACCGTCACCCAGCTGATCGAGCAGTCGCAGCAGAGCCTGGACCACCTGCTGTACATGACCTCCACCAGCGCCTCGGACGGCACCGCGCAGGTCAACCTGGTGTTCGAGACCGGCACCAACGCCGACACCGCGCAGGTGCAGGTGCAGAACCAGTTGCAGTCGGTGATGTCGGTGTTGCCGCAGGCGGTGCAGCAGAACGGCCTGGTCATCACCAAGTCCAGCGGCTCGCTGTTCGAGGTGGTGGCGTTCACGTCCGACGACGGCAGCATGGACAACTTCGATGTCGCCAACTACATGGAATCGAACATCGACGACCAGATCAGCCGCGTCAGCGGCGTCGGCAACATCCAGCCGCTGGGCTCGGAATACGCCATGCGCATCTGGCTGGACCCGGAGAAGCTGCGCAAGTACGCGCTGATGCCCTCGGACGTGGAGAACGCGCTGCAGTCGCAGAACACCGACGTGTCGGCCGGCGAGATCGGCGGCCAGCCGGCGCTGCGCGGGCAGCGCCTGGACGCCACCGTGACCACCCGCAGCCGCCTGCAGACCCCGGCGCAGTTCGGCGCGATCGTGCTCAAGAGCGATGCCAGCGGCGCCGCCGTGCACCTGTCGGACGTGGCCAGGATCGGCCTGGGCCCGGAGACCTACGACAGCATCACCCGCTTCAACGGCAAGCCCTCGGCCTCGCTGGGCATCGAGCTCAACTCCGACGCCAACGCGGTGGAGACCTCCAGGGCGATCGACCAGCGCCTGCAGGAACTCAAGCAGTACTGGCCGCACGGCTTCAACTACCACATCGCCTTCAGCACCACGCCGTTCGTCACCACCTCGATCAAGGAAGTGGTCATCACCCTGATCGAGGCGGTGCTGCTGGTGGTGGCGGTGATGTACCTGTTCCTGCAGAACTGGCGCGCCACGCTGATCCCGACCATCGCCGTGCCGGTGGTGCTGATGGGCACCTTCGGCGTGCTCGCCGCGTTCGGCTACTCGATCAACACCCTGACCATGTTCGCGATGGTGCTGGCGATCGGCCTGCTGGTCGACGACGCCATCGTGGTGGTGGAGAACGTGGAGCGGGTCATGGGCCAGGAAGGCCTGCCGCCGAAGGAAGCGACGCTGCGTTCGATGCAGCAGATCGGCGGCGCCCTGGTCGGCATCGTGCTGGTGCTGACCGCGGTGTTCGTGCCGATGGCGTTCTTCAACGGCGTCACCGGCGTGATCTACCGGCAGTTCTCGATCACCATCGCCGCCTCGATGATCCTGTCGGTGCTGGTGGCGATGACCCTGACGCCGGCGCTGTGCGTGACCATCCTCAAGCCGCTGCACCAGGGCGAGGCGCCGATCGGGTCGCACGGCCGTCTGGGCTGGTTCTTCGTCTGGTTCAACACCCGCTTCCGGCACCTGTCCGAGCGCTACCGCACGCTGGTCGAGCGGGTGCTGGGCCGGCGCGCGCTGGGCCTGGTCGCCTATGCGCTGCTGATCGCGGTCACCGGCCTGCTGCTGTGGCGCCTGCCCGGTGCGTTCCTGCCCGACGAGGACGAGGGCATGCTCAACGTGCTGGTCAAGCTGCCGGCCGGCTCCACCCTGGAGCAGACCCTGGCGGTGACCGACCGGCTGACCAAGGCCGCGCTGAAGGACCCGGGCGTGCGCTCGGTGCTTTCCTCGGCCGGCTTCAGCGTCACCGGCGCCGGCCAGAACGTCGGCATGGCCTTCGTGCGCCTGAAGGACTGGGACGACCGCGACGACGACGCGGCGACCATCGCCGACCATCTGAACAAGGCGCTGGCCGACGTGCCCGACGCGGAACTGTTCGTGACCTCGCCGCCGGCGATCACCGGCCTGGGCGACGCCTCCGGCTTCACCTTCGAACTCATGGACTACGAAGGCGCCGGCCATGCCGCCCTGGTCGCCGCGCGCGACAAGCTGCTGCGCCTGGCCCAGCACGATCCCAAGCTGATGAACGTGCGCTACGCCAGCCTGGAGGACGCGCCGGTGTACGCGGTCAAGATCGACGACGCCAAGGCGCAGGCGCTGGGCGTGGACCCGGGCGACATCAACGCCACGCTCAACAGCGCGCTCGGCGGCGACTTCGTCAACAACTTCATCTACAAGGGCCGCATCAAGAAGGTGTTCGTGCAGGGCGATGCCGACGCGCGCATGGCGCCGCAGGACCTGGACCGCTGGACGGTGCGCAACGCCGGCGGCGACATGGTGCCGATGTCGGCCTTCACCCGCTCGCACTGGACCAGCGCGCCGGCGGCGCTGGAACGCTACAACGGCGTGTCGGCGATGGAACTGACCGGCCAGGCGGTGCCCGGGGTCAGCTCCGGCGCGGCGATGGACGCGATGGCCGAACTGAGCAAGCAACTGCCGCACGGCTTCGGCTATGCGTGGTCGGACATGGCCTACCAGGAGAAGCTGTCGGCCAACCAGGCGCCGGCGCTGTATGCGATCTCGCTGCTGTTCGTGTTCCTGTGCCTGGTGGCCTTGTACGAGAGCTGGTCGATCCCGTTCGCGGTGATGCTGGCGGTGCCGGTAGGCGTGTTCGGCGCGGTGCTGCTGATGACCCTGCGCGGGCTGGAGAACGATGTCTACTTCCAGGTCGGCCTGCTGACCACGGTGGGCCTGGCGGCGAAGAACGGCATCCTCATCGTCGAGTTCGCGCGCGACCTCGAACACCGCGGCGAAAGCCTGCTCGCCGCCACCCTGCACGCGGTGCAGATGCGCCTGCGGCCGATCCTGATGACCTCGCTGGCGTTCCTGCTCGGCGTGCTGCCGCTGGTGTTCAGCAAGGGCGCCGGCTCGGCCGCGCGCCACTCGCTGGGCACCGGCGTTACCGGCGGCACCCTGGCCTCGATCACCCTGGGCCTATTCTTCGTGCCGCTGTTCTACGTGATCGTGCGGCGGATGTTCCCCGGGCGCCCGGCCGCCACCGAGGAGGCGCAGGCATGAGCGCGATCTTCCGCATGAGCGTGGCGGCGGCCACGCTGCTGGCCCTGTCCGGCTGCACCCTGGCACCGACCTACGTGCGCCCCGCGGCGCCGGTACCGGCCGACCTGGCCGCGGCCGATGCGGCGCCCGCGACCGGCGCCGCCACCGATACGCTGGCGATGCCGGACTGGCAGCAGGTGTTCCTGGATCCGCGGCTGCGCCAGACCATCGCGCTGGCCTTGCAGAACAACCGTGACCTGCGCGTGGCGATGCTGTCCATCGACAAGGCGCGCGCGCAGTACCGCATCCAGCGCGCCGCGCAGCTGCCGTCGTTCGATGCCAACGCCAGCATGAGCCGCGGCCGCAGCAGCGCCGCCAGCAACGACGACGGCGTCTCCCAGGTCAGCACCAGCGACACCCTGCAGGTCGGGCTCAGCAGCTGGCAGTTGGACCTGTTCGGGCAATTGCGCAGCCTCAGGCAGGAGGCCCTGCAGAACTGGCTGTCCAGCGCCGAGAACCAGCGCAGCGTGCGCCTGAGCCTGGTCGCCCAGGTCGCCGCGGCATGGCTGAGCGTGGGCGCGGACCAGGAACAACTGACCCTGGCGCAGCAGACCCTGGACAGCCAGACCCAGACCCTGCAGCTGACCGAGCGCCAGCACGGCGTCGGCAGCGTGTCCGGGCTGGACCTGGCGCAGCAGCAGACCAGCGTGGAATCGGCACGCGTCGCCGTCGCCAGCGCCGCCACCCAGTTGGCGCAGGCGCGCGATGCGCTGCAGCTGCTGGTGGGCGCGCCGGTGGAGGCGGCGCTGCTGCCGACCGCGCAGGCGATGCAGGACAGTGTCGCGCTGGCGCCGCTGCCGGCGCACCTGTCCTCGACGGTGCTGCTGCAGCGCCCGGACGTGCTCGCCGCCGAGCACACCCTGCAGGCGGCCAACGCCGACATCGGCGCCGCGCGCGCGGCGTTCTTCCCGTCGCTGAGCCTGACCGCCTCGACCGGGCGCAGCAGCGATGCCCTGTCCACGCTGTTCTCCGCCGGCAGCCGCACCTGGTCGTTCGTGCCCAGCATCACCGCGCCGATCTTCCACGCCGGCGCGCTGAAGGCCTCGCTGGACGCGTCCAAGCTGGGCAAGGACATCGCCGTGGCGCAGTACGAGAAGGCGATCCAGTCGGCCTTCGCCGAAGTGGCCGACGCCCTGGCCGCGCGCGACCACCTGCAGGCGCAGCTGAGCGCGCAGCAGGCCCTGGTCGACGCCAGCCAGCGCAGCTACACCCTGGCCGACGCGCGCTACCGCGCCGGCCTGGACGGCCACCTGGCGGTGCTGGATGCGCAGCGCTCGCTGTACGCCGCGCAGCAGGCGCTGATCGCGTTGCGCCTGCAGGACGCCAGCAACCGCGTGACCCTGTACCAGGTGCTCGGTGGGGGCGCCGACGCCCAGGCCACTGCCGCGCCCTGAGCCGGAGTGCGGCAGGCTCTAGGCAACTGAGGCGGAAAGTGGGGCAGAGAGTAAAGCGGAGCTCGAGGCAGGCCTGAGCATGCAGAAGCGTCGCCACGCGCGACGCCCCCCTTTGGGAGGGACTTCAGTCCCGACGCATGGCAGTTGGACGCCGTCCAACTGACGTCCTGTGCGACATCCCCATCGCGCCTCACGCGGCCAGCCGCGCGCTGTTTCCCTGGCCGAACCCGGTCGCACGCAACGGCACGTGCCGCACAGTTAGCGCGGGAGGCGCTTGTTGTGGGAGGGACTTCAGTCCCGACGCGATAGCCGTCGAACGCCTCTGCAACCATCGACCCAAGCAACGCGCGCGCCCTCGCGGCACACAATACGACAGCCTTGCGCCACCGTCTCGATCGCTGAACGCAGCGGCACGCCTCGGCGGACGTTGTAGACAAATGCCGGACGCCTGCGCCCCGCCTCTCGTTCGTTGCACAGGCCGCAGGCCGCGCCGGACGCAGCTTCGGCGCGTTGGCGCCATCGGCGACGCCGCACCGACGCGCCCGGCAAGACGCCAGGCTTGGGCCATAATCGCGGCGACCCACTCCAGGTATGCCGCACCCGATGAAGATTCCTCCGAGCCTGCAGCCGTTGATCGACGATGGCGTCATCGACGGCGTGCTGCGCCCGCTCAAGAGCGGCAAGGAGGCCGCGGTCTACGTGGTCCAGGCCGGCGACGACGTGCTCTGCGCCAAGGTCTACAAGGACATGGCGCAGCGCAGCTTCCAGGCGCGCGTGCAGTACCAGGAAGGGCGCAAGGTGCGCGGCAGCCGCCAGGCGCGGGCGATCGGCAAGGCCAGCAAGTTCGGCCGCCGCGAGCAGGAGGCCGCGTGGAAGGACACCGAGGCCAACACCCTGTACCAGCTGGTGGATGCCGGCGTGCACGTGCCGCAGCCGCGCGGCTATTTCCACGGCGTGCTGCTGATGGACCTGGTCACCGATGCCGACGGGCAGAGCGCGCCGCGGCTGAGCGAAGTGGAACTGGAACCGGCGCAGGCGCAGGCTTTCCACGCGCAGCTGGTCGGGGACGTGGTCAAGATGCTGTGCCTGGGCCTGGTCCACGGCGACCTGTCCGAATACAACGTGCTGGTCGGTGCCGACGGCCCGGTGGTGATCGATTTCCCGCAGGTGGTCAGCGCCGCCGGCAACAACGCCGCCCGCACCATGCTGCTGCGCGACGTGCACAACCTGCGCGATTGCCTGGGCCGCTTCGCCCCCGAGCTCAACGCCACCCATTACGGCGAGGAGATGTGGGCGCTGTACGAGAAGGGCACGCTGCGCCCGGACAGCGCGCTCACCGGCCGCTTCGCCTTCGATACCCGCCGTGCCGACGTGCGCGCGGTGCGCGCCTCGATCGAGGACGCGCGGCAGGAGGCCATCATCCGCCAGCAGGGCCGCGAGGCCGCCGCGCAGGACGACTAGCGCGGTCCTCCCGCTCCGAGCACGCCGCCCTGCGGGTGGGCGTGCCTGTGGGCGGGACGCGACGACATGGACGCTCGACTGCGTTCGGATGAGCGCATGCAGCACGGCCACCGCCGCCCGCAACGCCCCATGGCCTCGGCCAGTCCGCGCATCGCTGCCGCGTCGCCCGATCGGCACCCGATCGAGTGCGCCGACTCCAGCAGCGCACGCGGCCACAGGCGTGCGGCCCCGACCCATCGGATCAGGCTGGCAAGACGTCGACGACACCGCGCCGGTGGAGCCGACGCCAGCAGAGCGCGGCGCCCCGCAACGCCAGCGGCGTGCGCGCCAGCCCCGACGCGATGTCCTCGGATGTACGGCAGGCTGCGGCGCGAACCCTGTGTTCGCGCACGCGCATGTTGCGCTGCAATGCGGCGCAGTCACATGCGCGACCCCGGCCCGCGTGCGCCGCAAACCGCGCGAAGCCTTGTCACGCCTGCATTGCGCCCGCCGCCGCGCCGCTGCAGGCGGCCGTCTGCCGCTGGCCCGCCAGGCGCCGTGATGCGCGTTCCAGTTCGATTATTTGCGGAAATGGTTATGGGAAATAACAATCTGGTCGACGCCGCTTGCGCAGCCGCCCCGGGAGGGCCACCCATGTATTTCGATCCAGACGTCGTCCGTTTCTTCGCCCTGGCGCAGCAGTCCGGGCAGCCGCCGATGGAGGAACTGCCCTTGCCAGAGGCGCGGGCGATGATGCGCGGCGTCGCCGCGCAGTTCGGGTTCCCGCGCGCGGAGATGGCCGAGGTCCGCGACCTGCAGGCGCCCGGTCCGGCTGCGCCGATTCCGCTGCGCCTGTATCGCCCGCACGGCCTCGACGCCGGCCCGGCGCCGACCTGCCTCTACGCGCATGGCGGCGGCGGTGTGGTCGGCGATCTCGACTCGCACGACGACGTGTGCCGGCAACTGGCCGCGCGCGCCGGCTGCCAGGTGCTGGCGGTGGACTACCGGCTGGCGCCCGAGCATCCGGCGCCGGCCGGCATCGAGGACGTGATCGCGGTGGTGCACTGGGTGGCCGCGCATCCGGGCGAGGTCGGCGCCGATCCGCAGCGCCTGGCCATCGCCGGCGACAGCATGGGCGGCGCCCTGGCGGCCAGCGCCGCGCTGGCCGCGCGCGATGCCGGCATCGCCCTGCGCTGCCAGATCCTGATCTATCCGCTGACCAACCTGCATGCGGACAATCCCTTCCCCTCGCGCGTGCACAACGCCGGCATCCCGCCGCTGACCGAAGCGGCGATGCGCTATTTCGACCGTCAGTACCTGCCCGACCCGTCGCTTGGGTCGGATTGGCGCATCTCGCCGGTGGTCGCGCCGGACGTGGCCGGCGTCGCCCCGGCGCTGGTGGTGCTCGCCGACCGCGACGCGCTGCACGACGAAGGCCTGCACTACGCGCAGCGACTGCGCGAGGCCGGCGTGGAAACCCTGGTGCGCGTCCACCCCGGCATGATCCACGGCTTCATCAACATGGGCAGCGTGATGCGCGTGGCCGGCGAAACCCTGGACCTGGCCGCGCTGCTGCTGCGTCAGCGTCTGCTGCCGGTGGCCGCGCAGGACTGAGCCCACCGCAGCGCGCACCACGTCCCGGCAAGCTCCGCCGGTCGCTGCTTCGCCAGGGACAATGCGTCCGCTGCGTCCGTAGGAGCGGCTTCAGCCGCGACCGGGTATTGCCGATGCACCTTCCGGTCGCGGCTGAAGCCGCTCCTACGGGGGTGCTGCGCGCGATGCGCGTTCGCGACCGATCACGCCACCCGGCCGCGCCGCGCCCGTTCCAGGTGCACCAGCAGCAGCGAGATCGCCGCGGGGGTCATGCCGGGGATGCGCTGCGCCTGGCCCACGGTCTGCGGGCGCACGCGCTCGAGCTTCTGCTGCACTTCGGCCGACAGCCCGCGCACCTGCGCGTAGTCGAACGCGGCCGGGATCGGGGTGTCCTCGTGACGCTGCTGGCGCGCGATCTCCTCGCGCTGGCGGTCCAGGTAGCCGGCGTACTTGATGCCGATCTCCACCTGCTCGGCCACCTGCGCGTCGGCCACGCCCGGGCCCAGCGACGGCACCCGCATCAGTGCGGCGTAGTCCAGCTCCGGGCGCTTGATCAGGTCCAGCACGGTGGTCTCGCGGCTCACCGCCACGCCCAGCGTGGCCGCGACCTCGCGGCCCAGCGCATTGCCCGGGGTGGCCCACAGCGCGCGCAGGCGCTCGTTCTCGCGCGCCACCGCCTCCTGCTTGGCCTGGAACCGCGCCCAGCGCATTTCGTCGACGATGCCCAGGTCGTGGCCGATGCCGGTCAGGCGCGCGTCGGCGTTGTCTTCGCGCAGCTGCAGCCGGTACTCGGCGCGGCTGGTGAACATGCGGTACGGCTCGCTGGTGCCGTGGGTGATCAGGTCGTCGATCAGCACGCCGATGTAGGCCTGGTCGCGGCGCGGCGACCACGGCTCCAGCCCGCGTACCTGGCGCGCGGCGTTGAGGCCGGCGATCAGGCCCTGCGCGGCCGCTTCCTCGTAGCCGGTGGTGCCATTGATCTGCCCGGCGAAGAACAGCCCGGGCATGGCCTTGGTCTCCAGCGAAGCCTTGAGCCCGCGCGGGTCGAAGAAGTCGTATTCGATGGCGTAGCCGGGGCGGGTGATGTGGGCGCGCTCGAAGCCGCGGATCGAGCGCACCAGCTCCAGCTGCACGTCGAACGGCAGCGAGGTGGAGATGCCGTTGGGGTAGATCTCGACCACGTCCAGGCCTTCCGGCTCGACGAAGATCTGGTGGCTGGCCTTCTCGGCGAAGCGCACCACCTTGTCCTCGATCGAGGGGCAGTAGCGCGGGCCGATGCCTTCGATCTGGCCGGTGTACAGCGGCGAGCGGTCCAGCGCGCCGCGGATGATGGCGTGGGTGCGCTCGGTGGTGTGGGTGATCCAGCACGAGACCTGGCGCGGATGCTGGGCGACCTCCCCCAGGAACGACATCACCGGCAGCGGATCGTCGCCGGGCTGTTCCTCCATCGCCGCGTAGTCCAGGCTGCGCCCGTCGATGCGTGGCGGGGTGCCGGTCTTGAGCCGGTCCACGCCGAAGCGGCCGTCGCGCAGCGCCTGCGCCAGCGCGGTGGCCGGTGGATCGCCGGCGCGGCCGCCGGCGTACTGGGTCTGGCCGATATGGATCTTGCCGGCCAGGAAGGTGCCGGCGGTCAGTACCACCGCCGCGGCCTCGAAGCGCAGCCCGGTCTGGGTCAGCACGCCGCGCACGCGCTCGCCGTCCATGACCAGGTCGTCCACCGCGGCCTGGAACAGGGTCAGGTTCGGCTGTGCCTCGACCAGGCGCCGGATCGCGCTGCGGTACAGGCTGCGGTCGGCCTGGCAGCGGGTCGCGCGCACCGCCGGGCCCTTGGAGGCGTTGAGGGTGCGCCACTGGATGCCGGCCAGGTCCGCGGCCTGCGCCATCGCCCCGCCCAGCGCGTCGATCTCCTTGACCAGGTGGCCCTTGCCGATGCCGCCGATGGCCGGGTTGCAGCTCATCGCCCCCACCGTCTCCACGTTGTGGGTCAGCAGCAGGGTGCGCGCGCCGGCACGCGCGGACGCCAGCGCCGCCTCGGTGCCGGCATGGCCGCCGCCGATCACGATCACGTCATAGCGGTAGAAGGAGTCGCTCATCGGGGTCTCGCGGCCGGCCCGTGAGCCGGCGGAAGGGGGCCGCAGGCGGGAGCGCCCTCGGCGGGAACAAGAATTTTAGCGGTTGCATCACAAATTGCAGATCTGCGCCTCAAGTTGGCACGCAATCTGCAGATATTCCCACTGCACCCAACGTGGCAATGCGTCAGGGGCGTATGACTGGAATTGGAACAGGGGCCAGTCACGCGCACGTTGGGGGAGCTGGGGGCCGGTAGTCGGGGGACTACCGGCCCTTTTTTATGCCCGTTTTTCGCCCGGCGCCGGCGCCGGTCCAGCAACGGCAAGGCCCCAACGCGAAAAGCCCCGGCGGACCGGGGCTTTTCGTTGTGAGGCGCCGACGCCCGACAGGGCCGGAACAGGGGGGATCCAGATTTCCCTGTCGGACATCGACATAGACGGTGGGGTCACCCCTTCGGGTCATAAAGCGACGCAGTCGGTCACCCCGTAGGACGTAGAGTGCGTGTTGGGGCTGGCGAACGCAAGCCCTTTCTCAGGGCTCGAGTGTGCGACGTGTCCCATTGCTGCGCCCCATATTGCCGGGGCGTGGGGCAGGCGGGCGCTGCATCCCCTCGGGACGCTGCATCGCTGGCCGGGCCGGCTGCATCGACTGCGGCCGCGGCGCCGAATTGAGCGCGTCCGGACGCCGCAGGCGGTCCATGTCGCGCCAGGGGGAGGGCACCCGACCGCCCACGCTGGGCGGCGGCGGGCGTGAACCGCCGTCGTCCGGCCGCGGACGCGGCGGCGGGCGGTGGCGCGGGCCGTCGTAGCCGCGATAGTAGTAATACGGCACGCCGTAGCCGTAGTAGCCGTAGTACGCGGGGCCGTAACCGTAGTAGGGCACCGCGCCGTAAGGCGAGTAGTATTCGGAATAGCCGGCGGGGTAGCGGTACTCGACCGAGGGCGCGCCACGGTAGTAGCCACCGTCGCCGCCTCCGGCGTAATCGTAGGTGGCGCAGCCGCCCAGTGCGGCCAGCAGTCCAGCGGCGCAGATCAGGCGCAGTTTCATGGCGTTTGCCCTCCAGCAGGCTGGCTGACAGGTTCGGTCCGTTGCATTGAATCCCCCCTTAACTTCCCGCGCCGCACTTGAACGCTTAAGTCGCGCGCAACGGCGGCGAGCCGGCACGGCTGGCGGGCGCTGCACGTTGGCGACGATACGCTACCCTTTCGCGCATGGTCTCACGTTTTCTGCCCGAGTTCGGCGACGTCCTGGCGGCCGCCGCACGCATTGCCGCGCACGCGCGGCCGACGCCGGTGCTGCGTTCGCAGGCGCTGGACGCCGCCAGCGGCGCGCAGCTGTACTTCAAGGCCGAACACCTGCAGCGCGGCGGCGCGTTCAAGTTCCGCGGCGCCTGCAATGCGGTGTGGGCGCTGGATCCGGCACAGGCGGCCTGCGGGGTGGTCACCCACTCCTCGGGCAACCACGGCGCGGCGCTGGCCCTGGCCGCGCGTACCCGTGGCATCGGCTGCCATGTGGTGGTGCCGGAAGGCGCGGTCGCCGCCAAGCTCGCCAACATCGCCCGCCACGGCGCCACCCTGTGGCGCTGCGCGCCGAGCATCGCCGCCCGCGAGGCGCTGTGCGCCCAGGTGCAGCGCGACACCGGCGCGACCCTGGTGCATCCCTATGCCGATCCGGGGGTGATCGCCGGGCAGGGCACCGCCGCGCTGGAGCTGCTGGACGCCAGCGGCGGGCTGGACCTGCTGGTGGTGCCGGTTGGCGGCGGTGGCCTGGCCGCGGGCAGCCGCCTGGCCCTGTCGGCGCTGGCGCCGCAGGCGCAGCTGCTGCTGGCCGAGCCGGCCGGTGCCGCCGATACCGCGCGCTCGCTGGCCGCCGGCGAGCGCCGCGTGGACATGGTCCCGGACACGATCTGCGACGGCCTGCGCGGCAGCCTCGGCGAACCCAACTTCGCCCTGCTGCACGGCCATGCCGAGGTGCTGGTGGTGGACGACGCGGCGACCGTGACGGCGATGCGGCTGCTGTGGCAGGTGCTCAAGCAGGTGGTGGAGCCGTCCTCGGCGATCGCCCTGGCGGCGGTGCTGGCGCAGCCGGCGCGCTTCGCCGGGCGCCGGGTGGGACTGATCCTGTCCGGCGGCAACGTCGACCTGGACGCCTTGCCGTGGGGCGCGGCATGAGCGCGCGGGGCGGGTTCCGCTGGCTGCGCTGGCTGCTGCGCCTGGCGGCGTTGCTGGGGCTGTGGCTGCTGGGCGTGGCGATCTACATCGTCTGGGTCGGCGACCGCGACCAGGCGGCGCCGGCCGACGCGATCATCGTGCTTGGCGCGGCGGCCTACGACGCCAAGCCCTCGCCGGTGTTCGAGGAGCGCATTCGCCACGGCCTGGATCTCTACCAGCGCGGCTACGCGCCGACCCTGATCTTCACCGGCGGCTTCGGCAACGGCGCGCGCTTCGCCGAGTCGCAGGTCGCAAAGCGCTACGCGCTGCGCCACGACGTGCCGGCCGATGCGATCCTGATCGAGACGGTGTCGCGCACCACCCGGCAGAACCTGATCGAGGCGCGCCGGCTGATGCGCGAACACGGCCTGCACCGGGTCATCGTGGTCAGCGATCCGCTGCACATGGCGCGGGCGTTGCGGCTGTGCCAGGAACTGCAGATCGACGCGCTGGCCTCGTCGACCCCGAGCAGTCGCTTCCGCAGTTTCCAGACCCGCTGGCGCTTTCTGCTGCAGGAGCTGTACTTCTTCCACCGCGACCTGCTGGAGCGGGGCGTCGAGCACGGCGGCGAGACCGTATGATGGGCGTTTCCACGGCCCGAGGGCGGCAGCCATGAGCAACCACGGAGTTCCTGCGCAGGACCAGGCCATCGCCCTGGTCCAGGCCTATTACGCGGCGTTCAACCGCGGCGACTGGGACGGCATGCTGGGCATGCTCAGCGACGACGTCGCCCACGATCTCAACCAGGGCCCGCGCGAGACCGGCAAGGACACGTTCGCAGCGTTCCTGCGGCGCATGAATGCCAGTTACCGCGAGCAGTTGCACGACATCGTGGTGCTGGCCGCGCAGGACGGCGGCCGCGCCGCCGCCGAGTACGTGGTGCACGGCGAATACCACCACACCGATACCGGCCTGCCGGAGGCGCGCGGCCAGCGCTACGTGCTGCCGGGCGGGGCGTTCTTCGACATCCGCGACGGCAAGATCGCCCGGGTCAGCAACTACTACAACCTGGAAGACTGGATCGCGCAGGTCTCGGCCTGAGCCGCGCGCCGGCCTGAGGCCGGCGCGTTCGCGCTGTCGCAAAACTGTCCGCCGGCCGTCATCCGCGACCTCACGCGATACGGCTATGGTCGCCGCGCCGACCGAGAGGACCGCCGATGCGCGCGCTGCTTCGTTCCCCGGCCGTCGCGGTGGCGCTGCTGGCCTGCACGCTCGCGCTGGCCCTGCTGGGCGCCCGCGGGATCTGGGACGCCGACGAAGGCCGTTACACCAATGTCGCGCTGAACATGCTGCACAGCGGCGATTGGCTCACGCCCCGGCGCAGCGAGGACGTGGCGCACTGGACCAAGCCGCCGCTGACCTACTGGGCGATCGCCGCCAGCGTCGCCGCCTTCGGGCCGTCGCCGTGGGCGGCGCGCTTGCCGTCGGCGCTGGCCTACCTGCTGTGCGTGCTGCTGGTCTGGCGCCTGGCCGCGCGGCTGTTTCCCGAGCGGCCCACGCTGCCGGCGCAGGCGGCGCTGCTGTACGCGACCATGCTGGCGCCGTTCGGCGCGGCGCAATGGATTTCCACCGACTTCCTGCTCGCCGCCTGCGAGACCCTGGCGGTGTGGGCCTTCGTCGAAGCACGTGCGCACCCGCCCGGGCAGGGCAAGCGCTGGATCGCGGCGATGTGGGCCGGCTTCGCCCTGGCGTTCATGACCAAGGGGCCGCCGGGATTGCTGCCGTTGCCGGCGCTGCTGCTGTTCAACGCGGTGACGCCGGGGCCGCCGCGGCGCGCGCTGCAACTTTCCGGCATCGCGCTGTTCACGGTGCTGGCGCTGCCCTGGTACCTGGCGGTGATCCATGGCCATCCCGGCTTGCTGCAGTACTTCGTCGGCGACGAGGTGGTCAAGCGCGTGGCCAGCGATGCGTTCGGGCGCAACGCGCAGTGGTATGGCTGGGCGGTGGCGTATGCGCCGATCCTGGTCCTGGGCACGCTGCCGTGGACCCCGGCGCTGGCGCGCTGGGTCTGGCAGCTGCCGCGGCAGCTGCGGCAATGGTGGCGAACCCCGGCGCTGCGCCTGCAGCAGGCCGCGCCGCTGCTGCTGACCCTGTGGCTGCTGCTGCCACTGCTGGTGCTATGCCTGTCGCGCTCGCGGCTGCCGCTGTACGTGCTGCCGCTGTTCGTGCCGCTGGCGTTGCTGGCGGCGTGGCAGCGTGCGCAGGAGGGGCGCGCGCCGTGGCGCTGGCCGTGGCTGCTGGGCTGGTGCGGGCTGTTGCTGGCGCTCGAACTGGCGCCGGCGCTGCTGCCCACGCACAAGGATGCCGGCGCCTGGGCGCAGGCGATCGCCCAGCGTGCCGGCACGCCGGTGCGCGAGGTGGTGTTCGTCGAGGACATGGCACGCTACGGCCTGCGCCTGGAACTGGGCGCGCAGGTGCGCAAGATCCGCCTGGATCCGCTGCCCGACGCGCCGCGCTTCGGTCCCGAGTACGACGCCGACCTGTCCACGGTCTTGCGGCAACCGCGCGCCGGCCGCGTGTGGGTGTGCAAGCAGGAGGTCTGGCCGCAGGTGGCCGCGCGCATCGCCGCGCAGGGGGCGCAGGTGCAGGCGCTGGGTCCGCCCTACCGGGGCCGGGTGCTGTTCCGGGTGCGGCCCGGCTCAGTCGCCGCGGCGGCGGATCGGGATCGCTGACAGCGGCACCGCAGCGATCTCGCCGCCGCCTTCGCGGATCGGCGCGCCCGGCGGTGGCGCCCAGGCGTGCGCGTAGATCACTTCCCAGGTGCTGGGCAGGGTGCCGTCGGCACCGCGCAGCGGCTCGTAGGCGGCGCTGGCGGCGGCGAACCGGCCGCGGCCGGTGAGGGTGTGGCGGCGCGCCTGCAGCGCGTTGGTGGCCCCGATCGCGCGCAGTTCGCGCATCAGCGCGGCGAGGTCCGGATAGGTCAGGTTGAACACGTCGCGGTCCAGCACTGGATCGCGGAAGCCGGACAGCATCAGCGCATCGCCGAACTGCGCGATCGGCGCGAAGCGGCTCACGTGCGGCGTGGTCTGGTCGGCCTGGGCGAAGGCCTCGCGCAGTTCGATCAGCGTGTCCGGGCCGAAGCTGGAGCACAGCAACAGGCCGCCGGGGCGCAGCACGCGGCGGAACCCGGCGAACACCGCCGGCAGGTCCTCGACCCACTGCAGGCACAGATTGCTGAAGATCACATCGACGCTGTGCTCGGCCAGCGGCAGCGCGCGCGCGTCGGCGCAGACGCGGCCGAACGGCTTCCACCAGCCGGCCTGGCGCTTGGCCTGCTGCAGCATCGGCAGGGCCTGGTCGAGCGCGATCACCTGCGCGCGCGGCCAGCGCTTCTTCATCGCCGCGGCGGCATGCGCCGGACCGCTGCCCACGTCCAGCACCACCTGCGGCACGCGGTCGCCGAGGTAGTCCAGCGATTCCAGCAAGCGCCCCTGCACCTCGCGTTGCAGCGCCGCGGCGGCGTCGTAACTGGCGGCCGCACGCGCGAAGGCGCGGCGGATGTGCTGGGAGTCGAACGCGGAAGGATCCATCCGCGCATTATCGCCGCCCGCGTCGCGCTGCGGCCAGCGGTGGCGCCTGCATCACCGCGTTCTGCGCACGCGCCGCCAATCTCGGCTGACGAATCCCGACTCCCCAATCCCCAATCCCGGCTTTCAGAATGTCCCCGGATAGCTCCCGCCATCCAGCAACAGGTTCTGCCCGCTCAGGTAACCGGCCTGCGCGCTGCACAGGAAGGCGCAGGCCGCGCCGAACTCCTCGGCGGTGCCGAAGCGCGCGGCCGGAATCTGCCGGCGCTTGCGTTCGGCCAGGTCGGCGGGGTCGACACCCTCGCGCTGCGCGGCATGGGCGATGTTGCCGCGCAGGCGGTCGGTGTCGAACTGCCCCGGCAACAGGTTGTTGATGGTGACGTTGTACGCCACCGTGCGCCGCGCCAGCCCGGCGACGAAGCCGGTGAGGCCGGCACGCGCGCCGTTGGACAGGCCCAGGCTGTCGATCGGCGCCTTCACCGCGGCGGAGGTGATGTTGACGATGCGGCCGAAGCCGCGCGCCTGCATCGCATCGACCGTGGCGCGGATCAGCGCGATCGGCGCCAGCATGTTGGCGTCGAGCGCGCGCAGCCAGTCCTCGCGTTCCCAGTCGCGGAAATCGCCGGGCGGTGGCCCGCCGGCGTTGTTGATCAGGATGTCGACCTGCGGGCAGGCGGCCAGTGCGGCGGCGCGTCCGGCCTCGGTGGCGATGTCCGCGGCCACGGCGACCACCTCGCCACCGCCGTGCAGCGCGCGCAGTTGCGCCGCGGCCGCATCCAGCCCGGCCTGGCCGCGCGCCACGATCGCCACATGCACGCCCTCGCGCGCCAGCGCCTGCGCGCAGCCCAGTCCCAGCCCCTTGCTCGCGGCGCACACCAGTGCCCACTTGCCGGCGATTCCCAGGTCCATGCTTGCACTCCGGTTCGAAGGAGTGGCGATGATCGGACATCGCCGCTGTGGCGGCCAGCGTCACATCGCGACGTTGAGGACACTGAGCACGCAAGGCAGGTGCAGGAGCGGCCTCGCTGCGCAGCGTTCATGCGTCGCGACTGAAGTCGCTCCCACAGGGGTGGCCGGCATCCTTGTGGGAGGGACTTCAGTCCCGACGACGGAGGCTGTCAGTCGGCTTTCTGCTTCGCTTGTCGCGGCGGTACGACAGTTGAGTCCCACGGCGGAGCCGCTTGCGTCTTTCTGACGTCGGTGCGGGTCGCGTGATGCGTTGTGGGAGTCAACTGTCATGTAGCGCGCGACGCACGAGACGGTGTGCGCTTTCCGACGGCGCAATGCGTCGGGACTGAAGTCCCTCCCACAGTGCACCCGGCGGGCTCGCCGCGAGCGGCTTCAGCCGCGACCCGACGCAACGGGCGCGTCGCGGCTGAAGCCGCTCCTACGACAGCATCGTGGAACGCGCGGCGCGACGCCGCTAGTCCAGCGTCGCCAGGAATCCGCGCAGCGCGTCGGTCACGGTATCGGCATGGCCGAGGAACGGGGCGTGGCCGCCGCCGGCGACGATCAGCGCGTGTGCGTTCGGCGCCAGTGCCGCGGCAGCCTCCATGCCCGCGGGCGGGACCAGGCGGTCGCGCTGGCCACCAATCCACAGGCTGGGCACGCGCAGACCGGGCAGGGCGCGGCGCAGGTCGGTGCGTTCCAGCAGGGTCAGGCCGTCTTGCAGCACATGCGGGTCGGGTGCGCCGCGGGCGTCGAGCGCTTCGCGCAGGGTGCGCAGTTCGGCGCGCGCGTGCGCCGAGCCGAGCGTGTCCAGCGCCAGGAAGCGTTCGAGGGTGCCGCGGTAGTCCTCGGCGAGGTCGCGGCCGAACTGTTCGAACACCTGTGGCTCCACCGCGTGCGGCCAGTCGCTGCCGCGCACGAAGCGCGGCGTCGCCGCGAGCATCGCCAGCCCGCGTACCTGCGGTTGCGTGGCGGCGGCATGCAGCGCGAACAGCCCACCCAGCGACCAGCCCAGCCACACCGCCGGCGGCGTGGCCGCGGCGATCGCGCTGACCACGTGCGGCAGTGCCAGCGGCGTGTCGTCGCCGCGGCTGTGGCCGTGCCCGGGCAGGTCCACCAGGTGCAGGCGGTACTGCGCCGACAGGCGCTCCACCAGCGGCGCGAAGATGCCGCCATTCAGTGCCCAGCCGTGCAGCAGGACCAGATCGGGGCCCTGCCCCAGGGTGTCGATATGCATCGGTGTCGGTCGTCGCGAAGGAACAGGAGAGCGGCGTCGGCCGCCGCGTCAGTGCGCCGCGCGCCGCGCCAGCACCTGCGGCAGCAGCAGGCGCCAGTGCCGGCGCGGATAGCCGCGGGTGCACCAGGCCGACCAGCGATGCGCGCCGCGGCGCTGCTGGATCGCCGTACTCAGCCAGTCGCCGTCGATGCCTTGCCAGGCGCCGGCCGGCGTCAGCAGGTTGGGCGCCAGCCGTGGATGCACGTCGTCGCGCAGCATCTGCCAGAGCGTGTCGGTGGCGAACGGCGAGGCGGCGAGCACGCCGGCGATGTGCGGGTGGTGCGCGTCGACCGCAGTGTCCAGGTACAGCGCCGACAGCGCCTCCCAGACCTTGCGCCGGGCGGCCAGCGCACCGTCGCTCACGCCGGCAGACCGGGCGGATGCGCGGCCACGCGGTCGCGGGCCAGCGCCAGCGCATCCAGCAGCGCCTGCACCTGCGCCGGCGTGTGCAGCGCCGACAGGGTCACGCGCAGCCGCGACTTGCCTTCCGGCACGGTCGGCGGGCGAATCGCCGAGACCAGATAGCCCGCCTGTTCCAGCGCCGCCGACCACGCCAGCGCGGTGCGCTCCTCGCCGCACAGCAGCGGTTGGATCGGCGTGTCCGAGGCCATCAGGTCGAGGCCATGGCGACGTGCGCCGCCACGGAACAGGGCGATCAGTTCGACCAGGCGTTCGCGCCGCCATTGGTCGCGCCGCGCCAGCTTGACCGCGGCCAGCGACGCGGCGGCCTGCGCCGGCGGCAGCGCGGTGGTGTACAGATACGGCCGCGCGGTTTCGGCCAGGTGCCGGACCAGCGTGGCATCGCCGACCACCGCGGCGCCGTAGCCGCCCAGCGCCTTGCCCAAGGTCACCAGTTGCAGCGGGACGTCGTCGACCCCGAGGCCGGCCTCGGCGACGCTGCCGCGCCCATGCGGGCCGACCACGCCGACGCCGTGCGCGTCGTCCACGTACAGCAGCGCCTGTTGCGTGCGTGCCACCAGCGCCAGCGAGCGCAGCGGGGCGACGTCGCCGTCCATGCTGAACACGCCATCGGTGGCGAGCATCGCCGCGCCGTCTGCAGCGTGCTTGAGCTGGCGCATCGCGCCTTCGGCATCCAGGTGCGGATAGCGGCGCAGGCGGCAGCCGGCCAGACGGCTGGCGTCGAGCAGGCTGGCGTGGTTGAGCCGGTCCTGCACGCACACGTCCTCTTCCTCGCTCAGCAGCGCCTGCTGCACCGCCAGGTTGGCGATGAAGCCGCTGCCGAACAACAGCGCCTGCGGATAGCCGAGCCAGTCGGCGATCTCGCGTTCCAGCGCCTCGTGCAGCGCGTGGTGGCCGCACACCAGGTGCGAGGCGGTGGCGCCGGCGCCTTCGCGCGCGGCCGCGTCCTGCAGGGCCGCGACCACTTCGAACTGCTGCGCCAGGCCCAGGTAGTCGTTGCTGCAGAAGCCGGTCAGCCAGCGGCCGTCGACTTCCAGGCGCACGCCGTCGCGGCGGCCGACGCTGCGGCGCATGCGCAGGCGCCCCTGCGCTTCGCGCAAGGCGCGCGCGGACTGGATGCGGTCGTGCAGGTCGGGACGGGCCATGGGCGCGGGACGGGCATCTGGCGGGCTAGCGTAGCGCGTCCCCGGCCGGGCCGGGCGCCGCCGGCGATGGACGGCCGGATCGGCGGACGGACGCGCGACGTCAGACCAGGGCGGCGGCGATCGCCGGCGGGGTGGTGATGTCGGCGTGCACGGTCCCGGGATGGTCGTGCGCATCGGCATCGACCATCACCTGCATCGGCCGCAGCCCCAGCCGTGCGAACAGCGCCCGGTCGCGTTCGGTGTCCGGGTTGCCGGTGGTCAGCAGCTTCTCGCCGTAGAAGATCGAGTTGGCGCCGGCGCAGAAGCACAGCGCCTGCAGTTCGTCGCTCATGCTCTCGCGCCCGGCCGACAGCCGCACCATCGCCCGCGGCATCGCGATGCGGGCAACGGCGATCGTGCGCACGAACTCGAACGGGTCCAGCTCGACCGTGCCGTGCAGCGGCGTGCCGGCGACCTGCACCAGGCGGTTGATCGGCACCGAATCCGGATGCACCGGCAGGTTGGCCAGCGCCTGCAGCAGGCCGGCGCGCTGGTCGCGCGACTCGCCCATGCCGACGATGCCGCCGCAGCAGGTCTTCAGGCCGGCGTCGCGCACGTGGGTCAGGGTGTCCAGGCGGTCCTGGTACTGGCGGGTGTGGATGATCGAGTCGTAGAAATCCGGCGCGGTGTCCAGATTGTGGTTGTAGTAGTCCAGCCCGGCCGCCTTCAGCGCCTGCGCCTGGGTGCCGTCGAGCATGCCCAGGGTGGCGCAGGTCTCCAGGCCCAGCGCCTTCACCTCGCGGATCATCTCCGCCACCTTCGGGATGTCCCGGTCCTTGGGCGAACGCCAGGCCGCGCCCATGCAGAACCGCGACGCACCGGCGGCCTTGGCCTGGCGCGCCTTGTCCAGCACCGCCTCGGTGCTCATCAGCTTCTGCGCTTCCACACCGGTGGCGTAACGCTGCGCCTGCGGGCAATAGGCGCAGTCCTCCGGGCAACCGCCGGTCTTCACCGACAGCAGCGTGGACACCTGCACCTGCGCCGGATCGAAGTGTTCGCGGTGCACGGCGGCGGCGCGATGCAGCAGCTCCGGGAACGGCAGATCGAACAGGGCGAGCAATTCCTGGCGTTGCCAGTCGTGTCGGACGACAGCGGACATGGGGGTTTCCTGACGGTCAGCGGCTGGGAAAGCGGGCAGTCTGGTGAGCATGCAAAGTCCTGTCAACTTCATGGGTGGCGGTTTGGTTGACGGCGGCTGGCGCTGGCTGCAGCGCCGCCTGCTGCCGGAACGCTGCCTGGTCTGCGCCGAGCCAGGCGTGCCCGGCCTGGACCTGTGCGCGGCCTGTCGCGATGGCGTGCCATGGAATGCGGCGGCCTGCTGCCGCTGTGCACTGCCGCTGCCGGCGCTGGATGCCGAGCAGGTCTGCGGCGCGTGCCAGCGCCGGCCGCCGCCGCTAGAGCGGGTCGCCAGCGCCTGCGTGTACGCCGCGCCGGTCGATGGGCTGCTGCGCCGCTTCAAGTTCCACCAGGATCTGGCGGCCGGGCGCCTGCTCGCCGCGCTGCTGCAGACACGCTGCGCGGCCTTGCCGCGGCCGCAGGCGCTGCTGCCGGTGCCGTTGCATCCGGCCCGGCTGCGCCAGCGCGGCTACGACCAGGCGCTGGAACTGGCGCGGCCACTGGCGCGCGCGCTGGCGCTGCCGCTGTGCCTGGACCTGCAGCGGATGCGGGCGACCGCGGCGCAATCCGAACTGGATGCCCGCGCGCGCCGGCGCAATCTGCGCGGCGCGTTCGCGGTGCCGGCCTCGGCGGCGTTGCCGGCGCATGTGGCCCTGATCGACGACGTGATGACCACCGGCGCGACCCTGCACGCCGCGGCAAAGGCGCTTCGCCGCGCCGGTGTGGAACGGGTCGATGCCTGGGTGGTGGCGCGGGTGCCGTGAGCGTGGTGCGTCTGTCGCACGCGCTGGCACAGGGGGCTCGGCAGCAAAGGACGTGCGGCGCGGCGCATTGTCTGTCGTGAGCGCCGGCCGCGACGCACTGCGCCGCGCGCATCGGTCGACGTGCCGCAGTGGCGATCTCTGCCAGGGCGCCGACGCCTTGGCGCATGAACGGTCGGCAGACACGCGCGGCTTTATGCTGGTGAAGAGGCCAACAACGAAAGGAGCGTGCGATGCGCTGGAAGGCTTTGGCTCTGTCGATGACGCTGTGTGTCTTCGCTGTCGCCGGGTGCGGTTATGGCAAGGCACCGGATGTCGCCGCCGCCATCCCGGTCAAGGCGAAGATCGAATGGCGCCTGGCCAGCCATGCGCCCACCCCCGACGCTGTCCAGGCCGACGACCACGGACAGCCGGTGTACCTGGCGCCGCAAGCGTTGCTGGTCGTCGAGGAGGCGGCGACCGTCGCGCCCGCCGACAACGGCGATGGCCAGCCAGCGCTGGATCTGCGCTTTCCTGGACATGGCCAACGCCTGACCCGGGCCACCGAGCAGAACGTCGGCAAGCCGATCGCACTGCTGGCCGACGGTCAGGTGCTGACCGTGGCCACGATCATGGCGCCGCTGCCGGGGGACAGCCTGCGGATCAGTGGGTTGCAGGACATGCAGGAGCAGCAGCGGGTGCTGGCGCTGTTGACCCGCGCGCCGGCCGCGACCGTGCCGGCACCGGCCGCCAAACGCTAGAACGCATCGGTGCAAGGAGCCGCGGCGGGGTGCACCCTGGCTCATCTCGGTGAGCGCCGGAGCAGCGGCCTTTGTGAGGACTTGAAGTTGATTCCAGCGCACGACGCGCGCTGCGCGTGATCGATGACAGGCCCTAGGCTGCGCGCAGCGCCAGCGCCGCAGCGATGCCGACGAAGATCGCCAGGCCGACCCAGTTGTTGTGCATGAAGGCGCGGAAGCAGGCTGCGCGTTCGCGGTGCCGGGCCATGCGGAACTCGGCCGCCACCAGCAGCGCCGCCACGCCCAGGCCGACCCAGTACCACATGCCCAGGCCCGCGCGGTGGCCGACGAAGGCGAGGGCGACGAACATCAGCGCGTACAGCACGCCCTGGATGACCAGGTCCAGTTCGCCGAACAGGATCGCGGTGGACTTGGAGCTGGCGCGCAGGTCGTCCTCGCGATCGACCATCGCATACCAGGTGTCGTAGGCGGTGGCCCACAGGATGTTGGTCGCGTACAGCAGCCAGCCCAGTGCCGGCACCTCGCCGCGCACGGCGGCGAAGGCCATCGGGATGCCCCAGCCGAAGGCCATGCCGAGGTAGACCTGCGGCAGGTAGGTGTAGCGCTTCAGGTAGGGATAGCTGGCGGCCAGCAACAGCCCGACCACGCTCATGCCGATGGTCAGCGCGTTCATGGTCAGCACCAGTGCGAACGCCACCAGCATCAGCACCGCGAACACCGCCAGTGCCTCGCGGCCGCTGACCGCGCCGGTGGCCAGCGGCCGGCTGCGGGTACGCTCGACCTGCGGATCCAGCCAGCGGTCGGCGTAGTCGTTGATCACGCAGCCGGCCGAGCGGGTCAGCCACACCCCGGCGGTGAACACGAACAGGGTCCACAGCGGCGGCACCCCGTCGGCGGCCAGCCACAGCGCCCACCAGGTCGGCCACAGCAGCAGCAGCGCGCCGATCGGCCGGTCGCCGCGCAGCAGTTTCCAGTACTGGCCCAGGCGCGCGCGCGGCGGCAGCGCGGCAGGCGTTTCGTAGCGTTCGTAAGCCATCGCGCAAGGGTAGCAGCCGCGTGGTGTGGGCGGCAGCACGCAATGTCGTGGCGGTGGCCTGCCACGCACGGTAACTGCCCGGGGCGCGAGGCGGCGTCGTCGCGTGTGGGTCTGCAGATGCACTTTGCAGTCAGTCCGGCCCCAACCTGCGGGCGCGTCTGCTACGCCTGGGGGATCGGCCTCGGCGCCGCCTGTGCGCCGCGCGCGGTTGCCTGGTCAAGCGGGACGGCCTCGAGAACGTCCGCGGGGGTGCTGTCGCAGGGAGTTGCGGCCGGGGGAGACGCGGACCACGAATGCCGTTAGAATGCGCGTCCGTTGCGCCCGTAGCTCAGCCGGATAGAGTAGTGGCTTCCGAAGCCATTGGTCGGGGGTTCGAATCCCTCCGGGCGCGCCATCCCCCGCCGTGCATGCCGATCCTGTCTGGCATCGCCCGCGTCCCGTCTGCCATCTGCGCAGGCTCCTCTCTCCCTCTCTTCGCATCCACTGCCCTGCGGCCGTACGAACGCCTGCGTTGCTCGCTGCCGGGCGCTGTGGCGTCGACGCGTCATGCCCGTGCGATCCCGACCTTGTACGAGCGCTTGGCCAGCGCCCCATCCGCTCCCAGAAGCATGATGCGCGGCGTGTCCTGCTGGAGCCCGCTTGCGCGGTGTCCGAGCAGGGCGCCAGGCGTGGCACTGGCCGCGGGACATGGAATGGGGTGCGTGCAGGTTTGGAGACGGGCCGTGCGCCGGAAGGTGCGGAACGAGGTGTGTCTCAAGGTCTTATGTTGATGAATTTCACATTACATGTCTCCCTGTGTAGAATTTCGGAGCGGGCAGGGTAGTGTCCGCCACAGGGCCGGCATGGGGATGCCGCCTCGCAGTGCTTTCAGTGACGACCGCCACCTGCATACGCACACGTTCGGATACAACGCCGGTTTCTTCATGCGCCGCCGCTCGACGCTCACGCTCCTGTTGCTCCTGGTCGTCGTGCTGCTTGGCGGTTGCGGCGGGATCCAGTCGGTCTCCGAGCAGGGCCGCCGCTCCATTGCCCTGGACGGGCAGGTGCAGATGCTGCGCGACCGTGCCGGCACGCTCGACGTGCACGCGGTGGCGGCGCGCGGCGACCTGCAGCCGGCGTCGCCGGAGTTCAGTCTCGGTTACATCCCTGATGCGGTCTGGCTGCGCCTGCGCCTGGATCGCATGACCGGCCTGCCGCGGGTCCTGATGTTGCAGGTGGACGCGCCGCTGGCAGACACCGTGCGCCTGTACGTGCCGCAGCCGGGCGGTGGCTTCCGCGAACTGCGCCGCGGCGAGGACGTGTCGCGGCGCGACTACCCCTACCTGCTGCGGACGCCGGTGTTCCAGTTGGAAGCGCCGGATGGACGCTATCCGGAGGTCTACCTGCGCCTGACCGAGCGCAACGCGATGACGGTGGCGCTGAAGCTGTGGGAGCCGCAGGCGCTGCTCGCCCACGAGGCCTTGTCCGCCAGCCAGGACAGCATCTTCCTGGGCTTCATCCTCGCGCTGTGCATGGCCGGCACCTTCATCTGGCGACGCAGCGGCGTGGGGCCGGTGCGCTGGTATGTCGCCTACATCGCCACCAGCGGCTACAGCGTGTACAAGACCCGGGGCCTGGTCGGCCCGTTCTTCCGTCTGGACACGCATGATGGCGGCGACACCGTACTCGGCGTGGTGCTGGCGCTCAGCGTGGCCATCGCGGTGTCCTTCAGCGTGCGGTTGATGGCCTTGCATACGCATTTCCCGCGGCTGTCGCGCGCCTACGAAGCCTTCGTGTGGCTGGTGATCGGCGTCGCCTGCACCGGGTTCCTGCTTGGCAGGTTCGGCACGGTGATGCCGTTCGTGCAGGGGCTGAGCCTAATCAGCGTGCCATTGCTACTGCTGGTGGCGGCCTACCTGAGCTGGCGCGGCCAGGCCATGGCCAAGCTGTACTTGGTGGCGTTCCTGGTGCTGTACATCGCGTTCTTCCGCGGCTTCCTGATCAACCTGGGCCTGCTGCCGAACACGCCGTGGCTGCGCAATGGCGCGCCGCTGGCGGTGGGCCTGACCCTGCACCTGCTGTTGCTGACCTTCAGTTTCGCGCAACGCTTCTACGCGCTGGAGAAGCAGCGCCAGGATGCGTTGGCCCTGGCGCTGGAACTCTCGCAGCAGTCCGAGGCATCGCTGGAGCACAAGGTGCGCGAACGCACCCGCGAACTGGCCGAGGAGATCGTGCAGCGCCAGGCCACCGAGCAGCGCCTGCGCGAGAGCAAGATGCAATTGCGGCAGGCGCTGGTCGCCGAGCAGCGGCTGCGCGAGGAGCAGCGCGAATTCGTGACGCTGCTGTCGCACGAGTTCCGCACGCCCTTGTCGATCATCCATGCCAGTGGCCAGATGCTGCAGGACACCGAGACCGCGCTGCAGCCGGCGGGACGCCGCCGCATCGAGAAGATCCAGCGCTCGGTGGAGCGCATGTCCGAGTTGATCGAGCGTTTCCTCGACGACGAGCAGGTGCTCTCGGACGAAGGCGCGCTCAAGCGCGAGGTGTTTGCGCTGCCCGCGCTCATCGACGAGGTGCTGGACGCGCTCGATCCGTCACGCGAGCGCGTGCAGGCCGAACTGGCGCAGGCGCCGCTGCGGGTGGATTGCGACCGCGGCCTGCTGCGGATCGCCCTGGACAATCTGTTGGGCAACGCCCTGAAGTACTCCGGGCCGGGGCAGCCGGTGCGGCTGACGGCCACGGCGCAGGCGCAGACCCTGGTCCTCGGCGTCGCCGACCAGGGACCCGGCATTCCGCAGGACGAGCACACCGGGATCTTCCGCAAATTCGCGCGCGGTAGCGGCAGCGGCGGCACCGCCGGCGCGGGGTTGGGGTTGTACCTGGTCAAGCGCATCGCCCTGCGCCTGGGTGGCGAATTGACCCTGGACAGCGACGGCCGCGGCGCGACCTTCAGCCTGCGCCTGCCCCAGGCCGTGGCCGCGGAGGGGCCGTGAGCATGCGCACGCACCGCACATGCGGCGCACGGCATGGCGCCGCGCGCCACCGCCGCGCCGGGGAGGCTCGCTGACATGGCATTGATCGGTCTGCTCGAAGATGAAGTGGATCTGTGCGAGGAACTGCAGGGTTATCTGGTCGGCGCCGGCCACCGCGTGGTGTCCGCCGGCTCGGCCGCGGCCTTCTTCGCCGCAAGTGCCGGGCTGCGCTTCGACGTGGTGGTCCTCGATCGCGGGCTGCCCGATGCCGACGGCCTGGAGATCGTGGAGCGCCTGCGCAGCGCCTCCCCGGGCATCGGCATCATCATGTTGACCGCGCGCGGTGCCAGCGAGGACCGCATCCATGGCCTGGAGAACGGGGCCGACCACTATCTGGTCAAGCCGGTGCGCCTGGCGGAACTGGCGGCGCACGTGCATGCGCTGTTGCGGCGGCTGCCGCGCGGCTGGCGTCTGGTCGCCAGCGAATGCTGCCTGTATACGCCGGAGGATGCGCGTCTGGGACTGAGCGCGCGCGAGTTCGCGCTGTTGCGGGTGCTGGCCGTGCGCGCAGGCGAGATGGCCGGCCGCCGCGAGGTAGCCGAGGCGCTGGGCTGGGACTGGATGTCCTTCGACCAGCGTCGCCTGGACACCTTGATCAGCCGACTGCGTCGGCGCTGCCGCGACGCCTGCGGCCAGGAACTGCCGATCCGCACCGAGCACGCGCGCGGCTACCTGACGACCGAGCCCGTGCGCGTGGAGTGAGTGCGCCACAACGTAAGGCGAGCGTGCGATGGCGATCTTGCGCAATCGAGCTCGCACACGCTGTGGCGCCAGCGATGCGCGTCAAAATGCCGCCGCCGATGACGTGACGCGCCGGGCACCGACCGCTTGAGCGCGCCAAAAATTCGCCGAAAACGCCTGCAATTCTGCTGCGCGAGCTACATGCGTATGCGGTCTTCTGACGTTACGCGGGCGTGTCAGAACTCGTAAGTTTTCACACCCTCGTGATCTCCAGAATGGCGCCGATCAACAAGGGCGCGTTCTGCGCACCACACGGGGACATTGCATGAATACCACGCGGCTGGCCAAGCTTCTTGGCCTCGGCTCGTTGCCACTCGCTGTCAATTTGGCTCTTGCGCAGACGGCGCCGCCGGACGCGGGTTCGCTGCTCAACCAGCAGCAGCGCCAGGAACGGCTGCAGCCGCCGGCCGACGATGCGGCCGCGTTGCTGCAGGCGCCGTTGCCCGATGCGCCGGATGGCGGCTTCAGCGCACGCATCGACCGCGTCCGCTTCAGCGGAGCCGAGGGCGCGATCGACACGCAGGCGCTGCAGGCGGTGGTCGCCGATGCGCTGGGCAAGTCGCTGACACACGCGCAGCTGCAGGCGCTGGCGCAGCGGGTCAGTGCCGCGCTGCAGGCGCAGGGTTATCTGCTGGCGCGCGCCTATCTGCCGCGGCAGGACCTGAGCAACGGCGAGCTGGAGATCGCGATCATGATCGGGCGTCTGCAGAATGCGCCCGGCCGCGTGCAGGTGCTCTCCGACGATGCCGCGCTGCGCGTCCGCGCGACCGGCATCGCCGATGCGGCCTTGCCCGAAGGCCCGGTGCGCAACGACCAATTGGAGCGTGCGCTGCTGTTGATCAACGACGTGCCCGGCGTGAGCGCGCGCGCGACGCTGGAAAAGGGCGCCGAGCCCGGCAGCAGCCGCCTGCTGATCCGTGCCGACAGTGCGCCGGCGTGGATCGGCGGCGCGAGCGTGGACAACTTCGCCAACCGCTACACCGGCGCGTGGCGCAGCAGCGCCTGGGGCGCGGTGAATCGGCCGTTCGAGCACGAGGACCTGCTCGGCGTGAACCTCAGCCACAGCAGCGGCAGCGATCTGCTGGGTCTGAACTACGCCATTGGCCTGACCCCGTCGGGTCTGCGCGCCAACGTCGCCGCCTCGTCGATGCACTACGCGGTCGGCGCCGAGTTCAAGCCGCTGGACCTGCGCGGCAGCGCGCGTACCGTCAGCGCCGGCCTCAGCTATCCGCTGTTGCGCACGCGCAAGCGCAGCCTGTGGATCAGCATGGACGCCGAGCGTCGCGAGCTGGTCGACAAGGCGCTGGGTCAGGTACTGCGCGAGCGCAATCTGGACCGGCTCACCACCATGCTCAGCGGCAACGCCTGGGACGGTTGGTGGGGCGGCGGTTACTTCGGCGCCAGTCTGGGCTGGGTCGCCGGCCGTGTGGATCTGGACAACGCGGCCGACCGCGTCGCCGACGGGCTGAGCGCGCGCACCCGCGGCAGCTACAACAAGCTGGTCTGGCGCGTGGAGCGCAATCAGAGCCTGGGCGGCTTGAGCAACTGGGGCCTGTACGTGGGGGCCAATGGCCAGTTCGCCAGCAAGAACCTGGATTCATCGGAGAAGTTCCTGCTCGGCGGCCCGTCCGGGGTGCGCGGGCATGCGGTAGGCGAAGGCAGCGGCGACAACGGCTGGCTGGTCAATGCCGAACTGCGCCGCGATTTCCTCGTCGCCAGGCACGTGCGTGCGCAGGCGCTGTTGTTCGCCGATCACGGCCACGTGCGCCAGCACATCGATCCGTGGGCGGGGTCGGTGATGCCGTGGTCGGGCAATGCGTACGACCTGTCCAGCGCGGGTATCGGCCTGAACCTGCAAGGCGAGCGCTGGTCTCTGCGCGGTGCCTGGGCGCACCGGTTGGGCGACAACCCCGGCCGCAGCGCCGCCGGTCTGAACGCCGACGGCCTGCGCGACGACCACTACCTGTGGCTGCAGGCCAGCCTGCGCTTCTGACGCCGCAACTCCACGCCTTCTGAGGACGATTCGCATGAATCACATCTACCGTTTGATCTGGGACGAACTGCGTGGCGCCTACGTGGTCGCCGCCGAAATTTCCCGCCGCCGCGGCAAGCGCAGCGGCACCGTGGTGCGCGCTGCCGCCGCCGCGATCGCCATCGGCAGCGTGCCGTTGTCGGCCTATGCCGTGGATCCTGGCGCATTGCCCGACGGCGCACAGATCGCCGCCGGCAATGCGCACCTGGACCAGCATGGCGCCAACCTAACCGTGCATCAGGACAGCCAGCGGCTGATCCTGAACTGGAACAGCTTCGACATCGGCAACCAGGCCAGCGTGCGCTTCGAACAGCCCGACAGCACCGCCATCGCGCTGAACCGCGTGCTCGGCGGCGCGCCCAGCCAGGTGCTGGGCGAACTGAGCGGCAACGGCCAGGTCTGGCTGGTCAATCCCAATGGCGTGTACTTCGGCAAGGGCGCGCAGGTGGACGTGGGCGGGCTGCTGGTCAGCTCGCTGGGCATCAGCGACAGCGACTTCCTGGGCGGACACGCGCGCTTCGTGGCCAGCGGCGCGGCCGGCGCGGTGCGCAACGATGGCACGATCCGCGCCAACGGCGGCGTGGTGGCATTGCTGGCGCCGGCGGTGAGCAACACCGGCAGCATCGCGGCGGGCCAGGTCGGCCTGGCCGCAGGCGATCGCGTTGCGGTGGACTTCGGCAGCGACGGCCTGCTGTCGCTGGCGGTCGCCCAGGACGCGCTGAAGGCGGAACTGGCGCAGAGCGGCACTATCCGCGGCAACAACGTGGTGCTCAGCGCCGCCGGCGCCAGCGCGCTGCGCTCCAGCGTCATCAACATGGATGGCGTAGTCGAAGCGACCTCGCTGGGCGCGCATGGCGGGCGCATCCTGCTCGACGGCGGCGACGCCGGCCAGGTCCACGTCGGCGGCCGTCTCGACGCCAGTTCGGCGACCGGCCAGGGCGGCCGCATCGACGTGCTCGGCCAGCAGTTGCGCCTGGACGGCGGCGCGCGCCTGGACGCCAGCGGCGCGACCGGCGGTGGCGCCATCCACGTCGGCGGCGGTTGGCAGGGACACGATCCGGCGTTGCGTAACGCCACCCACGTGGAGGCCGATGCCAGCGTCGCGCTCGACGCCAGCGCCGGCAGCAGCGGCAACGGCGGCGAGGCGGTAGTCTGGTCCGATGGCGACACCCGGTTCGCCGGTAGCATCGCCGTGCGCGGTGGCGCGCAAGGCGGCAACGGCGGCCGCGCCGAAGTCTCCGGCAAGCAGCAACTTGCCTACAGCGGCCGCACCGATGCCAGCGCGGCCAACGGCGCGATGGGCGACCTGCTGCTGGATCCGAATACCATCACCATCCAGGCCGGCGCCGGCAACGGCAGCCTCACCGGCAGTACCGTCTACGTGCAGGACCTGCAGGCGCAGAACGCCAACGTGATGCTGGTGGCCGACAACGGCATCACCGTCGCCGACCTGTCGCAGAACGGAGGCAACGGCCGGCTGAGCATGGCCAACAATGTCAGCCTGCGCCTGGAGAACACCAACGACACCATCAGCTTCGCTAATCCGACCAACACGATTGAAGTGTTCGGCACCGGCAGCATCTACATGCAGAGCGGACGCACCGGCACCGGCTTCCTGCGCAGCATCGGCAACCTGGTCGCGCACGGCGCCGGCACCAACCCCGGCACGCTGCCGACCCACGACGTCACCCAGAACGGCGACGGCACCCCGGGCGCCGGCTCGATCACCCTGTACGGCGCCGACGGCATCACCGTCAGCGGCACGCTGACCACCAACGGCGGCTATGTGCGCATCTGGGGCGACTCGGACGACATGGGCGGCGGCGACCTGACCCTGAACTCGCCGATCTTCAGCAATGGCGGCAACGTCTACCTGTCCACCGGCCAGGGCGCGGTGACACTGAACTCCAACATGACCCTCGGTGCGGGGCGCGTGCTGTTCAAGGCCGACGGCAGCTACACCAGCGGCGAGAAGATCCTCAACGGCCTGATCGACGCCAGCGGCGACTTCAACATCGATACCGCCTTCACCATGAAGGGCGGCGCCAGCATCTACACCAGCGGCAACATCAACTTCGGCAATGTCGCGGTCAACCTCGACACCGGCAGCGGCGTGCTGGTGCTGCGCGCCAACAAGGTCGACTGGGGCTCGGCGACGCTGAACAATCTCAGCACCGCGTCGATGCGCCTGGAGCCGTACGACCGCACCATCAACATGGTGCTGGGCGACGCCAACGGCTTCGCTTCGGCGGCGACGCTGAACAAGCTGCCGGGCATCCGCAACCTGACCATCGGCCGCGCCGACGGCACGGGCACCATCAGCGTCTCCGGCAACTACAACTTCAACGCCAGCGGCAGCTTCGAGTTGCTTGACAAGACCCTGGACATCACCGCCGGCAGCCTCAGCAACAGCACCGGCGACGTGATCCTGACCGGCGACACGATCAACCTCAGCCAGCATGTCACCGCCAACGGCGGCAACGGCAAGGTCACGATCCGGCAGATGACCGCGGCCAATGCCCTGCACCTGGGCACCGGGCTGAGCAATGCGTCGATCGGCCAGGTCAACGCGGCCACGCTGGAAGTGGGGCGCAGCGATGGCGGCGATCTGGTGTTCGACAGCGACATCGTCACCGGCGCCAGCACCGTGAGCCTGAAGAGCGGGCAGCGTGTGCTGGGCGTCAATGGCGGCGTGTCCGCGGCCAAGTTGGCGGTCACCGCCGGCGCCGGGGCCACGCTCAGCGACAGCACCTTCGACTTCACCACCCTGGCCCTGGACGTGGGCGGGGCCAGCCAGGTCACCAGTGCCAGCGCCAACTGGGGCCTGGGTGCGGCGGACACGCTGACCGGCCTGAACGTGCGTGCCGGCACCACCGGGACGGTCGGGCTGACCGCCAGCGGCACGTTGGGACTGAACAGCGCGATCAACGTCAACAACAGCGCCGCCACCCTCGCCGCCACCGCCGGTACCGGCTTCGATGCCGCCAGCGCCGTGCTGAGCAACCATGCGGCGGCCACGGTGGCCTTCGCCGTGTCTGGCGGCAACCCGTTCGCGTTCGGCGGCAGCAGTACCGTCCTGAGCGGCGGCACGCTGTCGCGCTTCAACGGGGTGAACACGCTGCGCGTGGATGCGGCGGGCAACGACGTGACGATGGGGGCGTTCAACGTCACCGTCGGCAACCGCATGCAGGTGCAGGCGCGTCGGCTGCAGCAAACCGACGACGTCGGCGTGAGCGGCGGCAGCCTCTACCTCAGCGCCGCGCAGGGCGGCCTGACCCTGAACCACGGCATCAGCGCCGCGCAGACGCTGTCGCTCAACGACGTCGCCGGCACTGGCATCCAGGGCAGCGGCGCGCTGACCGCCGCGGCACTGGCGCTGCGCTCCAGCGGCAAGGTGTCGCTGACCTCCGCCAGTACCCTGGTGAACGCGATCGCGGCGCAGAGCGGCGACCTGACCTTCCGCAACAACGGCAGCCTGCTGGTCGGCAGTGTCGATGGCCTCGCCGGCATCACCTCCACCGGTGCGGTGGACGTACGTCTGACCGGTGCCAGCGCTGACCTGACGCTGCAACAGGCGGTGAGCGCGGGCAATGTCGCACCACAACAGACCGGCGTGTTGCTGGCGGCCGGCCGCAACTTCATCAACCAGGCCGGCAGCAGTGCGGTGAGCACCGGCAACGGCCGCTGGCTGGTGTATTCCACCTCGCCGCTCAACGACACCCGCGGCGGTCTGGCGCCGCAGTTCAAACAGTACAACGCCGGCACCGGCAGCACCGTGCTGGATGCGGGCAGTGGCTTCCTGTACCGCGTCGCCCCGACCGTTGCCGTCGCCCTCAACGGCGCAGCCAGCAAGACCTACGACGGCAATGCCGCTGCCGCACTAGGTGGGATCGGCTACACGGCCAGCAGCGGGGCGATCGACGGCGATACGGTCGTCGTGACCGGCACCGCCGCGCACTACGACAGCAAGAACGTCGGCCACGGCAAGGCGGTCACCGTCGACGGCCTGAGCGTGGACCACGCCAGCAACGGCGTGGTGCGCGTATACGGCTACGGTCTGGCCAGCACCAGCGCCACTGCCAACATCGGTACGATTAGCCAGAAGACGCTGCAGCTGGGGGCCGGCTCGATCCAGGGCAAGGTCTACGACGGCACCACCATCGCCAGCCTGGGGTCGGCGACCCTGAGCGGTGTGGTGAGCGGCGACGACGTGCGCTTCGCCGGTGCGTCCGGCGCGGTGTTCGCCGACAAGCGCGCCGGTGTCAACAAGCAGGTCACCGTGTCCGGCATCGCGCTCGGCGGCAACGATGCCGGCAACTACCTGGTCGACAGCACGGCCTATGCCGACATCGCCAAGCGTACGCTGACGGTGGCGGTCGACGTGGCCGGCAAGGTGTACGACGGCGGGATCGGCGCGCAGGTGCGCAACGCCGCGCTCGGCAATACCGTCGTCGGCGACGATGTGTCCGTCGCCACCCAGGCCGCGTTCGTCGACAAGAACGTCGGCGACAACAAGAACGTCGTGGTTGCCGCACAACTCGGCGGCACCGATGCCGACAACTACGTCATGGACGTGGCCACCTCGACGCCGCGCGGCAGCACCGCCTCGATCACGCCGAAGACGATCGACGCCGGTACGCTGAGCGTGACGGCCAAGGTGTACGACGGCAACCGTACCGCCAACGTCGGCAGTGACGGCCCGGTCGGCACGGTGAGCGGGGACGACGTGGCACTGGTCCTGCAAGGCCAGTACGACGACAAGAACGCCGGCACCGGCAAGCGCGTGGACGTGACCGCGGGACTGCGTGGAGGCGACGCCGGCAACTACCAGTTGCTCGCGACGCGCCTGCAGTCCAGTGGCGACATCACGCCCAAGACGATCGACGCCGGCACGCTGAGCGTGATGACCAAGGTGTACGACGGCAACCGTACCGCCAACGTCGGGAGCAGCGGCCTGGTCGGCACGGTTGGTGGGGACGATGTGGCGTTGATCTTGCAGGGCCTTTACGACACCAAGAACGCCGGCACCGGCAAGCGCGTGGACGTGACCGCGGGCCTGCGTGGAGGCGACGCCGGCAACTACCAGTTGCTCGCGACGCGCCTGCAGTCCAGTGGCGACATCACGCCCAAGACGATCGACGCCGGCACGCTGAGCGTGATGACCAAGGTGTACGACGGCAACCGTACCGCCAACGTCGGGAGCAGCGGCCTGGTCGGCACGGTTGGTGGGGACGATGTGGCGTTGATCTTGCAGGGCCTTTACGACACCAAGAACGCCGGCACCGGCAAGCGCGTGGACGTGACCGCGGGCCTGCGTGGAGGCGACGCCGGCAACTATCGCCTGGTCAACACCAGCCTGCAGTCGCGCGGCGACGTGGCGGCGAAGGAGCTGACCGTCGGCAATGTGGCCGTGCTGGACAAGCGCTTCGACGGTGGCAGCGACGCGGTGCTGGTACTGCCGCCGCTGCGTGGCGTGGTCGCCGGCGACGAGGTCGCGCTGCAGGGTCAGGGTCAGTACGACAATGCCTCGGCCGCGGCGGGCAAGACGGTGCAGATCGCACTGACCCTGAACGGTGCCGACGCGGGCAACTACCGCCTGACCGACGCGCGCCAGCAGACCGTCGCCGGCATCGAGGACCTGCCGGGCCGCAACGCGGTGGACGCGGTTTCGCAGCCGAGCATGGGAGGCAACGGCACGCAGCCGGGCGGCACCACCGACGGCAATTCGCTGACCGCGGCGGGCGCGATTTCGGCAGCGGCCGGCGCGATGGGGGAACTGGGCGCATCGGCGCAACCGCGGCTGGGTGGAACCTCGCTCGATCCGACCGGCGCCGGCAGCACGGCATCGGCTGGCGGCGCCGGTGGCAGCGGCAGCGGCGTTGGCGGTAGCGCCGGTGGTTCGGGCAGCGCCAGCGGCACTGCCGGCGCTGCGATCGGCACGGGCACCGGGACTGCCGCGGCCGACGGTGCCACCGGCTCGGCGGGCGCCAATGCCGGTGGCAACAGCGCAGGCAACGTCGCCGATGCCCAGGGCGGTGCTGGCGCCGCCAGCCTGGGTGCCGGCCAGCGCGGCGGTGCCCCGGGCGATGTGGCGATGGAGCAGGTGTTGCGCAACGGTGCCGGCGTGAGCCTCGCGACCGGTGGCGAGACCCTGGCGCAGCCTGAAGTGGCGGTGCTGACGGTGTTCGACGGCGAGGGCCACGCGCTGGGCCGCCTGCGGGTGGAAGACCTTGGCAGCAGCCTGGCGCTGCACCCGCTGGACGGCAGCGCGCCGGCCGCGCCGAACCTGCAGCAGAACGTCCGCGCCAGCGCCCAGACCAGCGTGGCCATTGATGCGGACGAAAACGCTACGCTGCAACTGTCCCTGCTGGAAGATGGCACGCTCCACGTGGTGGCGCCGCGTTCGGCCGCACGCATGGACCGCGAAACGCTCAGCGCCTACGCGCTCGGTGCGCTGAAGCAACAGGCGGGCGTGTCGGTGCAGCAGGTGCGCGCGCTGGTGCTGAGCTTCGTCGACTGACGGAGCGGCGAGGGACGCGGGGGCGGCTGCCGCCCTGCGTCCCGGCGGCTTGGCCGATCGGGGGAAAGGCCAGGCCGGGTTCGACCGTCTCGGCGCGGGTGATGCGCCTGAGGCGGAGGCAGCGGCGTGCGCGGTGCGATGGTGGCAAGCGCGGAGCACCCTTGCGGTGAGATCAAGGTCATCGCCTTGCCATCCTCGCGCCGCGGACGCGCCACATTCCGGAGGTGTCATTGCCTGATGCATGCTGGGTGCGGACACAGCGCGACCCTGCGTCGCACAAGCCCTCATGCGGGAGTTGTGCTCTGGCGGCCTAGTGAGTGGGAGGCTGCGTCCGCCGTTTCGGCGCGTGTGCCGCGCGGCCAGCGCGATGCTGTGCCGCCCGTCGCCACCGCATCGCTGCAGTGTCGCCGCGCCGGGGCGATACGGCTATCGTATCGGGATGCCGAGCGCTTCCCCAGTTCCCTTTCGACGCGAGAAACGGCGTGCTGCTCGCGCGGCGATGGCGCTGTTGGCTGCTGGCTGCCGGCGTGGCCGGCGGTAGTCGCGGTGTCGCACGCATGATCGCGACGAGCAGTTCACGCACGCCCCTGCCCAAGCCGGCCGTCCGCCGGCTCGGCGCGGACGATGCGCTGGCCTATCTGCGGGTGGGCGAGGGCGCGCCGGTGCTGCTGGTGCACGGGGCGTTGTGCGACTACCGCTACTGGGCGCCGCAGCTGCGCGGCCTGGCCGACCGCTTCCAGCTCAGTGCGCTGAGCCTGGGCCAGTACTACCCGCGGCTGCCGTCGGCGGCGCGGCATGCATTCGGTTGGCGCTGGCATGCGCAGCAGCTCGCCGCCTTCATCGCCGAGGAAGCGCGGCCGGTGCATCTGGTCGGGCACTCCCGCGGCGCCGCCGTCGCCTGGCAGGCGGCGCTGCTGCGGCCCGACGCCATCGCCAGCCTGACCCTGTTCGATCCGGGCGGCCCGCAACCGCAGGGCCTGCCGGCCGAGGTGCAGGCGGTCCGCGCGCAGGCGATCGCGCTGCTCCAGGGCGGCCAGGTCGAGGCCGGCCTGGAATGCTTCGTCGACTCGGTCAGCCAGCCCGGCGCCTGGGCGCGCAGCAGCGCGAGCTTCCGGCAGATGGTGCGCGACAACGCGCAGACCCTGGTGCCGCAGATCGCCGACGCGCTGCCGGCGTACCGGCCCGAGCAGGCCGCCACCCTGACGATGCCGGTGTTGCTGGTCGCCGGCGAACGCAGCCCGGCGCAGTACCGCGACAACGCCACCGCGCTGGCGGCCTGGCTGCCCGATGCGCAACTGCAGAGCATCGCTGGCGCGTCTCATGGCATGACCTTTACCCATGCCCGGCGTTGCAATGGGGCGATCGCCGATGTGGTCGCCGCTGCCGAGCGCCTGCGTTGAATGCTGCCGGGGTGCGCGCCAGCGTGGAACATGCAGGCGCTGGACGATTATCTAGACAAGAAGCGTGACCGGCCAATTTCTATGCACGGCACGTGTCCCCCGATCGCGGTCGGACGCACAGGCAAAATTCCTCTGGGTTTTGCGCATCGCCCGGATGCGCCTGTAAGCCAGCGGTTATAAATCGCCAGCGCCGATGCGCTGAATGAATCTTCACGCACTGTCACGATGAGACGGTCGTTGCAGACCGGAATTATTTATTTTTCCGGTATTGACAGTATCTGCCGGCTCGCTGAATTTCGAATCGAACACGCCCGCTGCCCATTCACGCCGACAGCCCTCGTGTTCCACGCAAGAAAAACAGCCGCAGTTGCTACTTTCTCAAATGACCTCAGGGGATTCCGTCATGAAAATGATCCGGATGCACGCACTCGTGCATGCTTTAGTGATCGCGACCTTTGCGTTTCCTGCCACACTGCTTGCGCCCGACGCGATGGCGCAGGCGATCGGCACGTTTCCGCCGATCGAAACCAGTATCTCGCTTCCGCACGATGAGGCTGCGCATCGTCAGCCGGCCGAATGGTGGTACATGACCGGCTTTCTGGACGGCACCGACCCGTCCGGCGGAAAACATGCGTACGCGTACGAAATGGTGGTGTTCCAGATCGATGGCGTGGCCAATATGCCACCAGTCTACGATGCGCATTTTGCGATCTCGGATCTGGATCGCGGCGATTTTCGCTTCAAGAAGCAGGTGACCACCGGTCCGTTCACCACCTCGACCGACCGGTTCGATCTGGACGTTGCCGGTTTCCAGATGGGTGGATCGATGGGCAGTTACTACGCCAAGGCCGCGCCTGCCGATCTGGATTACGCCATCGACCTCAGCACGCAGGCATTGCAGAAACCGACCTTGAACGGCACCAATGGCGTGGAAACCTACGGCGATTTCATCTCCCCGTATTATTCCTTCAACGTCAATGCCACCAGCGGTACGGTCTGGGATCACGGCGTGCCGGTCAAGGTGACCGGAACCTCGTGGTACGACCACGAATGGGCCAACGGCATTCCCGGCGATGCCAACAGCGGCTGGACCTGGTTCGGCGTGTCGCTGGACGACAACAGCCAGTACAACATCAGTTTCTTCATGAAAGGCGACGGCACGGTCGATCAGGCGCTCGCCGTCAAGACCGCCGACGGCCACTACGCGCCGGTCGATCCCGCCGCGATCAAGCTGGAGCGGATCGGCAGCTGGACCAGTCCGCATACCGGCTACACCTATCCGGCGCAGTGGAAGGTCACCCTGCCGGACGGCGCAATCACCATCACCCCGATGCTGCAGGACGCCGAACTGTATGCGCCGGCCACGCAGAAGTTCTATTTCGAAGGACCGGCCAAGGTGGTGGGCACGCTGGCCGGAAAATCCATTACCGGCAAGGCATTCGCAGAAATGAATCCCTGGGGCGTGGAGTGGGGTGCTCGCATCCTGCCTTGATCTCGTCGCCTCGCATCCAGTCCGCATCACATCCATCATTCATCCAGGACATCACCATGCATCTCTCATCAAGAACGTTCGGGCGCTTCCGCGGCTGGCTCGCCGCGGCCATGGTCATCGCGTGCGGATTCTCGTCCGTGCCCGCGGCGGCGCAAATCTTCGAAGAACCCGCACCGGTGCAGTTGCCGCGCGACGAAGGCCCGCATCACAGCCAGTTGGAATGGTGGTATTTCGTCGGCCATCTGTACGGCGTCGATCCCAGCGGCGCCAAGCGCGAATTCGGCTACGAGGTCACCGTGTTCCAGCTGTGGCCGATCGGCTCCGGGCCTGCCACCTACTCCTGGCATTTCGCGGTGACGGACGTGAACAACAAGCTGCACAAGGTGGAAGAGCGCGTCGTCTCCGAACAGATCCCGGATCAGCCGGGATCCTTCAACTTCACCAACAACGGCTGGTCGATCAGCGGCTCGCAGCAAGCCTATGCGATCAAGGGCGCGCTCAGCGACGGACGCTTCGCCATCGACCTGAAGACCAGCAGCGACATGCCCTTCGTCCTGCATAACGGCAACGGCGTGGTGGATTATCGGCCGATCGCCAAGACCTCGGCCTACTACTCGTCCACGGCGCTGGATACCGAAGGCACGGTCTACGACAACGGCGTGCCGATCAAGATCGTCGGCACCTCGTGGCAGGACCGCCAGTGGTTCATCAAGGGCATGGCGTCCGACGAGAACGGCTCCTTCTTCGGCGGCGGCTGGAACTGGTTCGCCATCCAGCTCGATAACGATACGCAGTACATGCTGTATTACCTGCAGGATCCCAACACCGGCGCCATCACCAACAAGTTCGGCACGCGCGTCTCCAAGGGCGTGGCGACGCCGGTGTCCGGCGACCAGATGGACCTGCAGCGGCTCGCGACCTGGACCAGCCCGAATTCCGGCTACACCTACGAGTCGAAGTGGAACGTGATCCTGCCCGAGGGCAATCTGCTCATCACCCCATTGGTCGACGACCAGGAGATGTTGTGGACTGGTCACCGCACGTACTGGGAAGGCGCTTCGCAAGTGGTCGGCAACCTCAACGGCGCTGCCGTGACTGGCCGCAGCTACGTCGAGGTCAATCCGTGGCGGCAGCCGTACACGTCGCTGCCCTGAACGCCGCGACGTAGTGCAGCAGCCCTGTTCCAGGCGGAGACATCCGCCTGGAACACCGGCGTATGTGACGTCGGCAGTGGGGGCGGTACGCGGCGCAGCCATGGCCACGTCGGTTGGCCCGAGGTGGCGGCGCCTCGCGATTGCCCAGGTCGGGCAGCACAGGCGCCACGCAGCGTCAGGGATGGATGCCATCCTGCAGGAATGCGGTATCTGCCGCGTTCCCCGCACCACGGCTTGCCGGCCGCGGCCTGGTCAAGGTCACCTGTAGGCGCGGCTGAAGCCGCGCCTACGACAGACTTTCCGTCGTGACTGGCGGTGCCTTGAAGCCGCCCCGTTCGCCAGGTCACCGTTCCTGCGGCTCGAGTTCGCAGAGGACGATGTGCGTTGGACGTGGTGCAGGCCGCGCTCCGACATGGCCCGCACCCGCTGGTTCCACGTGCCAACCGGTCAACCTACCGATGGGGTCGGCCCTAGGCGCTGCGCGCTACCGGTGCCGGCTCCCCACGATCCAGTTGCCGGTAGGCGATGGCCTCGGTCAGGTGCGCGGTGGCGATGGCGTCGCTGGTGTCCAGGTCGGCGATGGTGCGGGCCACGCGCAGGATCCGATGCAGCGAGCGCGCCGATAGCCGCAGGCGCTCGATCGCATGTTCCAGCAGCGCCTCGTCGCGCGGCTGCAGGCGGCAGTCGCGCAGGGTTTCGCCGTGGCCGAGCTGACCGTTGGGCCGGCCGGCGCGGGCCTGCTGGCGTTGCCGCGCCTGCTCCACCCGCGCGCGCACGGCGGCGCTGGTTTCGCCGGGCGGCGCATCGGCACGCAGCGCCTGTGGCGGGAGCCGCGGCACGTCCACGTGCAGGTCGATGCGGTCCAGCAGTGGGCCGGAGATGCGCGCGCGATAGCGCCGCACCGCGTCCTCGCTGCAGCGGCAGCGGCCGCTGGGGTCGCCGGCCCAGCCGCAGGGGCAGGGGTTCATCGCCGCCACCAACTGGAAGCGCGCAGGAAACTCGGCACTGCGCGCCGCGCGCGACACCGTCACCTGGCCCGACTCCAGCGGCTCGCGCAACACTTCCAGCGCGTGCCGGTTCCACTCGGGCAGCTCGTCCAGGAACAGCACGCCGTGGTGCGCCAGCGAGATTTCGCCGGGGCGCGGATGGGTGCCGCCACCGACCAGCGACACCGCGCTGGCGGTGTGATGCGGCGCCCGGTAGGGGCGTTGCCGCCAGCGCGCCGGATCCACGCCGCGGCCGCTGACCGAGGCGATGGCTGCGCTCTCCAGCGCCTCGGCTTCGCTGGCCTCGGGCAGGATGCCGGGCAGGCGCGAGGCCAGCAGGGTCTTGCCGCAGCCGGGGCTGCCGATCAGCAGCAGGTGGTGATGTCCGGCCGCGGCGATCTCCAGGGCGCGCCGCGCCTGCGCCTGGCCGCGCACGTCGCTCAGGTCGGGAAAGGGCGCGGCGACGGCCGGCAGCGCCGTCGCCGCGGGCAGGGTCTTGCTGCCGTTGAGCAACCCGCAGACCTCCAGCAGGGTGCGCGCGGTGAACGCCTGCACGTGTTGCGCCAGCGCGGCCTCGGCGCCGTTGTCGGCCGGCACGATCAGGGTGCGTCCGGCCTGTGCCGCGGCCAGCGCGGCCGGCAGGACGCCGTCGACCGGGCGCAATTCGCCGGTCAGGGCCAGTTCGCCGAGGAATTCGTACTGGCCGAGCACCTGCGGGTCGAGCTGGCCGGCGGCGGCGAGGATGCCCAGCGCGATCGGCAGATCGAAGCGGCCGCCCTCCTTGGGCAGGTCGGCCGGGGCCAGGTTGACGGTGATCCGCCGTGCCGGGAATTCGTACTGCGCACAGAGCAGGGCGGCGCGTACGCGATCGCGCGATTCGCGCACCGCTGCCTCGGGCAGGCCGACGATCTGCGTGGCCGGCAGGCCGCCGGAGAGATGGACTTCGACCCGAACCGGAGGCGCAAGCACCCCCGCGCGGGCACGGCTGTGCACCAGCGCCAGGCTCATGGTGGCGGGTGGATCAGGGGTTGGTGCTGGGCGCTTGCCCGCTGCGTGCCGCTTCCAGCGCGGCGACGCTGCGCTCCAGCGCTTCGAGCTTCTCGCGCGTGCGCAGCAGCACCGCGCGCTGCACTTCGAACTCCTCGCGGGTGACCAGGTCGAGCTTGCCCAGCCCGGCCTGCAGCGCGCTCTTGAAGGTGCTCTGCAGTTCGTCGCGGGATTGGCGCAGGCCCGGCGGCACCAGGTCGCTGAGGCGGCGGGCGAGGTCGTCGAGATGGTTGAGATCGATCATGGCTGTGCTCCGGCAGGTGGCGTCAGACTGCGGTATCCGGCGGGTCGGCACCATCGGGATCGGACGCGGCGCGCTGTCGGAAAATTCCGGCGTTGGGGGCGCGCGGCCATTGAACCCGACGGCCGCCGATCGCGCAACCGCGCTATCCTGAGGCCATTGTGATTGGAGAATGCCGCATGAAGATGATCATGGCCGTGATCAAGCCGTTCAAGCTCGACGACGTGCGCGAAGCGCTCGCCGCGCAGGGCGTGGCCGGCATCACCGTCACCGAGGTCAAGGGCTTCGGCCGGCAGAAGGGCCACACCGAGCTGTATCGCGGCGCCGAGTACGTGGTCGATTTCCTGCCGAAGGTGAAGCTGGAAGTGGCCGTCAGCGAGGACCAGGTGGAGCGCGTGGTCGAGGCCATCGTCAAGGCCGCCGCCACCGGCAAGATCGGCGACGGCAAGGTGTTCGTCTACGACCTGGGCACGGTGGTGCGCATCCGCACCGGCGAGCTGGACGCGGACGCGCTGTAACGCGGTCACCGCGCCTGCATCGGCGTGGCATGGATGCGTTGTAGGAGCGGCTTCAGCCGCGACGGCGTATTCCTGTGACGCCTGTTGCGGCTGAAGCCGCGCCTATCGGCGTGGGGTTCGTGCCTGCCGGAGTTCCCGCTAGCGTGGCGGGCCAGCCGGATAGGCCGAGCACGCTTGCGCCAGGTGCCGGTTCAGATGCCGCCGCAGCCGCGGCGAATGAGTTGATACGGGACCTGGCCGAGAGTCGAGGACCGGGGCAGCGCCTGCGATCCGCGGCATCGGCGCACGTCGCGCGCGCCGATGCCGAAGAGGACCGGGGCTTAGCCGCCCAGTGCCTCGGCCACGAACGGCGGCAGCACCTGTGTGCCGGTGTGCAGGTGCGCGCTGTAGTAGCGGGTGGCGAACGGCTTGGCCGCGGCGTCGGCCTGGCGGAAGTCGAAGCCGCCCTGCTTGCGCGCCATGGTCACGCTCCACCAGCCGGTCGGGTAGCACGGCTGCGGGAACGGCACGGTGTGGAAGCTCGCAAAGCCGGCCTTGCCCATTTCCGCGCGCATTTCCTTGATCAGGTCCAGCAGCGCCAGCGGCGATTCGGACTGCTGCACCAGGATGCCGTCGTCCTTCAGCGCCTTGTAGCAGCTCTCGTAGAACGCCTTGTTGAACAGGCCTTCGGCCGGGCCGACCGGGTCGGTGGAGTCGACGATGACGATGTCCACGCTGCCGGCCGGGCAGTTGGCCATGTAGGCCACGCCGTCGTCGAACAGCAGTTCGGCGCGCGGATCGTTGTTGGAGTCGCACAGCTCCGGGAAGTACTTCTCGGCCATGCGCGTGACCTGCTCGTCGATGTCGCACTGGGTGGCGCTCTCCACGCCCGGGTGCTTGAGGACTTCGCGCAGGGTGCCGCAGTCGCCGCCGCCGATGATCACCACGCGCTTGGGCGCAGCGTGGGTGAACAGCGCCGGATGGCTGATCATCTCGTGGTAGAAGAAGTTGTCGCGCGTGGTCAGCATGACCGCGCCGTCGATCACCATCAGCTTGCCCCAGTCGGTGGTGTCGTAGATCTCGATCTTCTGGAACGGCGACTGCACCTCGTCCAGCTTGCCGGTGATGCGGTAGCCGATGGCCGAGCCGGTGGGCTGGAAGTGTTCGATGTACCAGTTGTCGTTGGCGCTCATGGAATGTCCTAGGAAAGCAAAAAGAAGCAGCGATTCCTTCTCCCCCCGGGAGAAGGTGGCGCGAAGCGCCGGATGAGCGCCAGGCGCAGGCTACGCCAGGCGCCCGCAAACCCGGCCCGGCTCCACCAGGAGCCGAGGGCGTCGGAACGGCGCGGATTGTAACGGACCCCACGCGTAGCAGGGGTTACAATCCACGCCCTTTTTCCGTCAGCCGAGCCGCCACGATGAGCGATTGGTCCCTCGACCAAGCCCGCAAGACCTACTCGATCCCGCATTGGGCCGACGGGTATTTCGATGTGGACGCGGCCGGCCGGCTGGTGGTGCGGCCGCAGGGCGCCGACGGCGTGGCGATCGCGCTGCCGGAGGTGGTGGACGCCGCGCGCGCGGCCGGCGCCAAGCTGCCGATGCTGGTGCGCTTCCCCGACATCCTCGGCGAGCGCCTGGGCAAGCTGCAGGCCGCGTTCGCGCAGGCCCAGGCCGATTGGGACTACGCCGGCGGCTACACCGCCGTGTACCCGATCAAGGTCAACCAGCACCGCGGCGTGGCCGGCACCCTGGCCAGCCACCAGGGCGAGGGCTTCGGCCTGGAGGCGGGCAGCAAGCCGGAACTGATGGCGGTGCTGGCGCTGTCGCGTCCGGGCGGGCTGATCGTGTGCAACGGCTACAAGGACCGCGAATACATCCGCCTGGCGCTGATCGGGCGCAAGCTCGGCCTGCAGACCTTCATCGTCATCGAGAAGCCATCGGAGCTGAAGCTGGTGCTGGAGGAGGCGCGCTCGCTCGACGTGAAGCCGGGCCTGGGCGTGCGCATGCGCCTGGCCTCGCTGGGCGCGGGCAAGTGGCAGAACAGCGGTGGCGACAAGGCCAAGTTCGGGCTGTCGCCGCGGCAGGTGCTGGACCTGTGGAAGACCCTGCGCGACACCGAGTACGCCGACGCGCTGAACCTGCTGCACTTCCACATGGGCTCGCAGATCTCCAACGTGCGCGACATCGCCAACGGCATGCGCGAGGCCACCCGCTATTTCGTCGAGCTGTCCAAGCTGGGCGCGAAGATCAGCCACGTCGACGTCGGCGGCGGCCTGGGCATCGACTACGAAGGCACCCGCTCGCGCAGCTACTGCTCGATCAACTACGGCCTGCATTCCTACGCCAGCAACATCGTGCAGCCGCTGGCCAGCGCCTGCGAGGAACACGGCCTGGCGCCGCCGCGCATCGTCACCGAGTGCGGGCGCGCGATGACCGCGCACCACGCGGTGCTGATCGCCAACGTGTCCGAGGTGGAGCAGGCGCCGGAAGGCCGCGTGCCGGATGCGCACGACGACGAGCCGGCGGCGATCCGCCACCTGCGCGAGATCCATGCCGAACTGGACCAGCGCCCGGCGGTGGAGCTGTTCCAGGAAGCGCAGCATTTCCACGCCGAAGGCCTCAGCGGCTATGCCCTGGGCCAGATCGACCTGACCCATCGCGCGCGCATCGACGACCTGTTCTACGCCATCGCTCACGGCGTGCGCGCGCGGCTGAGCCACGAGGAAAAGAGTCACCGCCCGGTGCTGGACGAACTCAACGAGCGCCTGGTCGACAAGTACTTCGTCAACTTCAGCGTGTTCGAATCGATTCCCGACGTGTGGGCGATCGACCAGGTGTTCCCGATCGTGCCGATCGAGCGCCTGAACGAGGCGCCGGCGCGGCGCGGCGTGGTCTGCGACATGACCTGCGATTCGGACGGCATGGTCAAGACCTACGTCGAGAACGAAAGCCTGGACAGCTCGCTGCCGCTGCACGCGCTGCGCCCGGGCGAGAGCTACCGCATCGGCTTCTTCCTGGTCGGCGCCTACCAGGAAATCCTCGGCGACATCCACAACCTGTTCGGCGACACCGACGCGGTGGAAGTGGCGGTGGACGGCGATGGCTACCGCATCGCCCAGCAGCGCCGCGGCGACACCACCGACGTGATGCTGGACTACGTCGGCTACCGCCTGGACGACCTGCGCGCCGCCTACGCCGAGCGTGTGGCCGCGGCGCAGTTGCCGGCCGCGCAGGCGACGGAACTGGCCGACGCGCTCGAGGCCGGCCTGACCGGCTACACCTACCTGTCGGACGAGCCGCTGGGCTGACAGCGCGCGACCCATTCAAGCCCCTCTCCCCCCGGGAGAGGGGTTGGGGTGAGGGTGCGCCCATGCACGCAGCATGGAGGTCAGCGGTCGCCGCTTGGCGCCGCGGCGGCGTCTCCCAGGCGCGATCGCACCGGCGCCGGTGAACGGCCGCCGCCGCAAACGCCGGCACAGCCAGTAAGCTGCGCGCTTCCTACCGCCACCTTCCTGCGATGCGCTTTCCCGGCCTCGACCTGCTGCGCGCCATCGCCATCGTCTGGGTGATGCTGTTCCACTCCTTCGTGGTCGGCGGGCTGGGGCCGGATTGGGAGTGGCTGTCGCGCGATGGCTGGATGGGCGTGGACCTGTTCTTCGTGCTCAGCGGCTTTTTGATCGGCGGCCAGGTGCTGGCGCCGCTCGCTCGTGCCGAGCGGCTGCGCTACGGCGAGTTCTATCGCCGCCGTGCCTACCGCATCCTGCCGGCGTACATGGTGGTGCTGGCGCTGTACCTGGCCTGGCCCGGCTTCCGCGAAGCGCCGGGGATCGCGCCGTGGTGGCTGTTCGCCAGCTTCACCCTCAACCTGGGCATCGACTACGCCAACCAGCAGGCGTTCTCGCATGCGTGGTCGCTGTGCGTGGAGGAGCATTTCTACCTGGTGTTCCCGCTGCTGGCGGCGTGGATGCTACGGCAGCCGTCGGCGCCGCGTTTCGCGGCGCTGTGCGTGGCCGTGGTGCTGGGCGGCATCGCCCTGCGCAGCGCCATCTGGCTGCACGACAGCGCGCTGGATCGCATCGGCGCGGGGCTGCAGCGCAACTGGTTCATCGAGGATCTCTACTACCCGACCTGGAACCGCCTGGACGGCCTGCTGGCCGGCGTGGCGCTGGCGGTGCTGAAGACCTTCCGGCCGCAGCACTGGCAGCGGCTGCAGCGCCACGCCAGCGCCGTGGCGCTTGCCGGCATCGCGGTCTGCGCGCTGGCGATGTGGCTGTTCCGCGACCGCACCGGCCTGCTCGGCAATGCGGTCGGCTGGCCGGTGCTGTCGCTGGGGCTGGCGCTGCTGGTCGGCGCCGGCGCCTCCACGCAGGGATGGCTGGGGCGTGGCCGGGTGCCGGGTGCGGGCTGGCTGGCCGCGGTGTCCTACAGCCTGTACCTGAGCCACAAGGCCGCGTTCCATCTGACCCAGGTGTGGTTCGGCGCTCAACTGGACGGGCGCGGGCCGCTCGCCTTCGCCGTCTATGCCGGCATGGCGCTGCTGTTCGCGGCCGTCCTGCACTACGTGGTGGAGCGGCCGTTCCTGCGCCTGCGCGAGCGGCGCAGCGCGCCCGCCCCGGTCGCGCTGCCCGGGAACTGAAAGCCCTGCCACGTCCTCATCCGCGCTCGGCCAGCGCGGCATGCGCCGCCTGCAGGCGCTGTTGCAGGATCTCCGCCAGCCGTGCCACTGCCGGCGGCGGCGTGGCGACTGCGCGATGCAGGTTCAGTCCCAGCGCCGGCAGCGTCGGCAGGCCGCCGGCGCCGGGCGGGAGCAGCGCCAATCCGGCCGGCACGCCGGCCGGCGTGCGCAGGGTGATGCCCAATCCGGCGCGCACGGCCGCCCACACGCCGCCGAGGCTGGCGCTGGTGAAGGCGATACGCCACGGGATGCCGGCGCGGTCCAGGGCGGTGGTCGCGGCCGTGCGCAGCAGGCAGGGCGCTTCCAGCATCACCAGTGGCAGCGGCGCCTCGCCGCTCCAGGTGGCCGTCGTGGGCATGTCGCTGCGGTCGGCGGCGGCGATCCAGCGCAGCGGCCACGCCGCTTGCGCCTGCCGGTGCGCCGAGGCCGCGCCGGAGTCCCAGGCCAGGGCCAGGTCGAGTTGCCCGGCCTCCACCCGCGCCAGCAGTTCCTGGTGGCGGGCGATGCGCGCTTCGATCCGCACCTGCGGGTGGGCACGGGCGAAACGCCCCAGCACGTCTGGCAGCATGTGCTCGCCGAAGTCCTCCTGCAGCCCCAGGCGCACCCAGCCTTGCAGCGCCGTGTCCTGCAGCGCCACCACCGCCTCGTCGTTGAGTTCGAGCAGGCGCCGCGCGTAGCCCAGCAAGGCTTCGCCGGCCTCGGTCAGGGCCAGGCCGCGGCCCTGGCGGCGCAGCACCGCCTGCCCGGCCTGCTCCTCCAGCTTCTTCAGCTGCGCGCTGATCGCCGAGGTGGAACGCCCGCGGCGGTCGGCCGCCTTGGCGAAGCTGCCCAGCTCCACGCCGGCGACGAAGCTGCGCAGCGCGTCGAGGTCGAAGGTGGTGGGGCGCATCAGTCGATCCTGGTTTTCCGGATGGTCGTTTCGATATTTTCCGATTTTTCGGAAGATCCTGCGCGACTAGGCTGTGCCCGTTCCCCACTGCGAGGCCAGCCCGATGTCCGACCCATCCACGCCGTTTCCCTCCCCGCAGGCCGCGTTCGGCGACATCGCACCGGCCTTTGCCCGCCTGACCGACGAGGTGCTGTTCGCCGAGGTGTGGCAGCGCCCGGGCCTGTCGCCGCGCGAACGCAGCCTGGTCACGGTGGCCGCGCTGGTTGCGCTGTATCGGCTGGAGCAACTGCCGTTTCACCTGGGGCGCGCGCTGGACCACGGCCTGGACCGCGAGGCGCTGGCCGAAGCCATCACCCACCTGGCCTTCTACGCCGGCTGGCCGTGCGCGGCGTCGGCGCTGCCGTTGCTGCGTGCCGCCGTCGCGGCGCGGCCGGCCACGACGGAGGCGCGCTGATGCCGTACGCCCGCATCTCGCTGCTGCGCGGCAACCCGCCCGAATACCTGCGCGCGCTGTCGGCCAGCCTCTACCAGGCCATGCACGAGGCGTTCGAGGTGCCGGCCGGCGACTGCTTCCAGGTCATCCACCAGCACGACCCGGACGAACTGGTATTCGATCGCCACTACCTGGGCGGGCCGCGCTCGGATGGCTTCGTACTGATCGCCATCACCGCCGGCCGCCAACGCAGCGCCGCCTGCAAGCAGGCGTTCTACCGGCGCCTGGTCGAGCTGCTGGCGATCGCGCCGGGGATCGCGCCGGAGGACGTGATGGTCACCATCGTCACCACCGACGCGCAGGACTGGTCCTTCGGCGGCGGCCGTGCCGGCATCGCGGCCAGCGGAGCGCCGGCATGATCGCCATGCAGTACAGCATCGCCTTGCCGGCGGACTACGACATGGCCATCATCCGCCGCCGCATCGCCGACAAGGGGCCGTTGCTCGACACCCTGCCCGGGCTGCAGTTCAAGGCCTACCTGGTCGCCGATCGCGCCGACCCGCTCCTGCCAGGCGGGCAGAACCTGTACGCGCCGTTCTACCTGTGGCGCGATGCGGCGGCGATGCACGCGTTCCTCGTCGGCCCCGCCTTCGCCGCGCTATGCGAGGCGTTCGGCCGACCGGCGGTGCAGTCGTGGATGGTCGGGACGGCGTCGACGTCGCTGGCGCTGCGCACGGCGCGCTATGCCACCCGCGCGCTTCAGGCACCGGTGGGCAGCGACTCCGACGACGTGCATGCGCCTGACGCACGCGTGCTGGCCATGGTGCGCGGCTATGAACCGCAGGGATGGACGCGGCTGCGTTTCCAGCTGTGGCGCGATCTGCCGCCGGCGGACGACGAGGCGCAGCGCTATGCCGTACATCACCTCAGCGTCCCCGGCGTGCTCGACGCAGCCGGGTGAGCCAGCGGCGTCGCGCGCTCAGTACATGTTCTTCTTGTAGTCGGCCTGCAGCCCCTTGCGGACCACGCCGGGCACCGAGACCGCCGCGCGCATCAGCGTAGCCTGGGCGCCGCGCGCGCCGCTGAGCCGGACGTGGTCGCGGAAGATCGCCGGCGGGTCCAGGTCGTGCGCGATGGCGGCGGGCGGCCAGGCGTCGAAGCGGCCCAGCGCGGGGCTGCGCGTCTCTTCGAGGAGCGCCGGCAGCACCCGCACCGCCAGATGCGGAATGCGTCCATCGACGGCGAGCGCGCTGCGGATCGCCGCATCGGGGCTGGGGCGGGCCAGCCCTTCGATGCGGACGCAGCGCGCGCTGCCCGGGCGCAGTGCGAGCAGGGCGATCTGCGGCCGCGCCAGCAGATTGCCCAGGCTGTCGACGCGCCGATTGCCCGGCCGGTCGGCAAACCACCAGGCGTCGCGATGCGCCTGCAGCAAGGCCCCGGCGCGATCGCCGCGCGGACTGACATCGACGCGGCCCTCGGCATCGGCGGTGGCCAGCACCAGCAGCCGGCAGTTGGCGAGAAATCCCTCCACCGTTTCCGGTGGCGTGGCGTCGGTCGGTGTCTCGGCACGCCACCAGTCGGCACGGAGCAGGGCCTTGGCACAGTGCAGATAGCACTCCTCGACGGCGATGAACAGGCACGTGCCGTCGTCGCCGGCGATGCGGCCATTGATCCGCAGGGTCTCGCCCAAACCGGGCACCAGGAACAGCGACCCGAAGCCGGCGCCGACCTGCGGATGCGCCGTGTCCAGCGCCTGCAGCGGGATCGACAGCAGGTGCGGGGTGTCGGCGCGCGCGAAGCCGGGCGCGCCACTGCCTGCGCTCAAGGCCAGGCGCTGGCCGGCGACGCCGGCGAACAGCAGTGGACTGGCGGCCAGCCAGCGCAGCGCGTGCGCGTCCAGATGGTCGATCACCTTCATGTCGCGCGGGCCGGGCAGGCGGCCCACGCAGTCCTGCAGCTGCGCTGCGTCGGTGACGAAGTCGGTCATCGCGGCGTCTCCGGGAAGCGGAACACCACGCGGTCGAGCGGAGCGGGAGAGAGCATCGCAAAGCACTCCTGTGAACGAGCGGGAGGCTTGCGCGAAGGCTGGCGACGTCTGGAAACGTACCACAGCGCGGCTGACGCCGCGTCCAGCGACCGTACGTCCTTGGCCAGGCAAAACCGCGACAGGGCACCTCCCATCTCCCCGGGAACGTGTCCTGTAGGCGCAGCACGCCGTGGCGGATGCAGGTGATGGAGGCGCGCTACAGCCGCAGTTCGAACCCGAGATAGGCCGAGCGCCCGGGCGCCGGCGAGAACATCGGCTGGTTGTTGCCACCCCAGAAGAAGCTGTCGTACCAGACGTAGGCGTAGCGGGTGTCGGTGAGATTCTTGACCTGCAGGTCGAGGCTGACGCGCGGGCTGAGCTGGTAGCGCACGCTGGCGTCGACCACGCGGAAACCGCCGTACTTGCCCTGCGTGTTGCGCTCGTCGATGTAATAGTCGCCCTGTGCGCGCGCCTGCACGCCGATCGTCCAGCGCGCATCGGGTCGGTAATCGACGCCGGCGTTGCTGATGTAGCGTGGCACCGAGAACACTTCAAGCCCGCGCAGGGATTCGCCCGAGGCGTTGCAGGCGCTGACCACCTTGGCCTCCTGCAGCGCCTGCGACAGCCACAGCGTCCAGTGCTCGCCCAGTTGCGTGCTCAGTTGCAGGTCCACGCCCTGGCGCCGGGTCTGGCCCAGGCCCACCGTGGTGCCGGAGCTGACGTTGTTGGCGACCTCGTCGGTGGCGTCCTGCCGCCATACCGCCACGCGTGCCTCGGTGCCTGCCGCCGGCTGCAGCTTCAGGCCCAGCTCCTTGCCGGTGTTGATCGACGGCCGCACGCCGGGCTGGCCGGGCGTCAGGTAGGCCGGCGCGGTGGAGCCGGTGAGGATCTGGAAGGTGCGGCCCCAGTTGGCGTACACGCTCAGCTGCGGGGTCAACGCATAGATCACGCTGAGCTTGGGCTGGTCGATCCAGCCATAGCGCTGCAGCGGTGCGTGCACGCCGCCGGGCAGCGTGGTGTCGCCGGAGAAGCGGTCGACGCGGAACGCCGGCACGATCTTCAGCGCGGCGGTCGGCCGCAGCACCGCCTGCAGGTACAGGCCGAGGTTGTCGAGCGTGTAGCGGTCGTCGTTCTGCACGCGCGCCGGTGCACTCCAGAAATCGGTGGGCACCGCGTAGGCGTAGCGATCGCGGCGATAGCGGTTGTCCTGGTGCTCGGCGTTGAGGCCGGCTTCCATGCTCAGCAGGTCGCTGGCCTGCCAGGTGACGGTGCTGAGCAGGCCGGTCTGGGCTTCGTCCCATTGCCGGCGCTGCCGCGGTGCGTTGCCGACCGGATAACTGGTAAAGGTGACCCGGCGTTCTTCGTCGTAGCGATTGACGTACAGCGTGTTGCGCAACTGCAGGCCCTCGCCGAGCTTCAGGTCTGCATGCACGCTGGCCTGGCGCAGGGTGCGCTCGCCGCCGTCGTTGGCATTCTGCGGCGGCGACTGCTCGCGGTCCTCTGCCAGTTGCGCGGCGGTGAGGAAGCCGGGCGCATCGGCGGCGAGATGATAGGCGCGGGCGATCAGGCCGATGCGCGCGGTGTCGTCGTCCTCGCCGTAGAACCACTTGCCGCCGAGGGTGTACTTGCGCGCGCTGTCGTGCGCGCGTTCGCCCTGCGTGGCCTGCGCGCCGACGAAATAGTTCTGTGCCAGGCCACCGGCCTCGTGGCCGACGGCATACTGCAACTCGCGCGTGGCGAAGCTGCCGTGGCTCAGCCGCAGGTCCTGGTAGTCGCCGCCCTGGCGCGTGGCGATGTTGAGGTTGCCGCCGATGTTGTGCAGGCCGTAGCGCGGGTCGTTGGTGCCGCGCACCACTTCGATGTAGGCGATCTCCAGCGGGAAGATCATGTCGGTGAAGCGCTGGTTGCCGCTGTTGGCATCGCTCGGCACGCCATCGATCAGGATCTTGATGCCGTTGAGGTAGCCCTCGCCATTGAAGGCGCGGAAAGTGGCCTTGCCGGTCTCGGCGCCCTGGCGGATCTCGGTGAGCTGCACGCCGGGCATCATGCCCAGCAATTCCCAGCCGTTCATGACCTGCTTGTCGCCGATCTGCTCGCTGCCGAGCACGTCGACCGAGCTGAGGATGTTGCGGGTGGACAGCGAGGCGGCGGTCTCGCGCCGCGCCTCCACGGTGCCCAGGGTGGTGGTGGTCTCGGAGGTCAGGGTCTGCGCGCCGGCGTGGCCGGCGGCAAGCCCGGCCAGGACGGCCAGGGCAAGGGAATCGATCTTCATGGGCCTGCAAGCAAGTGGGGACAGCGGAGGGCTGGCGGCAACGGCGAGGTTGCGGGGCTTGCTTGTTCGGGACGCTGGGCGTCCGTCGCTCCGTGAAGGCAATGTTAAACGATGTGGCGGGGGAAGTGCGGCCGTCCGCCAGCCGCGACGACGACAGGGCCTCCGGTCACGACGGGAAGCGCCTTGTAGGAGCGGCTTCAGCCGCGACGTGGTGATCCTGGTGAACCCGGCGCGGCAGACGCCGCTCCCACAAGGCAACCCGCCTCCGGCGTGGAGTAGCGGAAGCAGGTCGTTGGCGTTGCCCTACAGCCGCACTTCGACGCTCAGGTAGGCCGAGCGTCCTGGCGCCGGCGAGAACATCGGCTGGTCGTTGCCGCCCCAGAAGAAGTTGTCGTACCACACGTAGGCATAGCGGGCGTCGGTGAGGTTCTTGACCTGCAGGCCGAGGCTGCTGCGCGAGGTGAGCTGGTAGCGCACGCTGGCGTCGACCACGCGGAAACCGCCGTACTTGCCCTGCGCATTGCGCTCGTCGATGTAGTAGTCGCCCTGCGCGCGCGCCTGCACGCCGAATGTCCAACGCGCGTCGGGCCGGTAGTCGAGGCCGGCGTTGCTGATGTAGCGCGGCGTGGAGAACACCTCGCGTCCGCGCAGCGATTCGCCGGTGGCGGTGTAGGCGCTGACCACCTTGGCTTCCTGCACCGCATGCGAGAGCCACGCGGTCCAGTGCTCGCCCAATTGCGTGCTCAGTTGCAGGTCCACGCCTTGCCGGCGGGTCTGGCCGAGCCCGACCGTGGTGCCGGTGCTGGGCATGTTGGCCACTTCGTCGGTGGCGTCCTGGCGCCACACCGCCACGCGCGCCTCGGTGCCGGCCACCTGCTGCAGTTTCAGGCCCAGTTCCTTGCCGGTATTGATCGAGGGCCGGAACGCCGGCTGGCCCGGGGTGAGATAGGCCGGCGCGGTGGAGCCGGTGAGGATCTGGAAGGTGCGTCCCCAGTTCGCATACACGCTCAGCTGCGGCGTCAGCGCGTAGATCACGCTGAGCTTGGGTTGGTCGATCCAGCCGTAGCGTTGCAGCGGCGCATGGATGCCGCCGGGCAGCGCGGTCTCGCCGGAGAAACGGTCGGCGCGGAACGCCGGCACGATCTTCAGCGCGTCGGTCGGCTGCAGCACCGCCTGCAGGTACAGACCGAGGTTGTCCAGGCTGTAGCGATCGTCGTTCTGCACCCGTGCCGGCGTGCGGTCGAAATCGGTCGGCACGCTGTAGGCATAGCGCGCGCGCCGATAGCGGTTGTCCTGGTGCTCGGCGTTGAAGCCGGCTTCCACGCTCAGCAGATCGCTGGCCTGCCAGGCGACGGTGCTGAGCAGGCCGGTCTGGGTTTCGTCCCATTGCCGGCGCTGCCGCGGTGCGTTGCCGACCGGGTAGCTGGTGAAGGTGACGCGGCGGTCGTCCTCATAGCGATTGAAGTACAACGTGTTGCGCAGTTGCAGGCCGTCGCCGAGCTTGAAGTCGGCGTGCACGCTGGCCTGGCGCATGTCGCGGTCGTCGCCGTCGTTGGCGTTCTTCGGCGGCGATTGCGCGCGGTCCTCGGCCAGTTGCGCGGCGGTGAGGAAGCCCGGTTCGTCAGCCTCGTGGTGGTAGATCCGGGCGATCAGGCCGATGCGCGCGGCATCGTCGTCTTCGCCGTAGAACCATTTGCCGCCGAGCGTGTACTTGCGCGAGGTGTCGTGCTGCCGATAGCCGTGCGCGGCCTGCGCGCCGACGAAGTAGTTCTGCGCCAGGCCATCGGCCTCATGGCCGGCGGCGTACTGCAGCTCGCGCGTGGCGAAGCTGCCGCCGCTCAATCGCAGGTCCTGGTAGTTGCCGCCCTGGCGCGTGGCGATGTTGAAATTGCCGCCGATGTTGTGCAGGCCGTAGCGCGGATCGTTGGTGCCGCGGACCACTTCGATGTAGGCGATCTCCAGCGGAAAGATCATGTCGATGAAGCGCTGGTTGCCGCTGTTGACGTTGCTCGGCACGCCGTCGATCAGCACCTTGATGCCGTTGAGATAGCCCTCGCCATTGAAGGCGCGGAAGGTGACCTTGCCGGATTCGGCGCCCTGCCGGGTTTCGGTGAGCTGCATGCCGGGCATCTGCCCGAGCAGCTCCCAGCTGTTCATGACGTTCTTGTCGCCGATCTGCTCGCTGCCGAGCACGTCGACCGAGCTGAGGATGTTGCGGGTGGACAGCGAAGCGGCGCTGTGGCGCCGCGCTTCCACGGTGCCGAGCGTGGTGGTGGTGTCGGTCGACGTCTGCGCGGCGCCGTCGCCGGCCGCGAGCCCGGCCAGCACGGCGAGGGCGTGGGTATAGGTCTTCATGGTGTCTGCGGACGAAGGGGAGTGGAGGCTGGCGGCAGCGGCGGGCTGCGGGCGAGCGGATGGTGCGCGGTCCGATCCACGAGCGCGTCACCATTTGCGTGATGTTATATCATTTCGTTAAAAAGATGTCGGAATAGACGAGCGACCGGCATGCCCGGCCGGCCTCTGCCCTGCGACAGCAGGGATGTTTGCGCCGCGAGGGCGTGGGAAAGGGCAGGTGGCGGGGCCGCGCGCGACCCCGCGGCCGCTCAGGCCGGTTGCCGCGCGACCTGGAAGCCGGCGAAGGACTGCGTCACCGGCATGATTTCCAGCCGATTGATGTTCAGATGCGGCGGCAGCGTCGCCACCCAGAAGATCTGCTCGGCGATGTCGTCGGCGGTCATCGGCTGCGCGCCCTGGTAGAGCGTGTCCGAGGCCTTCTGGTCGCCATGGGTGCGGACCAGGGTGAATTCGGTCTCGGCCATGCCCGGTTCGATCGCGGTCACGCGCACGCCGGTGCCGTGCAGGTCCGAGCGCAGGCCCAGCGAGAACTGGCTGACGAAGGCCTTGGTGCCGCCGTAGGTGTTGCCGCCGGGGTAGGGATACAGCGCGGCGACCGAACTGATGTTGATGATCGCGCCACGGCGCTGGATCAGCGTCGGTAGCAGGCGATGGGTCAGCGTCACCAGCGCGGTGATGTTGGTGTCGATCATCGTGCGCCAGTCGTCCAGTTGCGCGGCCTGCGCGGGCGCGGTGCCCTGGGCCAGCCCGGCGTTGTTGACCAGCAGGTCGATGCCGCGGAACGCCTCGGGCAGTGCCGCCAGCATCGCGTCCAGCGCGTCGGTGTCGCGGATGTCGAAGGCGGCGATGTGCACGCGCTCGGCGCCGAAGGCGTCCAGCAGCGGCTGCAGGCGCTCGGCGCGGCGGCCGGTGGCGATCACGCGCCAGCCGGCGTCGACGAAGCGGCGCACGGCGGCGGCGCCGAAACCGGAAGTGGCACCGGTGATCAGGGCAGTCTGGGTCATTGGGGGCCGGGAATCGGGAGGGGGGAATCGGGAATGGTAAAAGCAAATGCGGTGGCAGGGTGTCGACACCGCCCTGCGCTCGCGGAGGATCACCGCATGCGCGCGATCACGGCCGCTACGGCAACCCCCACGCGCGTTCCCGCGCCCGCACGCAACAGGGAACGGGCGAGCACTCGCTCTTCCCATTCCCGATGCCCTAATCCCGATTTCCGGCGCTACCGCGCCTTGCTCGATCGCCGGTAGGTCGCGGACAGTGGACTGCAGCGCGTCACATCAGCGTCGGCGCGTCAATGGCGACGACGCATGCATGCACACAGAGGCGAGAACAGCACGCAGACCGCTTCACCCATTCCCGAATCCCGATTCCCCAATCCCGGCTTCACTGCGCCTTGATCGCGATCGCCGACAGCCCGCTGCCGTTCAACTTCTGCTTGGCCTCGGCCAACTCGCTGGCGGTGCCGTAAGGGCCCATGCGCACGCGGTAGACGGTCTTGCCGCTGATCTGCGCCGATTCCACGCGCGCCGACAGGCCCAGCATCGCCAGCTTGGCCTTGGTCGACTCGGCGTCGCCGGAGGCGCCGAATGAGCCGGCCTGCAGGATGTAGCGCGCGTTGTCGGGCGCGGCGGTTGCCGCTGCCGCTGCCGCGGCCGGTGCGGTGGTCGCGGCCGGCGTGGCCGTGGTCGCCGTCGGCCTGGACGCCGCCGGGGTGGCCGCGGTGCTGGCCGCCACGCTCGGCGTTTCCGGCAGCGGGGTCGGATTGGCCGCGGTTGCCGTCGGCGCGGCCGTGGCCGCCGCCGGCGTGGTGCCGGTCGCGGCGGCAGTCGCACCCGCAGCGGCCTGCGCCTTGGCCTGGCGAGCCGCCTCGGCGCGCGCGCTGGCGGCCAGTTCGGCGTCGGACATCTGCACTTCCTTGCCGGGCAGCAGGGTGTAGAAGTCGTACTGGGTCTGCGCGTCCTTCTTCGCCTCCGGCTTGGTGCTGCCGGCCGCGTTGGCGGCGGGCTTGGGCAGGTCCGGCGCCGCATCGACGTCGGCATCGGCCACCGGTGCCGGTTGCGCATCCGGATTGGCGCGCGGGCCGCCCACGCGCAGGAAGTCGCCATCCTTCTTGAACAGGCCCGGCGCGCCGAGGAACACCACCGCGGCGATCGCCGCGCCGGCGATCAGCCACACCCACCCGGGCGTGCCGTTGCCGGTGTTGCGTCGAGCCTGGGTCTTACCGCGTCGTGCTGCCATTTACCGCTTCTCCACTCACATTTTTTCCGGGGCCGAGACGCCCAGGAGGTTCAGACCGTTCGCCAAGACCTGCTGCGCCGCCACCGCCAGGGTCAGCTTGGCGTTGCGTTCGCCGGCGTCGTCCACCAGCACCGGGGTGCCGTGGTACCAGGTGTGGAAGGCCGTGGCCAGTTCGCGCAGGTACTGCGCGATCAGATGCGGCTCCAGCGCATGCCCCGCATTCTCCACCACTTCCGGGTAGCGCGAGAGTTCCTGCATCAATTCCAGCGAGGTCGTGTCGTTCAGCCGGTTCAGTTGCGCCTGGCCGTCGGCCTGGTCGTAGTCCAGCTTCTTCTCCTGCGCCTGGCGCAGCAGGCTGCACACGCGGGCATGCGCGTACTGCACGTAGAACACCGGGTTGTCGTTGCTCTGCTGGCGCGCCAGGTCGATGTCGAAGGTGAGCTGGGAATCGGGCTTGCGCGCGATCAGGAACCAGCGGGTGGCGTCGCGGCCGGCCTCCTCGATCAGGTCGCGCAGGGTCAGGTAGCTGCCGGCGCGCTTGGACAGTTTCACTTCCTCGCCGCCGCGCATCACCGTGACCATCTGGTGCAGCACGTATTCCGGCCAGCCCTTGGGGATGCCCAGGTCCATCGCCTGCAGGCCGGCGCGCACTCGCGCCAGCGAGCCGTGGTGGTCGGCGCCCAGCTCGGTGATGGCGCGCACGTAGCCGCGCTGCCACTTGCTCAGGTGGTAGGCCACGTCCGGCACGAAATAGGTGTAGCTGCCGTCGGACTTGCGCATCACCCGGTCCTTGTCGTCGCCGAAATCGGTGGATTTCAGCCACAGCGCGCCGCCGTCCTCGTAGGTGTGGCCGGAGGCGATCAGCTTCTGCACCGCCTCCTCGACCTTGCCGTCGCGGTACAGCGAGCTTTCCAGGAAGTAGATGTCGAAATCCACGCCGAACGCGGCCAGGTCGTGGTTCTGCTCGTTGCGCAGATAGGCCACGGCGAAGCGGCGGATCGCGTCCAGATCCTGCGGATCCCTGGCGCCGGTGACCACGTGGCCTTCCAGGTCCACCGCGGCGCCGGCCAGGTAGGCGTCGGCCACGTCCTGGATGTAGTCGCCACGGTAGCCTTCCTCCGGCCAGTCCGGGCTGTCCGGGGTCTTGCCCTGGGCGCGCGCCTGCACCGAGCGGGCCAGGTTCTCGATCTGGTTGCCGCCGTCGTTGTAGTAGAACTCGCGCTTGGCGTTCCAGCCGTTGGCCTCGAGCAGGCGCGCCAGGCAGTCGCCGATGGCCGCGGCGCGGCCGTGGCCGACGTGCAGCGGGCCGGTCGGATTGGCCGAGACGTACTCCACGCCCACGGTGCGGCCGTTGCCGACCAGGCTGTGGCCATAGTCCTCGCCCTGCTTGAGCACCGTCAGCACCTCGCGCTGGTAGGCGCCGGGGCCGAGGTGGAAATTGATGAAGCCCGGGCCGGCGATCTCGACCTTGCTGACATCGTCGTTGGCCGGCAGCGCGTCCACCAGTTGCTGGGCCAGGGCGCGCGGATTGGTGCGCGCGGCCTTGGCCAGCAGCATTGCCGCGTTGGTGGCGAAGTCGCCGTGCTCGCGGGTCTTGGGCCGCTCGACCACGAAGTCCGGCGGCAGGGTGTCGGCCGGCAGGGTGCCATTGGCGCGCAAGGCTTCGATGCCTTGACCGATCAGGGCGCGGAGTTGGGATTTCACGAGATCTCTGCTTGAAGCGCGGAACCGGCGATTTTACCCGACCCGCCGCCTCCCGGCCCGTCCCGGGTTCAGCCCGACCTCAGCCGTGACGCGGCCGCAGGCCCGCGCCGGCCAGACCGCTGCGCGGCGGCATGGCCGTGGCCGCCGTTGGCCCGCCGGGCGCGCGTGCCAGGCCGGCAAGGCCTGCCCCGCGCCGCGGCTCAGGCCCAGCCGCGCGATGCCATCGAGACCGGCACGCCGTCGCCCACGATGAAATGGTCGAGCAGGCGCACGTCGATCAGGTCCAGCGCCTGTTTGAGCCGGTGGGTGACCGCGCGGTCGGCGGGCGAGGGTTCCGGGTTTCCGGACGGGTGGTTGTGGCCGATGATCACCGCCGCGGCATTGAGCATGAGCGCACGCCGCACCACCTCGCGCGGGTGCACCTCGGCGCCGTCCAGGGTGCCCTGGAACAGCTCCTCGAAAGCCAGCCAGCGGTGCCGGGTGTCCAGGAACAGCGCGGCGAACACCTCGTAGGGCCGCGACCGCAGGCGTTGCGCGAAGTAGCGGCCGGCGCTGACCGGGTTGCTGAGGGTGTCGCCACGCTGCAGTTCCGCGGCCAGGTGGCGCTGGCCCAGTTCCAGCGCCGCCGACAGCTGGCAGGCGCGCGCCGGCCCCAGCCCGGGCAGGCGCACCAGGTCGCCGGGCGTTCGGTCCAGCAGCGTGCGCAACGGCCCGTGCCGCTGCAGCAGGTCGCGCGAGGTGCGCACCGCGTCGCTGCCGGGCAGGCCGGAGCCGAGAAAGATCGCCAGCAGTTCGGCGTCGGAAAGGGCCCGGGGGCCGCGTGCCAGCAGCTTTTCCCGGGGACGTTCTTCGCAGGGCCAGTCGGAGATGTGCATATCGCCAGGGTGCCGGCCGACATGGCGCAACGGTATCAGGCCGCCAAAAACCATCGGGTAAGCTAATCGTCCTTGTATGGGTAGGACATTCCCGACGTGACCCCGATTTTCGAGAGGCCCCTGCAGGGGCGACGTGTGCTGTTGTGCGTCGGCGGGGGAATCGCCGCCTACAAGGCGCTGGAACTGGTGCGGCGCCTGCGCGACGCCGGCGCCGAGGTGCAGGTGGCGATGACCGCCGGCGCGCAGCAGTTCGTTACCCCGCTGAGCTTCCAGGCGCTGTCGGGTCATCTCACCCGCACCACGCTGTGGGACAGCGGGGCCGAGCAGGCGATGGGCCACCTGGAACTGGCCCGCTGGGCCGAACAGATCGTGGTGGCGCCGGCCACCGCCGACCTGCTGGCGCGCCTGGCGCACGGGCTGGCCGACGACCTGGTGGGCACGCTGTGCCTGGCCAGCACCGCGCCGCTGACCGTGTGCCCGGCCATGAACCACCGCATGTGGCTGCATCCGGCCACCCAGGCCAACATCGCCACCCTGCGCCAGCGCGGCGCGCAGGTGGTCGGCCCGAACGACGGCCCGCTGGCCGAAGGCGAGTCCGGCCCCGGCCGCCTGGCCGAACCCGAGCAGATCGTCGCCGCGCTCGCTGGGCGCACCGACCAGGGCGCCGCGTCGGTTGCCCCGCCCGCCGCCAACGCCAACGTCGCCATCCCGTCGCGGTCTGGCACGGGCGCTGGCACTGGCGCCTTGCGCGGCCTGCGCATGGTGATCAGCGCCGGCCCCACCTACGAAGACCTGGATCCGGTGCGCTACCTGGGCAACCGCAGCAGCGGCAAGATGGGCTACGCCCTGGCCGCCGCCGCCGCCCGGCAGGGCGCCGAGGTGGTGCTGGTCAGCGGGCCGGTGCATTTGTCTACACCCGACGGCGTGCAGCGCATCGACGTGCGCTCGGCCGCGCAGATGCGCGAAGCGGTGCTCGGCGCGCTGCCGGCGGACATCTACATCGGCACCGCCGCGGTCGCCGATTACACGCCAAAACAAGTGGCGGCGCAGAAGATCAAGAAGAGCGGCGAGACCCTGACCCTGGAGTTGACCCGCACCCCGGACATCCTGGCCGAGGTCGCCGCGCAGACCCAGGCGCTGAAGCTGGTGGTCGGCTTCGCCGCCGAGACCCACGACATCGAGCGCTATGCCCGTGGCAAACTCGCCGACAAGCACCTGGACCTGATCGTGGCCAACCGGGTGGGGGTGGCCGGCAACGGCTTCGAGAGCGACCAGAACGCGGCCACCGCCTATTGGCAGGATGGCGAACGCGACTTCCCGGCGGTCTCCAAGACGCAGCTGGCCGAACAACTGCTGGACCTGATCGCGCAGAGGCTGCACGCATGAGCACTCCCACGCCCTATCCGCTGCAGGTGAAACTGCTGGATCCGCGCTTCGGCGACAGCTGGCCGCTGCCCGACTACGCCACCGAAGCCAGCGCCGGGCTCGACCTGCGCGCGGCCACCGAGGCGCCGCTGACCCTGGCGCCGGGCGACACCGCGCTGATCCCCAGTGGCCTGTCCATCTACATCGCCGATCCGCAGCTGTGCGCGGTGGTGCTGCCGCGCTCGGGCCTGGGCCACCGTCACGGCATCGTGTTGGGCAACGGTACCGGCCTGATCGATGCCGACTACCAGGGGCCGTTGCTGATCAGCGTCTGGAACCGCGGCCGCGAGGACTTCACCATCGCCCCCGGCGATCGCATCGCGCAGTTAGTGGTGATGCCGGTCGTGCGCGTCGCCCTGCAGGTGGTGGATACTTTTGCCGACAGCGCCAGGGGAACGGGTGGATTCGGCCATACCGGAGTGCGCTGACAGGGGATCGTCTGCATGAGCGAGGCAACACAAGCGCGGCCGGTGCCGCAGGGTTTGCGCAAGGTGGCGCCTCTGCTGACGGTGCTGCTGGTGCTGTTGGTGGTCTGGTTCGGCTGGAGCGGGGTCGAGCAATGGCGGGCCGAGCAGGCCGCCGCCACGCTGGAGCAGGCACGCGATGCCGCGGTCATGCAGACCCAGCAGGCGCTGGCCGGCGCGGGCAAGCGCCTGTCCGAGCGCCTGCAGCAGCCGGCCGTGCAGGCGGCCCTGAGCCGCGGCGATGCCGCGGCCGCCGCGCAGGCGCTGCGTGCGGACTGGGCGCAGGCCGAGGACGCGCTGGTGCTGCCCGCCGACCTGGAGCCGGGCTATGCCGATACGGCGCGCTTCGGCTACGGCCGCCTGGCGCTGCTGGAAAAGGCCCTGCTGACCGGCAAGCTGGCCAGCGCGGTGATCCGCGACGGCGGCGGCCCGCGGCTGGGCCTGGCCGCGCCGGCGTCGCTGGGCGGCAGCGCCGGGGTGGTCTACCTGCGCCTGCCGCTGGCGCTGCTGACCGATCCGGTCGCGCAGGCATCGGTGCCGGGCACCGGCTACCTGGCCCTGCGCCAGGGCGGCTATGACGTGATCGCCGCCGGCGACAATGCGCTGCACGATCGCGCCGACGCGCTGTCGCGGCCGGTCGGCGACAGCGGCCTGCGCATGGTCGCCTCGCTGCCGGATACCGAAGCCGGTCCGCTTGGGCTGGGCGCGCTGCCCTGCCTGCTGGTCGCCGGCCTGTGCGCGGTGCTCGGCGCACTGCTGTTGCTGGCCGCGCGTGGGCGCCTGCCGCAGCCGCGGGCGCGCCGCGCCGGCGCGGCGGCCACCGAAGAACACACCCTGCAGCAGAGCCTGCAACGCCAGGAGCCGCCGCCGCCGCCGCCGCCCGCCGCCGAGGAGGCCGCGCCGGCCAAGCCGGTGCCGGCGTTCACGGTGGCGCCGGAGATCTTCCGCGCCTACGACATCCGCGGCGTGGTCGGCCGCGACCTCAGCCCGCAGGTCGCGGCACTGATCGGCCAGGCGATCGGCGCGGTGATGCAGGAACAGGGACTCAACGAGGTGGTGGTCGGCCGCGATGGCCGCCTGTCCGGGCCGGAGCTGTCGGCGGCGCTGATCGAAGGCCTGCGCCGCGCCGGCTGCCATGTCACCGACATCGGCCTGGCGCCGACCCCGGTGGTGTACTTCGCCGCCTATCACCTGCGCGCCGGCAGCTGCGTGGCGGTCACCGGCAGCCACAACCCGGCCGACTACAACGGCTTCAAGATCGTGATCGGCGGCGAGACCCTGTCCGGCGCCGCCATCGCCGACCTGCACGCGCGGATCAGCACCGGCTGCCTGCCCACTGCCGAGGAACCGGGCCGGCTGCAGCAGCGCGCCGTCGGCGACGACTACATCCAGCGCATCGCCGACGACGTGCAGCTGGACCGCCCGCTCAAGGTCGTGGCCGATGCCGGCAACGGCGTCGGCGGCGAACTGGCGCCGCGGCTGCTGGAGGCGATCGGCGCCGAGGTGGTGCCGCTGTACTGCGACGTCGACGGCACCTTCCCCAACCACCATCCCGACCCCAGCGAGCCGCGCAACCTGGAGGACCTGGTGCAGACCGTGCGGCGCTTCGACGCCGACCTGGGCGTGGCCTTCGACGGCGACGCCGACCGCCTCGGCGTGGTCACCAAGGACGGCACGGTGATCTATCCGGACCGCCTGCTGATGCTGTTCGCCGCCGACGTGCTGCAACGCAATCCCGGCGCGCTGGTGATCTACGACGTCAAGTGCACCGGCAAGCTGTCCGACTACGTGCTGCGCAACGGCGGCAGCCCGCTGGTCTGGAAGACCGGGCATTCGCTGATCAAGGCAAAGATGCGCGAGACCGACGCCGAGCTGGCCGGCGAGATGAGCGGCCACTTCTTCTTCAAGGAGCGCTGGTACGGGTTCGACGACGGCCTGTACGCGGCGGCGCGATTGCTGGAGATCCTGGCCCAGCGCGAGGAAGCGCCGTCGGAAGTGCTGGCCGAGTTGCCCGACAGCGTGGCCACGCCGGAGATCAAGCTGCCGGTGGACGGGCAGGATGCGCACGCGCTGGTCGCCGACCTGGCCGCCCGGGCGCAGCAGGACGGCTCGCCGTTCGCCGGTGCGCGGCTGCTGACCATCGACGGCCTGCGCGCCGATTTCCCCGACGGCTGGGGCCTGGTGCGCGCCTCCAACACCACGCCGGTGCTGGTGCTGCGCTTCGAGGCCGACAACGCGGCGGCGCTGGAGCGGATCAAGGCACTGTTCCGCGCCCAGCTGCAGGCGGTGCTGCCGGGGCTGACGCCGACGTTCTGAGGGGGCTTCGCGCGCCCGGCCTGGTCCGGGCGCCGGACCGTACGGCGGCTCAGCCGCCGGCGGTGGTCGCGGCCGCTGCCGGGCCGACGCCGCGGGCCGCGCGATAGCGCTGCAGCACGTCCTCGATTTCCTGATCCAGGCCGAGCCGCTGCTGCTCGAAGTTCTTCTGCATGCGCAATTGCCACAGCAGGGCGCGGTGCCGCTGCTGCACCTCGTCGGCGGTCTTGGCCGGCACGCTCTGCCCGGTCAGCTCGCGCGTGCCGGCGCCGGACAGCAGGCCGATCAGGCCCTGGCGCAGGCTCTCCACGTTGTAGCGCGCGGTCTGGATGTTGTTGTCGACGATGCCGATGCGCTCGGCGAACACCCGGCGCAGTTCGTCCTCGGTCTGGTACGACAGCAGCATCGCCTGGTCGGTGCGCTTGCGCGTTTCCAGCGCCGCCTGGTCGGCGCGCTGCTGCGCGGCATCGGCCGCGGCCGCGGCGCGCTCCTCGGCGTTCAGCGCGCGTCCGACCTCGGCGCTGCGCATGCCGCTGGTGACGTTGAACTCGTCGCGGGCCTGGTTCACCGCTTCCGGCGGCAGCGCATCGCTGCAGGTGCGTTGTCCGCCCTGGTTCCAGCAATACAGCTTCTTGGACGGTGCCGGTGCCTGCTGCGCGGCGGCCGGCAAGGCCAGCAGCGCCAGCACGGCCGGCAGGACGCGATTGCGTGGTCGGATCGGCATCGTGGCAGCCCCCTGCTGTCAGCCAGACGAAGCGCAACCGTAGCGGACCCGGTAGGCCAGCAGCGGTTCGCGGAAGCCGACAAGGTCTGCGTTTCCGTCGATGAATGCAAGCAGGTCGCCCAGATGCGCGACCGAGACCACAGGAACGCCGGCTTCGGCGGCCACCGCCTGCGCCGCCGAGCGGCGGTCGTCCTCGGCCGCGATCTCCTGGCGGTCCAGCGCGACCAGGATCGCGGCCGGCGCGCCGCCGGCGGCGCGGATGATGCCCAGCGCCTCGCGGATCGCGGTGCCGGCGGTGATCACGTCGTCCACGATCAGCACCCGGCGGCCGGCCAGCGGCGCGCCGATCAGGCTGCCGCCTTCGCCGTGCGCCTTGGCTTCCTTGCGGTTGAACGCCAGCGGCAGGTCGCGCCCGCGCCGCGCGTACTCGCAGGCCACCGCCGTGGCCAGCGGAATGCCCTTGTAGGCCGGGCCGAACAACAGGTCGAAGTCGAGCCCGGCGGCGTCGGCCGCATCGGCATAGCACGCCGCCAGCCGCGCCATGCTGGCACCGGAGTCGAAACGTCCGGCGTTGAAGAAGTACGGACTGAGGCGCCCGGACTTCAGCGTGAACTCGCCGAAGCGCAGCGCCTCCACGTCCAGGGCCAGTTGCAGGAAACGTTGCCGGTAGTCGGTCATTGGAGCGCCGGGAATGGGGAAACGGGAATAGGGAACCGATAAAGCGTACCCCAGCAGGACCGCGAAGACGGAACAACCGCTATGCTTTTCACCATTCCCTAGTCCCCTTTCCCCATTCCCGGCTCTCCATGCGCATCATCAGCTTCAACGCCAACGGCCTGCGATCGGCCGCCACCAAGGGCTTTTTCGAGTGGTTCGCCACGCAACAGGCGGATGTGCTGTGCGTGCAGGAGACCAAGGCGCAGGAGCATCAGCTGGCCGGGCCGGCGTTCCTGCCGGACGGTTACCGGGTCTGGTTCCGCGACGCCAGCACCAAGAAGGGCTACAGCGGCGTGGCCATCTACAGCAAGCGCGAGCCGGACGAGGTGCGGACCGCGCTGGGCTGGCCGGAGTTCGACGAGGAAGGCCGCTACATCGAGGCGCGCTTCGGCAACCTGAGCGTGGTGTCCTTCTACATCCCCTCCGGGTCCTCCGGCGAGCTGCGCCAGGGCTACAAGTTCCAGGTCATGGACTGGCTGCGGCCGATCCTGGTGGAGTGGCTGCACAGCGGCCGCGACTACGTGCTGTGCGGCGACTGGAACATCGTGCGCTCGGCGCTGGACATCAAGAACTGGAAGTCGAACCAGAAGAACTCCGGCTGCCTGCCGGCCGAGCGCGACTGGCTCAACGGCCTGTGCGCCGACCGTGCCGAGGAGGCCGACCCGGCCAGCGGCCGCGGCTGGGTAGATGCCTACCGCGCGCTGCATCCGGAGGGCCAGGACTACACCTGGTGGAGCAACCGCGGCGCGGCGCGCGCCAACGACGTCGGTTGGCGCATCGACTATCAGTTCGTCACCCCGACCCTGCGCGAGCGCCTGCAAGGCTGTTCCATCTACACCGCGCAGCGCTTCTCCGACCATGCGCCGTTCACGGTGGACTACCGCGAATGAGCGGTGGCACCTCCGCGGCGCCGGTGTCGTACAAGGGCTGGGCCGGGATCAAGCGCGCCTTCGCCACGCCGTCGGCGGCGACCATGGCGCTGCTGGGCTTCGGCAGCGGGCTGCCGTTCCTGCTGATCGCCTCGCAGACTCTGTCCACGCGCCTGCGCGACGTCGGCCTGGACCTGGGCAGCATCGGCCTGATCAGCCTGGCCAGCTTCTTCTACCTGCTCAAGTTCCTGTGGGCGCCGCTGCTGGACCGCTACCGCTTCCCGCTGCTCGGCTTCCTCGGCCGGCGCCGCTCGTGGCTGCTGGTCGCGCAGCTGGGCGTGGCCATCGGCCTGGTGGCGCTGGCGTTCACCCGCCCGGAGTTGAGCGTGGGCACGCTGGTGCTGTGGGTGCTGATCGCCTCCTTCGCCGGCGCCACCCAGGACTCGGTGGTGGATGCCTACCGCATCGAGATCGCGCCGCCGTCGGCGCAGGCCGCGCTCGCCGCGACCTACACCTTCGGTTATCGCATCGGCCTGATCCTGTCCGGCGCCGGCGCGCTGTACCTGGCGCAGTTCGGCAACTGGACATTGGCCTACCTGGTCATGGCCGGGCTGATGCTGCTGCCGATCGTCACCACCCTGGTGTGCCGCGAGCCGGAGGTGCCGGCGGCGACGGTGGTGCGCAGGATCGACGTGGTCGGCGCGTTCTGGCAGCCGATTTCCAGCTTCTTCTCCAGCAACGGCCTGGCGCTGGGGCTGGCGCTGTTGCTGTTCGTGGGCCTGTTCAAGTTCCCCGACCAGGTGATCGGGGTGATGTCCGGTCCGTTCTACCTGGACTCGGGCTTCGACAAGGCCGACATCGCCAACGTCTCCAAGCTGTTCGGGGTGTGGATGGGCATCGCCGGGGCCTTCGTCGGCGGCCTGGCGGTGGCCGCCTTCGGCTTTCGGCGCATGCTGCTCGTCGCCGCGTTGGGCGTGGCGCTGTCCAACCTGGCGTTCCTGCTGATGGCGCACAACCCCGGCCAGCTCTGGTCGTTCTACGCCGCGCTCAGCGCCGACAACCTGTTCCAGGGCTTCGCCGGCACCGTGCTGGTCGCCTTCATGTCCTCGCTGACCGATCGCAACTTCACCGCCACCCAGTACGCGCTGCTGGTGTCGCTGGCCAATCTGCCGGGCAAGTTCGTCGGGGGTGTCTCCGGCTACATCGTCGAAGCCACCTCCTACAGCACCTTCTTCGTGCTTAGCGCCTTCACCGTGATCCCGACCCTGCTGTTGCTGGCCTGGCTGTGGCCGCGGATCCGCGAACAGACGCCACAGGCGGTGTCGTCCCGCGATTGAAAGGGCGTCCCCAGGCAGGGATGATGGGCAGCGGCGCACGGGTGCGCCGCCGCCCGGGAGTCCGCATGAGCGACCTTGTGTTGCGCGATATCGACCCGTTCCTGCTCGAACGCATCCGCCGCATCGCCGTTGCGCGCGGCTGGACCCAGCGCCAGGCGGTGCTGGCGCTGATCGAGCAGGGCCTGTTCTCCAGCGAGCACGACGTGCGCAGCGGCTTCGAGCACCGCGAAGTGGATGCGCTGTCGGAGGCGATCGCGGCCTTGCGCGCGCTGCCGGCCGGCAGCGGCTTCTGACCTTCTCGCTGGCGTGGTTGCTCAGGCGGGATGGATCGCGCCGAGAATGCGCGGCCCGCGCGCGCCGCTGACCGACGGCAGGTTGCCCGGCAGCCCGGCCAGGGTCTGTCGCGCCAGCCAGGCAAAGCCCATCGCTTCGATGTAGTCCGGGTCCAGGCCCTGCGCCTGGGTGGATTGCACCTGCACGCCCGGCAGGCGCGCCTGCAGCCGCGCTAGCAATACCGGGTTGTGCACGCCGCCGCCGCACACCAGCAATTGCCGGGTCGCCGGCTGCTGCGCCAGCAGTGCATCGGCGATCGTCGCCACGGTCAGCTCCAGCAGCGTCGCCTGCACCGCGGCCGGCGCCGGCGCCGGTGTTTCCAGGCAGGCCTCCAGCCAGCGCAGGTGGAACTGCTCGCGCCCGGTGCTCTTGGGCGGCGGCAGCGCGAACCAGGCATCGGCCAGCAGGCGCTGCAGCAGGTCGGCGTCGACCGCGCCGCTGGCGGCGAACGCGCCGCCGGCATCGTAGGGCTGGCCCTGATGGCGCTGGCACCAGGCATCGAGCAGTGCGTTGGCCGGGCCGGTGTCGAAGCCGCGCACGGCGCCGCGCGCCGGCAGCAGGGTCAGGTTGCCGATGCCGCCGAGGTTGAGCACGGCCCGGTCCTCGTGCGCCGCCCCCAGCATCGCCGCATGGAAGGCCGGCATCAGTGGCGCGCCATGGCCGCCGGCGGCGACGTCGCGGCGGCGGAAATCGCAGACCGTGGCGATGCCGGTCAGTTCGGCGATGCGGTTGCCGTCGCCGAGCTGCCAGGTGAAGGCGGGATCGGCCAGCGGGCGGTGGCGCACGGTCTGCCCGTGCGAACCGATCGCGCGGACCGCGGCCGGCGCGACGCCGGCGTCCTCGAGCAGGCGCAGGGCCGCCTCGGCGAAGGCGATCGCGACCTCGGCATCGAGCCGCCCCAGTGCGTCCAGCGAGGTGATGTCGCCGCCTTCGCCCAGGGCGATCAGCGCCGCGCGCTGCTGCGGTGCCCAGGCGTAGGTACGGCCCAGCTGCAGGTGCGGGCGTCCATCGTGGCCGAAGCGCACCAGCGCGGCATCGATGCCGTCGGCGCTGGTGCCGGACATCAGGCCCAGGAACAGGGCGTCGTCGGGAACGGCGGAGGGCGAGGACATGCAAGGCACCAGGCGGCGGTCGGCGCCGCAGCGTGGGCCAGGTGCCGCCGCCCGTCAATGCGCGGCGCGGCGGAACCGGACGCCGGTGCTCAGCCGGCGTCGTGCGAGGCGGCGGCCTTGGACGAGGCGACGACCTTCTTCTTCTTCGCCGCCGGCTCGTCGGCATCGGCGTAGATCAGCTTCTCCACGCGCTGGATGCGCGCCAGCGCCGGCGAGGTCTGGGCGCGGAACGCGGCCAGCTCGGCGCCCGCCAGCGGGGTCGGCGGCGGCATCGTCACCGAGGCCGGATTGCGCTGCACCCCGTCCACGCGGAATTCGTAGTGCAGGTGCGGCCCGGTGGCCATGCCGGTCATGCCGACATAGCCGATCACCGTGCCCTGGTTGATGCGCTGGCCGGCCTTGATCCCGCCGAAGCGCGACATGTGCCCGTACAGCGTGCTGTAGCCCTTGCCGTGGTCCAGGATCACCACGTTGCCGTAGCCGCGCTGGGTGCCGACGAACTGCACCCGCGCATCGCCGGCGGCCATGATCGGGGTGCCGGTCGGCGCGGCGTAGTCGATGCCCTTGTGCATGCGCATGGTGCCCAGCACCGGGTGCTTGCGCGCGCCGAAGGTGGAGCTGATGCGGCTGTAGGACACCGGCATGCGGATGAAGCTCTTCTTCAGCGGCCGCCCGGTCACGTCGAAATACTCGGCCGGCTTGCCGCCGCGCTCGAAGCGGAAGCCGCTGTAGGTCTTGCCGCGGGTGGTGAAGGTCGCCGCCAGGATCTTGCTGGTGTCGATACGCTCGCCTTCGCGCCAGGTCTCGTCCATGACCACGCTGAAGCGGTCGCCCGGCTGCAGGTCCTTGTCGAAGTCGATGTCGTACTTGAAGATCTCGTCGGTCATCGTCGCGATCGCCGACGGCGACAGCCCGGCCTTGCGCGCGGCCACGTACAGCGAGCTGGTGATCTCGCCGCTGGTGACCACGGTGCGCGTGCTGGTCTCGCGCTCGATCACCTTTTCCTTGATGTCGTCGTCGAGCAGCGACAGTTCCACCCGGTGGGTGGCATCGCGGTCGAAGCGCAGGGCGCGCAGGTCGCCCGTCGTCGCCAGGTCGAAGCCGATTTCCGCGCCCGGGCGCAGCTTGGTCAGCGCGTCGTGGGTGCCCGGATGGTCCAGCACCCGCTGCATCACCGTGGCGGGGATGCCGAGCTGCTCGAACACCGAGCCCAGGGTCTGCCCGGATTGGATCCGCACCACCTGCCAGTTGTCGGTGATCGCGGCCTGCTGTTGCTGCGCCAGCGAAATCGGCGGCAACGGCAGCGCCAGCGTCGCCTGCGTGGTCTGCAGCGGCACGTCGATGGCGTTGGAAAAGCCGGGAACGATGGTGGCGACCATCGCGCCGATGGTGGCGAACAGGCTGGCGTGGATCCAGTGGCGGCGCGTCCAGCGTCCGGCGGGAAGGTGTTCCTTCAACTTGCGATGCAGCGCAGTGTCGTGGAGAACATGAAGGCGTTGCTGGAAGCGCTGCCGGCGCGCGCGTTCCTGATCACTGTTGGGCATCAAGGCTTCCTCACGAGCCCGAAGCGCGAGCTCAAAACTCGGCTACCATAAACATGGTTCCACAGCGCGTCAAACCATTGAGCCGGCTCGGATTTTCACCTGACTGCATGGTTAACTCGCTCTTAACGCCATTCACGTTGCTTGACGCCATTCGCCGGAGTTCCTGTTTTGTCCACGATCGAAGAGTCCCTTGCCCTGATCGGCCGCGGTGCCGATGAAATCCTCAAGCGTGAAGAACTGGAGGCCCGCCTGCGCAGCGGCCGCCCGCTGCGGGTCAAGGCCGGCTTCGATCCCACGGCGCCGGATCTGCACATCGGCCACACCGTGCTGTTGAACAAGATGCGCCAGTTCCAGGACCTGGGACACCAGGTGATCTTCCTGATCGGCGACTTCACCGGGATGATCGGCGACCCGACCGGCAAGAACGTCACCCGCAAGCCGCTGACCCGCGAGGACGTGCTGGCCAATGCGCGCACCTACGAGGAGCAGGTGTTCAAGGTGCTGGACCGGGAACGCACCGAGGTGCGCTTCAACTCCGAGTGGTTCGGGCAGATGAGCGCGGCCGACATGATCCGCCTGGCCGGCCAGCACACCGTCGCGCGCATGCTCGAGCGCGACGATTTCGCCAAGCGCTATGCCGCGCAGCAGTCCATCGCGATCCATGAGTTCCTGTACCCGCTGGTGCAGGGCTACGACTCGGTGGCGCTGAAGGCCGACGTCGAACTGGGCGGCACCGACCAGAAGTTCAACCTGCTGATGGGCCGCGGCCTGCAGGAGCACTACGGGCAGCCGGCGCAGATCGTGCTGACGATGCCGCTGCTCGAAGGCCTGGACGGGGTCAACAAGATGTCCAAGTCGCTGGGCAACTACATCGGCATCAGCGAGCCGGCGATCGACATCGTCACCAAGACCATGAAGATCGGCGACGAGCTGATGTGGCGCTGGATCGAACTGTTGTCCTTCGAGATCGGCATGAGCGAGGCGCAGGCGCTGCGGCAGCAGGTGCAGGCCGGCGGGCTGCACCCGCGCGAAGTGAAGCTGCGCCTGGCCCGCGAACTCACCACCCGCTTCCACGATGCGGCTGCCGCCGAGCAGGCCATCGTCGGCTGGCATGCGGTGGTGACCGGGCAGGGCGACACCAGTGCCTTGCCGCTGCAGCAGGTCGCCGTGCCGGCGGAGGGGCTGCGGATCGCCGCGCTGCTGACCGCCGCAGGCCTGACCGCCAGCAATTCCGAGGCCACCCGCAAGCTGAAGGAGCGGGCGGTGCGCGTGGCCGGCGACGTGGTGGAGGATCCCCGGCAGAGCTTCGCCCCTGGTTTCGAGGGCGTCCTGCAGGTCGGCAAGCGCACCTTTGCCCGGGTGCAACTCGTCGAAGCGTGAGATCGGCTGCCCGGTCCCGGCGAGGAGCCGGGTGTGGGGGCGGTCGGCAGGGCCTGCAACGCTCTATATAGAGAGTCGCGCCACGCGAGCAGTGCCAAGCAGTGCGGAGCGGCGTAAAGGCAGGGTCGGCGGGGCTGGCAGGACCTCCGCGACGGGAGAGTGAAAAAAGTTTTCACGCCCTCTTCCCAAGCGGGCGATTTGGGGCCATACTTTCCCTCCCCTGACGCAACGCCTTCACGGCAACGCGGCAAGGGCGTCAAAACCTCTTCAAAAAGGTGTTGACGAAGTGAAAAAGTCGGCTAATATGGCCGGCTCGCTTCGAGGAAAAGCCTACGGGTTTGGACGAAGAAGCAGCGTCAACCACCTGATCAAAAAGGTGTTGACGGCAAGAAAAAAGCCGCTATGATGGGCGGCTCGGTTCGACGAAAAGCCCTCGGGTTTGAAGACGAACCAGCGTCAACCGCCTCGAAATGAGGTGTTGACGGAAACAAAAAGTCCGCTATAATGGGCGGCTCACTCGGACGGAAACGTCGGGGCGAAAAAGGGAAAGGCGCTGAGGCCGGCCCCGAAGTTCTTTGACAGTGTGCGCAGGTAACTTGTGAGGACGCCTGCAG